>JADFIF010000002.1:0-28647 GCA_022566795.1 Chloroflexota bacterium
TTCCGGGCACCTGGAGTGACACCGACTGCTATCACGTCATCAAGAACGTCCTTCGTCAGCCGGTCGAGTACCTCTGGCACAAGGAGACCGACCTGTCCTCCTACGATTGCGTCGTGCTGCCGGGCGGTTTCTCCTATGGAGACTATCTCAGAGCCGGGGCCATCGCCCGATTTTCGCCCGTGATGAAGGCGGTGGAGGAGTTCGCGGAGCAGGGAAAGCCGGTCCTGGGCATCTGCAACGGGTTCCAGATACTGTGCGAGGCCGGAATGCTTCCCGGAGTGCTCATGCGCAACTCCCACCTTCAGTTCCGGTGCCAGTGGACACACCTCCGCGTCGAAAGCACGGCGTTGCCGTTCACGCGCAACGCCCAGACCGGCCAGGTCATTCGCGTGCCCATCTCCCACGGGGAGGGCAACTACTTCGCCGATTCCGAGACCATCGGCGACCTCGAGTCTAGCGGCCGCGTGGTCTTCCGCTACTGCACGCCTGAAGGCGAGGTCACGGAGGGCGCCAATCCCAACGGCTCGGCGGGCAACATCGCCGGCATCGCCAATCGGCAAGGCAACGTGATGGGCATGATGCCCCACCCCGAGCGGTGCTGCGAGGAGCTGATGGGCGGCACCGACGGCGCGATGATATTCGAGTCGATCGTCGCCGCGGCCCTCTCGGCTTCGAGAGCAGGGGGGCCCGCCGCCTGATGCTTGGAGTGGTCATGGCGCTGCTGGCTGCCGCAGGCTTCGGCACATCGGCCGTATTCGCGCGCCTGGCCCTTCAGCACATGCGGGCCACGACCGGGACGCTGCTGTCTTTGATCGTCGGCACCACCATCGTCATGACGCTCGCGCTCTTGATTCACTGGGAGGCCGTCTTCGCGCTGGCCGGCGTCGCGTTCCTGTGGTTCCTGCTCTCGGGGAGCATCAACTTTCCCGTTGGGCGGCTCCTGAACTTTACCAGCGTGAGGTTGGCCGGCGTCGCGAGGTCCAGCCCTATCGTCGGCTCGTCGCCGATGTTTGCGATCGCCCTTGCCGTCACGGTGGGCGGCGAGACCATCAACGCCCCGATACTCGTCGGCACCACGGCGATAATTGGCGGCCTGACGCTCATACTTACTCAGAGATGATTCGGGTAGAGACCGCACAGCGCCAACTGCTGCTCGGCTACCTCGCGGCTCTTGGGGCGGCCTTCAGCTACGGCTCGCTGACGCTGGTAGCGCGAAAGATCGTTACCGACTTCGCTCCGCCATTGGTTGGCACGGCCTTCTCGATGCTGTTCGGGACCGTCATCCTGGGGCTCATGGTCTATCGCCATGCCATCGTCGACCTGCCCCGGGCACCCAGGCGAGGCTTGCTAATGGTCGGCCTTGCGGGCCTCGCGTCGACCTTTGGAGTCAGCTTCTGGTTCCTGGCGCTGAATGAGTCGAGGGTCGTAGTGGTGGCGCCGCTGGTGGGGACCAGTCCGCTCCTCTCGATCGCGCTGACGCACTTCTTCCTCCAGCGGCTGGAGAGGGTCACTTGGCGAACGGTGTTTGGCGGTGTACTCGTGGTCTTTGGCGTAGCACTAGTGGCGATTGGGGGCAACCGATAGTCTGGCCCCGATAGTTGGCCAAGGAAGGTTGTCTGGTGAGCAGAAAATGCCCGTAAGCAAGCAGGCCCTCGACGACCTTGCGCTGTCGGAGGCCGAGTACGAGGCAATCGTCGAGCGCCTCGGCCGCGAGCCTAACGCGCTGGAGCTGGGTCTGTTCGGCTCGCTATGGAGCGAGCACTGCGGCTACAAGCACTCCAAACCCCTGCTCAGGCTCTTCGACGCAAAGAGCCCACGCATGCTAGTTGAGCCCGGGGCTGAAAACGCTGGAGTCGTCGACATCGGCGATGGGCTGGCCATCGTCATGAAGATCGAGTCTCACAATCACCCATCTGCGGTGGAGCCGTACCAGGGTGCGGCCACAGGCGTCGGAGGCATCGTCAGGGATATCTTCGCGATGGGCGCGCGTCCGATCGCGCTGCTCAACTCGCTACGCTTCGGCCCGCTGACGGAGCCGCATAACCGATTCTTGTTTAGCGGGGTAGTCGCGGGAATCTCCGGCTACGGGAACTGCATCGGCGTCCCCGACGTGGGCGGCGAGATCTGCTTCTCGGCGTCATACTCTGGAAACCCGTTGGTCAACGCCATGTGCGTGGGCCTTATCGAGACCTCGCGGCTGGTGTTCTCGACCACCGGCAGTCCCGGCAACACGCTAATGCTCGTGGGCGCCGACACTGGACGGGACGGCATTCACGGAGCCTCCGGACTCGCATCGCGGTCCTTCGAGGAAGACAGGGAGTTGAGGCCGACGGTGCAGGTCGGCAATCCCTTTCTCGAAAAGGTGCTCATCGAGGCGTGTCTGGAGGTCGCTCAAACGGAGCACGTCGCCGGCATCCAGGACCTCGGCGCCGCCGGTCTGACCAGTGCCAGCATCGAGGCGGCTGCCAAGGGGGGGGCCGGACTGGAAATCGACGTAAGCCGGGTCCCGAGGCGCGACGCCGGTATGTCGCCCTACGAAGTCATGCTGTCTGAATCGCAGGAGCGCGTTCTCCTCCTCGTGAAGCAAGGTCACGAGGAGGCTGTCAGGGCCATCCTCGACAAGTGGGACCTCGAGTGCGCGACGATTGGCCGCGTGACCGACGACGGCGTCGCGCGGGTGTTCGACGGCAACAGGCTGGAGGGGCAAGTGCCGGTCGGGATCCTGACCGATCCGCCTCTGTATCGGCCCCAGGGGGTCAAGCCCCCCGACCTCGCGGCTTTGCAGGAGTACGACTTGACCAAGGTGCCGCCTTCAGTGCAGATGCCCGAGGAGGTCTTGAAGCTCCTGCTGGCCACACCCAACATCGCCAGCAAGCAGTGGGTCTACCGCCAGTACGACCATCAGGTCCAGACGAACACCGTCGTCCCGCCGGGAGGCGACGCAGCGGTGCTACGGGTGAAGGGAACTCAGAAGGGCATCGCTCTGGCCACCGACGGCAACGGGCGCTACTGCTACCTGGACCCCTTCGTGGGCGGCAAGATCGCCGTCGCCGAGGCTTGTCGCAACGTCGCGTGCACCGGTGCCGAGCCCATCGCTCTGACCGACTGTCTGAACTTCGGCAATCCCGAGCGTCCGGAAGTCTACTACCAGCTCGAGGAGTGCATCAAAGGCATGGCGGAGGCCAGCAAACGGCTGGGGGCGCCCGTCATCAGCGGAAACGTCAGCCTGTACAACGAGAGCTACGGCAAGAGCATCTATCCGACTCCTGTGGTCGGCGCATTGGGTCTTTTGGAAGATGTCTCGCTCCGCGCCGGCGTTGGCTTCAGCAAAACCGACGACATCGTAGTGCTGCTGGGCGCCGATGAAGTCGAGGGCGATGTCTCATCGCTGGGCGCCAGCGAGTACCTGGAGGCGGTCCATGGCCTGGTAGCAGGCCGGCCGTCCATAGACCTCGATGCAGAGGTAGCCGTGCAGCGGGTCTGCCGTCGCCTGATCGCGGCCGGGGTCCTCGCCTCAGCCCACGACTGCTCGGACGGCGGCCTGGCCGTCGCGCTGGCCGAGTGTTGCATCGCGGGGGGCATCGGCTTCACCGGAGATTTTCGTGTCACCGGCAGGTGGGACGCGGCGCTGTTCGGCGAACAGCAGTCTCGCATAGTCGTGTCACTCCCGGCGGACGGGCTCGGAGCATTGGAGAGCACCTGCGCCGGCGAGGGCGTCCCGTGGGCGCGTCTGGGTCGCGTCGGAGGAGACTCTCTGGCGATCGGCGACCTCATCGACGCGCCCGTGTCGGAGCTGGACGGCGTGTGGCGCTACGCCATCGAACGGGCGCTGGAGCCGTGAGGAAAGCGGCCATCAGGCACTCGCCGGGCTTCGCATAACCGCCTGTACGAAGCCGGGAACGTGCCAGTGTAGGCGTCGGCGGGTTGACACCCGCCCCCCGCGGTGCTAAATTAGTTATGTCTGGCAGTCATGTGCGATGACTGCTATTTGTGTTCCCTGCGGAGAGGTACATTTGCCGAGATACGACTACGAATGCGAAACGTGCCACCACCGCTTCGAGTTGAGGCAGGGCTTCGACTCGGAGCCGGTGGCTACCTGTCCTGAATGTGAAAACAAGGCTTCCCGAAAGTTCCATTCGGTACCCATCGTCTTCAAGGGCAGCGGTTGGTATGTGAACGACTACGGTAAGCGCGGAGGCGCCAAAACCGCGACCTCAGATGGTAAGGAGTCGGACTCGGAGTCAAAGTCAGCGACCAAGTCTGAGTCCAAAGACTCCTCGACCGGTAGCGCGAAATCCGAGTCGGCCACGAAATCCTCACCCAAATCGGAGTCTACGGCTAAAGCGAAAAGCGACTAGCTATTGCGCGCCGTCGTGCAGCGGGTCACTCGCGCCTCAGTCGTAGCCGGCGCCGAGACGCTGGGCTGCATCGGGCCGGGGTTGGTCGTGCTGCTGGGCGTTGGTCGAGAAGACGACGAGGAAACTGCCCGCTACATAGTCGACAAGACCGTCAATCTCCGCATCTTCGCGGACGACGCTGGCAGGTTCGATCGCTCGGCCTTGGATATCGGGGCCGAGCTCCTGATTGTCAGCCAGTTCACTCTGTACGGGGATACCAGGCGCGGACGCCGTCCCAGCTTCACCAATGCGGCTCCTCCCGACCAGGCCGCGCCGATGTTCGAACGCACCCTCGAGATGTTCAGACGGACTGGGCTGAAGATGGAGTCCGGACGCTTCCAGGCCCACATGCTGCTGTCCATCCATAACGACGGTCCCGTTACCATCATTCTGGACTCGGCCGACAGGGAGCGCCCCCGGCGACGATCTCTGGATCAGGGCTCCGGCGTTCCCACGCGAAAGCTATGACCCGGGCCCGGACGCTCACCGCGGCGACCAGAACCCCAGGGTGCCCGGAACGATCACCTCGACCGATACCGTGGGCTCCGTATCGATGACGATGATGTGCGAGCCTTGGTGTCCCGGATGGAGCGCTGCGGAAGCCGTGACCGCGCTGGCGTCCAGCTGCCCGGCGAAGACGAGGGACCGGCTGTCGGGCGACCACAGCAGGTGGGAGTAGGCGTACTGGTCGAAGAACTGAAACATCGTGAGCTGATCGGGGGAGGGCACGAAGTCTACCAGGGGCGTCTGACTACCGTCCGACACGTCTAGAAGCTTCCAGCGAAGCACGTTGGCGCCCTCCGCCAGAGTCACAAAGGCCAGCTTGGTGCTGTCCGGCGACCAGAAGTAGGCGAGGATGTTGTCTTGGAGCTCGATCTGCTTCGACTGCGCGCCGGACGGAATCAACCTCAGGTCGCGGTATGCGAACAAGTTAAGGCCCAGGTAGCTCAGCGGGCGAACGGTTTCCGCCAGCGCCAGGTAGGCGCCGTCTGGCGACCATAGAAAAGCCGGCTCCCTCGTCACCGTGGCGATGAGCCGGGTTTTCCCGAGCTTTCCGGCTACGACGTCGGCGTTGCCAAGGTCCAGGCCAATTCCATTCGACGAGACGACCGTCACGGTGTCCTGGCGAGGGATCCATGCGGGAACGCGGTACTCGACGGCCTGTACGGGCAGGCGCTCGACTGCGTTGCCACGAGCGGTGTCGACGAGGAAGTGGTCGGCTCCGCGATGCACCAACAGGTATGCGGAGTTGCTCGACCAGGACATCCACAGCGGGCCGCGGTCCAACACGGGCTCCACGTCCGTCGCCGCGCTCACCTCGTCGATGAACAGCGTGAGACCCGCAGCCGTCACCGCTATGAAGGCAAGCCGTTTGCTGTCCGGCGACCAGAGCGGGTAGTGGACGACGCCTACAGCCAGAAGGCCGGCGACGCCCGGTTCGCCAACGAAGAGCTTCTTCTTTTGCTTACTGGCCGTGTCGAAAGAGTAGAGGATGATGCTGGGCACGCTGCTGCGGTCTCCCTCGACGGCGGAGAAGACGAGCGTCTTGGCGTCCGGCGACCACGTGGGCCAGGTAAAGAAGCCATCGCCGGCCGAGATCGACTGGAGGTCCGAGCCGTCCGGATTCATGGAGAGCACCTGGCCATCCAGATCGACGAACGCGATGCGATTGACCCCGGGGCCAGGCAGCGCCGGCGGAAGGGACGCCGAAGACGATGTCAGCCCTCCCCTGCTGCCCAGCACAGCGACGACGACCAGGAGGACAACAAGGAGGACGACCAGTGCGTATACTCTGATAGACGATTGCATTGGCGCCACTGATCAGCGTAGAGGTGTGCGTGCGATTCGGCTAGTCAAGGTCGAGGCTGATGTTCAGGGCATTGACCGAGTGTGTCAAGGCCCCCACGGATATCAGATCGACTCCCGTGGCGGCCACCTGACGGACCCTTTCCAGCGTGACGTCGCCCGACGCCTCTGTGATGGCCCGGCCCTTGCACAGCTCGACGGCCGCGGCCATCTCGTCGTAGCTCATGTTGTCGAGCAGAAGGATCTCGGCGCCCGCGTCCAGCGCCTCACGGACCTGATCGAGGCTTTCTACCTCTACCTCGATCTTGATCATATGCGAGGCGTTAGCATAGGCTTTTTTTACGATGTCTCCCAGGCTGAGTCCTTGGGCGCGCAGGGCGGCGATGTGGTTGTCCTTGATCAAGATGCCGTCGCCGAGGTTGCGCCGATGGTTGTGGCCGCCACCCGCGCGGACCGCGTACTTGTCCAGAGTGCGCAGGCCGGGCGTGGTCTTGCGGGTGTCGATGATTCGAGTGTCGTAGCCCTCAACGGCCTGGACGTACCTGGCGGTCTCGGTGGCGACGCCGCTCAGCCTGCGGACGAAGTTTAGGGCTGTTCTCTCCGCCATCAGTATCGAGGAGACCGAGCCCCGCACCGAGGCTACCGTAACGCCCGCTTCGAGACCGGCGCCGTCTTCGAGCGCTTTGGCGGTCTCAAGCGTGGCGTCGACCCGCTTGAAGACCGCTAGACCAACGTCTAGGCCGGCCAGGACTCCCTCTTCCTTCGCCACCAGGTCGGCGCTGCCCGTCGACTCTGGCGGTATCAACACCTCGGTCGTCGGGTCGCCCAGCGACAGGTCCTCGGTCAGCGCGCGGTCGATCAGCGACTCGGTCTCGGGCGTCAAGTAGAACATACGCGTCTTTCATTCGGCGCTGGCGCCCTGACCCGCTCCCCGTACCCTTTGACAGGCTCAGGACAGGCTCTGCCGAAGGGTACAAGACCAGCGCCTTGGATTCCTCGCCCGCGCCTCAGAATCACTCGTGGCGGTTGCGACCTACCCGGCCCGGGTCCACAACGGTCCGGGCGCTCACTGATTTTACTGTCACCGCTTCGGCAGTCCTTCGCTGCGCTCGAGGACAGGGCTCAGTGCAGGCTCTGAGGCCGCTATTACTGTCACCACTTCGGCAGGCTCAGTGCAGGCGCTGAGGCCGCTGCCGAAGGGTCTGGGGTGGCGGGCACGTTCCATCGGCGGGTTGCTCTCGTATTGCATATGAGCCGCACGCTCCCACACCAGGTTCTTCACCCGCGGGTTCAGAAGGGCCTATTTTCAGAGGAATGACGCTCTCGTGCCAGCCATCTGCCAGCACGCCTAGGGTGTGAGGTCGGCTGCCTTCGCTCTGCTTCCGGCCCCGGCCGCTTTCTCTGCCGTCCGAATGGGGTCTTGTGTGCGAGGGCCCCTAGGCGAGCGAGAGCATGCGATCGAGGGCCACTCGCGCGTATTCCGCCGTCTCCTCGGGCACCGTAATCCGGTTCACGACGACTCCCTCGTTCAGCCCGTCCAGCACCCAGGACAGGTACGCCGGATGAATGCGGTACATCGTCGAGCATGGGCAGACCACTGAGTCCAGGCAGAACACGGTCTTATCGGGATTCTCGGCGGCCAGGCGGTTGACAAGGCTGATCTCCGTGCCCACCGCCCACGCGCTGCCGGCGGGCGCCTCGGTGACTGTTCTGATGATGTACTCGGTGGAGCCGTTGGAATCGGCGGCCTGAACGACCTCCATCGTGCACTCGGGGTGAACGACGACGTTTACGGCTGGGTTGGCCGCCCGGGCCTGCTCGATCTGCGCCACGGTGAAGCGCGTGTGCACCGAGCAGTGTCCCTGCCAGAGGATTACCCTGGCGTTGCGGAGCTCCTCCTCGGTGTGGCCGCCCAGAGGCTTGAACGGGTTCCAGACGATCATCTCGTCGAGCCCGATGCCCAGCTTGAGGCCGGTGTTTCTGCCCAGGTGCTGGTCGGGAAGAAACAGCACTCGCTGCCGCTGCCCGAACGCCCATTCGAAGGTCGCCCGCGCGTTGGTCGACGTGCAGACGATGCCGCCGTTCCGCCCGCAAAGCTCCTTGATGCTGGCGGTGGAGTTCATGTACGTAATCGGGACGATGCCCCCGTCGTCGGCCAGCGTCGACTGCAGGTCGTCCCAGCAGTCCAGCACGTCGTCGGTCGCGGCCATGTCCGACATCGAGCAGCCGGCCGTCAGGTTGGGCAGGATTACCTTTTGCTCCGGAGAGCTGAGCACGTCGGCCGTCTCCGCCATGAAGTGGACGCCGCAGAAGACGATGAACTCCGCGTCTTCCTGGCTGGCTGCATGCTGGGACAGCTTGAAGGAGTCTCCCCTCAGGTCGGCGAACTTGATGACCTCGT
This sequence comes from Chloroflexota bacterium, assembly GCA_022566795.1. GTDB lineage: Bacteria > Chloroflexota > Dehalococcoidia > Lucifugimonadales > JADFIF01. The sequence goes on from JADFIF010000002.1 coordinate 8,605, forward strand.
CGCGCTGGTAGTGGTGGCCCAGTATTACGAGGCGCGAGCCAAGCTTCTTCTTGGCGTCGAAGATCCGCTGGTCCAGCACCTCTGGGCTGGTGCGCATGTAGCTGACGGGCAGCTTCTGCCAGCGCACGCCGGCGCTGAACTCCTCTTCGAGCGTCTTCGCCTTGAGCTCATCATCGGTTCGACAGAAGGCCGACTGCTCGATCTCCGTGATCGGTATCGTTGGCTCCCTGAGTTTGACTACCATCGGGCCTGACTCCTCGAGCGTTGACCTCTACGGCACCAGCGCGCCCTGCAGTGACCAGGGACCTGTCTTTTCGACCTGAACGGTAACCAGCTCCCCCTTCAGGTCCTCGTCGTCGCTAAAGAACACCAGCTTGTCGTTCCTGTTTCGGCCGTACCACCTGTCGCGCTTGCGGCCCTCGACCAGGACCCGCGTCGTGCGGCCCAGCATCTCGGTGTTGATTTCCGTGGCTATCTGCTCCTGCAGCTCCTCGACGGCCTTCAGCCGCTCGCGCTTGGCCTCTTGGGGCACGTCGTCCTCCAGGGTGCGCGACGCGATCGTTCCCTCGCGCGTAGAGTAGGCGGCCGCATGGACTTTGTCGAACCTGACGTCTCGGAGGAGCGAGAGCGTCTCCTGGAACTGGGAGTCGCTTTCGCCGCAGAACCCGACGATCAGGTCGGTGCTGAGCGAAACGCTGGGTACCCGCGCCCGTATCTTCTCCACCAGGCGGCGGTAGCCGTCGTTGGTATAACCGCGGCGCATTCGCTCCAGAACATCGTCGTCGCCTGCCTGAAACGGTAGGTTGACGTGCTCGCACACCTTGTCGAGGCCGTTAACAGCCTCGATGATGTGGTCGCTCATGTCATTGGGGTGCGACGTGAGGAACCGGACCCGCTCCAGGCCGTCGACCTCACTGACCGCGGCAAGGAGGTCTCCGAGATCGTGGCCGTCGGGCAGATCATGGCCGTAGGAGTCGACGTTCTGGCCCAGCAGCGTGACCTCCCTGACACCCCGATGCGCCAGGAGACGGGCCTCCTGGGTGATGTCGTCGATGGTGCGGCTGACCTCGCGCCCACGGCGGTAGGGAATAATGCAGAAGGAGCAGAACTTGTCGCAGCCGTGGATGATGGGGATGTACGCGGTGACGTCGGCCCTGGCGACCAGCGGCCCGATGCACCCTTCCGGGTCTACGCCCATTCGCTCCCCCAGGAGGTCGATGAGCGGCGCGTACTGCTGGGGCCGCATGAAGACGTCCACGTAGGGGAATCGCGCCTCCAGCCGGTCCGTCTTCGGCCCAACCATGCAGCCCATCAGCGCGACGATCTTGTCGGGAGCGCGCTGTTTGGCAGGCTTGAGGCTGGTGAGCATTCCGACCACCTTGTCCTCGGCGCTCTGCCTCACCACGCAGCTGTTGAGCACCACCACGTCGGCGTCGCGAGCGGAGTCAGTCGGAGAGAGGCCCATCTGACCCAGGGCGCTCTCCAGCCGCTCCGAATCGGCCTTGTTCATCTGGCAGCCAATAGTCCAGACGTGATAGCTGCGCATACTGTTGGATCGTGTCGGTCGAGCAGTCTCTGATAGCATTAGGCCGGTTGTCGGTTGATTGCGTTTAGCCCTGATCTCACTTGATGGAGCGGGTAGATTCCGTCTTGCTCCATTCACTCCGGCCCGAGCGGGTAGATTCCGTCTTGCTCTATTCACTCCCGCCCGAGGGCTACAAAAGAAAAAGCGGAGGGAATGGGATTCGAACCCATGATCCCGATTTCTCAGGATAACCGCTTAGCAGGCGGCCGCACTAGACCACTATGCGATCCCTCCCGTAGGTAGAATATAGCAGAGATGTGCCTACCCATCAAGCTAAAAGATTGTGATTTCCGACACTATTCGGATTATGGAGAAGGACATCAGCAACCAGACGGCGCGATTGAGGTTTTTATCGCCATAGCGGTTTTTTGTCCGTTACGATGCCAGAACCATTTGATAAATTTTTCACATTTAAGCGTAATTTCGCGTGAACCGGTGTACGAAGCACGAGGATGGGGCTCTGGAGGGTAAATCGACGACTTGAGAGTGGCCGCTGGGGGAATGAGGTCCCTGGCGGCTACCTCTGCGAGCCCGGGGTGGGCGCCTCCGCCGGCTCCCGGGAGGGGAGGTCTTCCTGGCTGCCGACCCACACCTCGCCGCCGGCGAAGAACTCCTTTTTCCAGATGGGAACTATCTGTTTGATGCGGTCGACGCTGTACTGGCAGGCCTCGAAGGCATCCTTGCGGTGCGGGGAGCCGACGGCAACCACGAGGCTGATGTCGCCGATCTCGAGGCGGCCCAGGCGGTGCGATATGGCGACATCCACCGGCCAGCGACGGCGCATCTCGTCGGCGATCTCGCCCAGCTTTGCATCTGCCATTGGACGGTAGGCCTCGTACTCGAGGTGCAGCACTTGCCGCTCGCCGGTGAAGTTTCTGGTCGTGCCCAAGAACGTGACTACCGCGCCGTTGCTGTCGCGGGCCACCCTTGCGGTGACCGCCGCCGGGTCCAAAGCTTCACGGGTAATCTCGATCATGATTTTCCTCGAAAGGCCTATCTGCGCGGGCTTAGTAATTCTTCCATCGATGATCCAGACACGGATCGCGGCTCCCACTCGACTGTGGCGCCGCGAGGTCTACGCGTGCCTCGCAAAAGCGATGATCCAGACACGGATCGCGGCTCCCACTCGACTGTGGTGCCGCGAGGTCTACGCGTGCCTCGCAAAAGACCGCCGCTGACGGGTGGGATGAGCGCGGTCTCGTCACCGTCGTGAAGCGTGTGGCTGTGGTCCTGGTACTCTTCGTTGACGGCCACCACCAGCTTCGAGACGTCTGAGGTGAGGGTGGGGCAGAGCCTCATGACCTCGGCCGTCAGGTCTGACACCGTTGAGCCTTCGGTCAGCTCCAGCCTCAACTCAGCGGTTCCGGCCCTCTCCCGATAGCTTGCGAACAGCCTTACGGTGACCCTCAGCGCTTTCTCTCCCGAGGTCGTCTACTGCCTAAAATTATAGCATGGGCACGGGCACTCAGAGACGTCCGGACCGAAGCCCAGACTTTTGGCTGGGAGTCAACTCCGGACTTGCCCCGATGGACCCTGCCCGTCCAAAAAGCGCAGGCTTACCGCCCTATGGCGTACGTGTCTCGCCGCGGGTCTGCGCCGGCCTTCAGCACTCCGCTCTCCTGGTCGACCATGATCCCCGACAGCCCACCCATCGTCGGCGACCAGTCGGCCACCGCTTGGAGGTCGTGGCCGCGTCTGATCAGGTCCGCGTTGGAGTCGCCGTCGATTCTGCCCTCGACCTGCAGCCGGCCGGGCAGGTACGTGTGGGGCCAGAACGAGTTCGGATAGTTCCAGGGGATGAATCTGGGCTGCTCGATGGCCGCCTGCGGGTTCATGCCGAACTCGGCGATGTTCAGGAACATCTGCACCATGGCGGGACACTGGGCGTCGCCTCCCGGCGTCCCGAAGGGCATGAACAGCTTGCCATTCTTGAAGGCGATGGCCGGGTTGGGAGTCAGACGTGGCCGCTTCCAGGGCTGCAGGCTCGAGGCGTGCTCCGGGTCGAGCCAGCTCTGGGACCCTCGCGAGGAGATCAGGAAGCCGAGGCCTGGGACGAGGGGGCTGCCGAACAGTCCGTCGCTGGGCGTCGCCGAGAAGGCGTTACCCCAGCGGTCCACAACGCACGTGTAGCTCGTGTCCTGCTCCTGATCGCCGGGCACGGGCGTCAGCCGCTGCGCGTCCAGGTTCTTGTCGGCCCGGCCCTGATACGTCCAAGGCTCGCCGGGCGGCGGCATCTCCTGAAAGGCCCGGTCCATGTCGATGGCGCTGCGTCGGGCCCGCGTGTACTCGCGGGACAGCAGACCTTCCATGGGGACGTCGACCTGATCCGGGTCGCCGTAGTAGTAGTGCCGATCGGAGAACGACAGGTTCAGGGCTTGAGACACGAGATGTATGTAGTCGGGGCTGTTGTGGCCCATGGCCGCAAGGTCGTCGTCTTCCAACATCTGGAGCGTCTGCGCGACGACCGGGCCCTGACACCACGGCCCGCAGGTGTATATGCTGAAGTCCCTGAACTTGCCCACCTCGGGCTTCTCGACCTTGACCGAAAAATCCTTCAGGTCTTCCAGCGTCAGCAGTCCGCCGTTGCGCTGGCTGAAGCTTGCCATCTCTACGGCGATGTCGCCTTTGTAAAAATAGTCGCGGGCGGCTCGGATTGCAGACTCGCGGCCCGAATGCGCGCTGGATTTCTCGACCTCGATGAGCCTTCGGAAGGTGCGCGCCAGGTCCTTTTGCACCAAGAGCTCGCCGACATGCGGCACGCGTCCCTTGGGCATGAAGACCTCGCGGGTGGACTCCCACCGGGAGAGGTTCCCTTCGCGGGTCTCCTCCGAGCGCCCGAGGCTCTGCTGAACAACCGCAGACAACGGGAAGCCAATCTCTGCCAGCTCGAGGGCAGGGGTGACGACCTGTTCGAAGGTCATCGTGCCGTACTTCTCAAGCGCCGTAAGCCACGCGTCGGCTGCCGATGGCACCACGCAGCGCAACACTCCCAGAGGTATCTGTCCGCCGGCGTTCTGCACAAAATAGTCTATGGACGCCGCCCGAGGCCACCGCCCCAGACCGCTGATCGTCACGACCGAGTCGGATTCGGCGTGATAGATGGCGATGGGAGCTACGCCGCCGAAACTCGTGGCCTGAGGAAGCGTCACGTTGATGGCTATGCCCGATGCCACACCGGCGTCGACAGCGTTGCCGCCCTCCTCGAGGATGCGGTAGCCCGCCGCAGCCGCCAGGTAGTGCCCCGCGGAGACTACGTGAGTTGCCCCCATGACGGGCGGTCTGTAGGTGTCCAGTCCTGTGGCCATCGATACCTCTCTCACCTGGTGTGCGTGGCACCCGTCGGCGCCGTGCGTTAATGGAATCGCCGCTAGCCTATCACCTTCGGACGCTCCTCGCACTTCACTGTACGGTCGGTGGCGTTGCGGGCTCCCTCGCGATTGTGCATCCGCTGCCGATGGGCTAGCATGGGGATTCGGGTCCTCGACCGGCTCGCCAGTGGTGGCGCCAGGGCCCGTTCCATCGGCGCCCCGGCCCCTAGCTTCGAGACATCAGATTTGAGGAGAACAATGGCCCGATCCAACGCCGTGATCTTGCCCCCCAACGTTAAGCCCACTCGGTACCGGCTTACGCTGGAGCCCAACCTTGGCGACTTCACCTTCACCGGAGAGGAGACGGTAGATATCGAGGTTTTGGAGGCGACCGACGAGATAACTCTGAACAGCGCTGAGATCGCCATCCAGTCGTGCGCGGTTTCGGCGGGGGGTCAGGCTCCGACTTCGCCTCGAGACATCGTCTTCGACCAGTCCAACGAGACAGTGACGCTCAAGCTCGAAAACGAGCTGCCGGCTGGGCCGGCTCGTCTGGAGTTCAAGTTTACCGGCGAGCTCAACGATCGTCTGCGGGGATTCTACCGCAGCCATTACAGAGACGTCGACGGCAATGAACAGTACCTGGCCACGACCCAGTTCGAGGCAACGGATGCACGGCGGGCGTTTCCGTGCTGGGACGAACCCTCTTTGAAAGCCACCTTTGACGTTACGCTCGTTATCCCGACTGAGCTCGTTGCCGTATCCAACATGCCGGTCGCCGACCAGCGCGAGGTCCGGCCGGGCGTCACGGCGGTCCGCTTCGAGGAGTCGCCGGTTATGTCGACGTACCTTCTCGCCTTCGTGGTCGGAGACCTGGCGAAGGTGGAGCAGAAGGCCGCCGACGGCACGCTGATCCGCGTGTGGACGACCCGCGGCAAAGAGGAGCAAGGCCGCTACGCGCTCGAAACCTCGGTGGACCTGCTCGCATACTTCAACGACTACTTCGGCATACCCTATCCTCTACCGAAGCTCGACCACCTTGCTATTCCCGATTTCGCCGCCGGCGCCATGGAGAACTGGGGCGCCATCGCCTATCGGGAGATCGCCCTGCTCATCGACGAGCGGGATAGCTCCGCGGGCAGCCGGCAGCGGGTCGCCTCCATCATCTCCCACGAGATGGCCCATATGTGGTTCGGCGACCTGGTGACGATGGCCTGGTGGAGCGATCTGTGGCTGAACGAGAGCTTCGCCTCTTGGATGGGAGACAAGGCCGTCGACCATCTCTTCCCCGAGTGGGAGATGTGGACCCAGTTCCTCACCGCCGACACCAATCGGGCTCTGAGTCTGGACGGACTCAAGAACTCCCACCCCATCGAGCAAGAGGTCAACAACCCGGCCGAGATAGGCCAGCTATTCGACGCCATCAGCTACAGCAAAGGCGCGTCGATCATTCGCATGCTCGAGCACTTCATGGGCGAGGACCCCTTTCGCGCGGGACTTCACCAGTACCTGACGGCCCACGAGCATGCCAACGCCCGGACGCAGGACCTGTGGAGCGCCCTTGGCGACGCCTCTGGGCTGCCCGTCGTCGACATCATGGATACATGGGTGAAGCAGACGGGCTATCCGGTGCTCGAGGTCGAAACCACGAGGCACGCCGATGCGATAGACGTGGGCCTCAAACAGAAGAAATTCGCGTACGAGCGCATCCTGGGAGCGCCTGACGAAGATACGCTGTGGCGGGTTCCCGTGGGCGTAAGAACGGCCAGCGACGCCGAGCCGCGGTCTGTCGTGATGGAGGGCAGAGAATCAACTATACGCGTCGAGCCGGCGTCCTACGGGTCGCCTGACGAGTGGATAAAGGTCAATCCTCTGCAGACCGGCTTCTACCGCGTGAGGTATCCCGCCGACGAGCTGACCAAGCTCACCGAGCCAATCAGAAATCGCGTGCTGCCGGCCTCCGACCGCCTCGGCCTTCAGAACGACGCTTACGCCCTGGCTCGCGCGGGCCACGTTCCGGCCACCGACTTTCTCACCATCGCCGAGTCGTATAGAGACGAGACCGACGCGTCCGTCTGCGCCGACCTCGCCGCCAACCTCGGGGGGGTCGACGTTCTGCTGTGGGACGAGCCCTTCTACGCTCGCGCGCAGGCCTTCGGTCGGAGCATATTCCAGCCCATCGCCGAGAGGATTGGCTGGGACGCGAAGCGAGGCGAAGGCCATCTCGACGCGCTGTTGCGCAGCACCGTCCTGTCGCAGCTAGGGGGCTACGGCGATGAGGCCACGCTGCAAGAGGCCCGCGCTCGCTTCGAAGCCTACCTGGACGACAGGGCGAAGGTGCACCCCGATATTCGCGGCGTCGTGCTCGGCCTGGCCGCCCAGCGCGGGGACCGCTCGACCTACGACGCCATGTGGCATCAGCACGGCGATGTGCCGATGGAGGAGGAGAAGGTACGTCTGCTCGTCGCCCTCAGCAGGTTCGAGCAGCCGGAGCTACTGGCCCAGACGCTGCAAAGGTCCTTGTCCGACGATGTCCGCACTCACGACACCATCACCGTCGTCGCCTCGGTGTCGGGGAACCGCGCGGGCCGCGACATGGCCTGGGACTTCCTCAAGGACAACTGGGACGAGTTCCACCGCAGGTACAGCGAGGGCGGATTCGGCCTGATGCGCCTCGTCTCGATAACCTCGGGCTTCACATCCCAGGAGCGTTGGGAGGACGTCGAGCGCTTCTTCAAGGACCACCCCACTCCGGCGGCGGAGCGCAGCATTCGCCAGTCGCTGGAGCGCATCAAACTGAACATCGCCTGGCTGGAGCGCAACCGCGACGACCTGGCGAAGTGGTTCGTGGGGTAGTGCGGGTTTATCGCCAAGATCGGCGGTGATCGAGGCGTCCCGGGCTAGTCCGAGGAAGCGGCGGCGGGCTCCGCGGTCTCTGCCTCTACGCGCAGGTCGGGCAGCCAACCGAGGATTGGCGGCAGATACCAGTTTCGCGTCCCCAGCAGCTGCATGGCCGCCGGGACCAGCACCATCCTGACTATCGTCGCATCCAGGAGCACCGCGACCCCCAGGCCAAATCCCATCTGCTGCAGACCGATGATATCACCGGCCGCGAAAGCCCAAAAGACCGCCACCATGATAAGGGCCGCGCCGGTTATAAGGCGCCCCGTTGTCCGTATTCCGAAAGCCACAGAGCCGGCGTTGTCCTGCGTCTGGTCGAAGCGCTCTCTTATTCGGCTCAGAAGGAAGACATGGTAGTCCATCGAGAGGCCGAAGAGGATTGAGAAGAGGAACAGCGGGATCCACGCCTCTATTATGTCGAACTGCCCGAAGACGCCGATGCGCTCTCCCCAGCCCTTCTGGAAGGCCAGGACCAGGATTCCGTAGGTCGCTCCGACGGACAACAGGTTCAGCAAGATCGCCTTGAGCGGCACCACGATCGAGCGGAACACGACCAGCAGGAGGAGGAAGCTCATTCCCAGCACGAACGGGAACACGATCCAGACGGCGTCGGCGGAGATGTCGAAGAAGTCGATGTTGAGCGCCGTCTCGCCGGTAACACTCACCGTCGTTGCTGGGACGGCGGCGAAGGCCTCGGGGACGTAGTCGCTCCGCAGTCTCCTGATAGCGCTCTCCGCTATGTCTTCGGCCGCGTCCCCCGCAACCGGCACCGATAGCAGCGCCAACGTTCTCTCGCTGTTGACCTCGAGAGGCGAGGGCGGCCCAAAAGCGTTGTCGGAGTCCGTGGCCATTGCCTTCGTCAGGCCGTCGATCGCGCGCTGAACCGGCTCGGAGTCGATATCTCCCTGGATGAGTATCTGCGCTGGAGTGACGTTTCCGGCCGGAAACTCTCGGTCCAGCACAACGAAGCCCTTCTTCGACTGGACATCGTCGGGCAGCGTGCTTACGCCGGCAAACCCGGTGCGAAGGTCCAGCGCCGGAACGGCGGCCGCGATCAACAAGCCGCCGGCCAAGAGGAGGCTCAACAGAGGCCGCCTCATCACCGCGTGAGAAACCCAGTCCCAAAAGCCGCCGGACCGCTCGGGGTCTGGACTTGCTCCGCCGACCCACGGAACGGCGAGCATTTCGATCCGGTCCCCCAGCAGGCTCAGGATAGCTGGCAGCAGTGTCATGGCGCTGGCCACGGAGGCGACGACCACCAGAATCGCTCCGATACCGAGGCCGATGAAGACGTTGAACGGGACTATCAGCATACCTACCAGCGCGATCACCACGGTTATCCCGCTGAAGAGAACGGTGCGGCTGGCGGTCGCACCCGTCCGGCCAACGGCATCGACGGTATTGCGTCCGCGGGCCCTCTCCTCCCGATAGCGCGCAACTATGAACAGTGAGTAGTCGATTCCGACGGCAAGGCCGATCATGAAGATGATGTTGGTGACGAAGAACGACAGCCCGAAGGCCTGTCCAACCAGAGATGCCGCCCCGAGCGCCACGAAAATGGAGGTGAACGCCAGGATGATTGGCAACACCGCCGCCGCCAACGCGCCGAACACAAGCACGAGAATGATGAGGGCGATGGGCACGCCGAACATCTCTCCGGTTTCGATGTCTTCCTGCCCCACATCCTGAAAGTCCTTGCCGGCCGTAGCCTGGCCGGTGACCAGGACCTCCAGATCGCCCTCCACATCCGCCCGGGTGACCACGCCAACTACCTGCCCGATGTTGTCCGTCGCATCGTCGAAATCCCCGGCCATGGTAAACGGCACCAGCGTAGCTCTTCGGTCCGCGGAGACGAGAAACGGCGACCCTGTCTGGTAGAAGCTTACCAGCGTTCCCTGTCTGATCACATCTGGGCCCAGCGCCTGCAGGTCGCTAACGACACCCTCCACGGCCAGCCGAAACGCGGGGTCATCGACGGTCATGGCCTCCGACCGCACGATGACCACCTCGTTGGTGCTGTTGGGGAGGCCGCGCAGCTTCTCGATCAGGTCGAAGCCGCGTTGCGACTCAGGGTCGTTGGTGAAGACGAACTGAGTGGTCAGGGCGTCGCTCAGGAACGTGCTGATGAGCGCTACGGACACCGCTAGCGTCACCATCCACAGGACGACGACCAGCCACGGCCGGCGCGCGCTACTGCGGGCTAGGGCTTCGGTGGATAGCGAGCTGAACACCTATTCACCCTTTCAGGAGATCTTGACAGGAGATCTGGGCAGGAGATTTTGGTCGCGTTGTGGCGACTCCACAAGCGAATAGCGTATCACGGGCGGCGGCATAGAGGCAGGGGCGTGTTGCGCTTGGTTTGGGGATTCGACGTCGACAGAGGCGAGACGTGCTCCTTACACCGGCTCGTACACCTCTTCGACGAGCCGCGAGCTCTGCAGCGCCAGGTACTGGTCTTTGGTCATGGGGGGCGGGCTCTTCGCAAGGACCTCCTTCGCCTTCGCGGCATCGCCCGTGAGCAGGTCAACGACCGTCATTGCCATAGCCTTTGCAGGGTTGATGACCGCCTGCTCGTAGTCGTTGATGATATAGTCCGTGCCATGACCGGTGCCGGTAGCGGCGCCGGTGTAGGGATGCACGACGGGCATGATCTGGCTCACGTCGCCCATATCCGTCGAGCCGCCGCGATTGCGGTCGCTGGAGTGGGTCGCAACCTCGGACGCCCCCACCAGAACGCGCGCGTTGGACTTGAACAGGTCCATCAGTGCCTCGTCGTTCTTGATCGGCAGGTAGCCCGGAATCGTCACTATCTCGACTTTCGCTCCCAACGCCAGGGCTCCGGCGCGAAGGCATCGGTCCATCTTGGCGTTGGCGTCGGCGATGACGGCTGCATCCCTGCCCCGGACGCGCCCTTCGTAGCGAACGTCCGCCGGGACGGAGTTCACGGCGGCCCCGCCTCTCGTCAGAATGCCGTGGAGCCTGATCGTATCCTCGTTGCGCATCGTCTCGCGCTGGGCGTTGAGGGCGTTGAGCGCGATCATGGCCGCCTGGAGCGCGTTCACGCCCTGGTGGGGCGCTCCACCCGCGTGTGACGCCTTGCCGACGAATCGGACGTACTTGACGACGTGCCCGTTGTTGGTCCCGCCGACCGAGAATCGCTTGTCCTCCGGCGCGGCAGACGTGTGCACCATCATCGCCATATCGACGTCGTCGAAGGCGCCCAGCCGGATGAACTCCTGCTTGCCGGCCATCAGCCCCAGCTTGCCCTCCTGGTGCAGATTCCAGCGGTACTCGACGTCGATGAACTCCTCGGCGGGCACGGCCATCAGCGCCACGTTGCCGGTCAGGGCGTCCCTGACGTCCGGCGCCATGAGCCCGACGGCAACGCCGAGCATCATGCCTATCTGGCAGTGGTGGCCACACGCATGGGCCGCGCCCGTCTCAGGGTCGGCATGGGCGTGCTCCAGCACTCGAAGCGAGTCGAGCTCGCCAATCACGGCGACCGTGGGGCCCGGCCGGCCGCCGCGGAGGTAACCCTTGATCCCCGTGAGGGCGATGCCAGTCTCGTGGGCGATGCGCAGCTCGTTGAGCTTCTCGCTAACGTAGCGGGAGGTCTTGACCTCGTGGAACCCCGGCTCCGGGTTATCGAGGATGGTCCGCGCGATGTCGATGAGCCAGTCCCTGCGCTCGTCTATGGCCGCCTTCACCTTCGCCTTGAGCTCTTCGATGTTAGACAATATGCTCCTCCGGCACTTCAGTCTGCTGGACTATCGGCCAGGCCATGTCATCGGTAGCAGAATAGGTCTTTCTGAACCCGCGGGTGAAGAATCTGGGGTTGGGAGCGTGTGGATATGCAATACGAAAACCACCTCGCCAATGGAACGCGCCCACCACCCCAGGCCCTTCGGCTGCGGCCTCAGGGTGACGGTAATACGGGGCCTCAGAGCCTGCACTAAGCCTGCCGAAGTGGTGACAGTAATATCAGTGCGCACTCGGACAGTTGTGGACGCGGGCCCGGTATTTTCATCCTTTGCTACGGTGGTCGCAACCACCACGAGTGATTCTGAGAGTGAAGCGAAGAACCTAGGTCATTGGGTCTTAGATTCTGTGGCCGGGCCCGGTGATGATGAGGCGACAGATCTGTTCAAGAAGCGGATTCGGCCGTGTACCGGATCCATCGCAACCAAAGCCCGCCTCGCGCCTCACTCGCTCCACCTCTCCTCGTGAAGCATGCCGCGCATTAGGGCGAGGTAGCTCTCCTTGGATAGCGGTGCGTCGTAGCCCCGCTTGATTTCCGACGCTCGCACGGCGCCGTTTGCCAGCAGGTCGACGACGGTGGTGGCCATGGCCTTAGCGGCCGTCAGGACTCCGAGCTCGTAGTCTTGCACTATGTAGTCGTTGCCGTGGCCGCTCCCAGTGGCCGCAACGACGTAGGGGTGGATGACGGGCATGATCTGCGAGACGTCGCCCATGTCGGTGGAGCCGGTGCGATGCGACAGCCTTACGAGCTTGTCTTCGCCGACGAAGGAAGCGGCGTTGGCCCTGTACAGCTCCAGCATGGCCTCGTCGCTGCGGATCGGCAGATAGCCGGGCAGGGTGGTGATCACAACGCTGCCCCCCACGGCCATGGCGCCGGCCCGCAGGGCACGGTCGACCTTGGCGCTGGCGGACTGGAAGGCGTCGATGGTCCTGCCTCGAACGAACGTCTCCATGCGGACGTCGGCCGGTACGGAGCTAACGGCGACTCCCCCTTGCGTGATGATGGGATGGACGCGAATGGTGTCCTCGTCGCGGAAGGTCTCTCGCTGGGCGTGGATGGCCGAAAGGGCGATCATGGCCGCGTTCAGCGCGTTGATGCCTGCGTGCGGCGCCCCGCCCGCGTGGGCCGCGCGGCCCTCGAAGCGAATCCGCTTGGCGACGATGCCGTTGTTGGTGCCACCAAAGGCGATCGTCCCTTCTTCGGGATTGCTGGACGTATGTGTCATCATCGCCAGGTCGACATCGTCCAGGACACCCAGCCGGATAAACTCGGGTTTGCCCCCGAGGAACTCGAGCTTTCCCTCCCGCCTCAGGTCGTCCCGGTACTCGATATCGATATACTCCTCGGCCGGGACCGCCATCAGCGCCACACGGCCGGCCAGACTGTCCATGACGCCGGCGGCCTGCAGTCCCATGCCGACCCCCAGCATCATCCCGATCTGGCAGTGGTGGCCGCACGCGTGGGCGGCGGTCGTCTCCGGGTCGGCATGCGGATGGCCGACGACGCGGAGCGAGTCGAGCTCGCCCATTACGCCCACGGTTGGGCCCGGATTCCCGGAGTCGAGGATGGCCTTTAGGCCCGTGATGGCGATGCGGCTCTCGAACGGGAGTCCCATGCCCTTGAACGCCTCGGCCACCAGACGCGAGGTCTTCTCCTCGCGAAACCCCGGCTCGGGGTTGTCGAGGATGGTCTTGGCGATCTTGATGAGCTCTTCGCCTCGCCGATCGATCTCGGCCGTGACGCTTGCCTTTAGCTCCTCAATCGTTGGCATGGCGGCTCCTGCGGTTGGCTGTTGGCTGCCGGCTATGGCCGGTAATGAGAGATCGGCGTTGGAGCTCCGCGGCCCACTCGACCGACCGCCCGATTCTAGCAGACCTGGCTCATCGCGGGCTACATGCGCGGACGCCGCGCGGTTGATACCCGTCGGGGCGCTGTGCTACATTCCCGCTGCCGCGCCTTACAGGAATCAGTCCCGATACTCACATCTGTGGGATACACTAGCCCAAGCCTAAGGAGTGAGGGCCCTGCCGATGGATGGCAAATTGCTGACGAGCAGATGAGGGAATCGGACATCTTCGTCACCGGAATCAGCTCCCCATCGGGAGGTGGAAAAACTGTCGTTGCCATGAGAGTTTCGGAACTTCTGCCAGACGCTGTCACTATATTCTTTGATGACTATGACTTCGACACGGTACATCCTGCGAGTATCCGCAGATGGCTCGAAGATGGCGCCAATTACAACGACTGGAAGAGCCCGAAGCTGAGGGATGACCTGACCAAGCTGAAAGCAGGACAGGCAATTGTTTCACCGGTTGATGGTCTGACCATCAACCCCCGAAAATACGTCGTTTTTGACGGTCCATTCGGGTACGCGCACGCTGAAACCGGCGGTCTTATCGACCTCATGGTGTTCATTGACACTCCCCTTGACGTTGCAATGGCGCGAAGGCTGCTGCGGGATTATTCTTCAACTTCAGTTGACGACTCCAGCACTAACATCGGCCGTCTTACCGCGGAACTGACTGCTTATCTTGATTACGGAAGACAGGCTTTTCTGGAGATGAACAAGCAGGTCAGGCCGACCTGCGATCTGCTATTAGATGGTTGCTCGGGTGTGGATGACCTTGCCGAGGAGGTCGTGAGAGCCATAGGAACTCGAACCGCCGAGCCACTCAGCCGCGAAAACGCAAGAAACGCGCCGCCCCAATGAAGCAGGCAAACTCACTCTCCAAACCCCAGGAGGTATCGCATGGCCGAGCCGTATTCAGTCAGATTCGAGCCTAACATCCCGCTGCCACTGAGGGATGGAACGACCACGTACGTCGATCTCTTCCGCCCGGACGCGGCAGGGAAGTTTCCAGGGCTCCTGCAACGGACCCCGTACGACAAGTCCGGCGCCCAGAGCAGGGGTGGAACCCTCGACCCGATTCTCGCGGCGATGAACGGCTATGCCGTCGTCATTCAGGATGTGCGTGGGCGCCACAGCTCCGAGGGCGAGTTTTACACCTTCGTCAACGAAATCGACGACGGCTACGACTCCGTGGAGTGGGTCGCCGGACAGCCCTGGTGCACCGGAAAAGTCGGGATGTACGGCGTCTCCTACGTCGGCGCGACGCAGTGGCTGGCGGCCAAGTCGAAGCCGCCGTCTCTGGCCGGCATCGCCCCTGGGGTGACCGCCTCGGACTACCACGAGGGCTGGGCCTGGCAGGGCGGCGCCTTCGAGCTGGGGTTCAACCTGTCGTGGTCGATCGGCGCCCTGGGGACGGCAAACTGGCCAAACCTCTCCCGAAACCTGCCGCTGACCGCCCAGAGGCTGGACGAGGTGATCGCGGCGAAGGACTGCCTGACAGACAGCTACCTGCACCTGCCCATGCGGGACCTACCCGCCCTCCAAGGCGGCGTCGCCCCCTACTACTACGGCTGGATGGACCACCCGGAGTACGACGACTACTGGAAGAAGGTCTGCATCGAGGAGTCGCACGCCGAAATCACCGTGCCGGCGTTCAACTTCGGCGGCTGGTACGACATCTTCCTCGGCGGCACTATCCGCAACTACGTCGGCATGCGAAAGCACGGAGCCACGGACCAGGCCAGGGCCGGTCAGAAGCTGGTGATCGGTCCCTGGGTACACGGGGGCTCGCCGACAAGCGTGTCCGGCGAGTACAGCTTCGGGACGCGGTCCTCGGCGCTGGCGCTGGACCTGCAGGGGTCGATTCTCGCCTACTACGACCATGTCTTGAAGGGCGAGGACAACGGCGTCATGGAGGAATCGCCCGTGCGCATCTTCGTCATGGGGGAGAACGCGTGGCGCCTGGAGGATGAGTGGCCATTGGAGCGGGCGGAAAACGTCCGATACCACCTCGGCAGCGGCGGGAAGGCCAACACGCTCAGCGGCGACGGCGTGCTGAGTCCGGAGGCTCCAGGCGATGAAGCCGCCGACGTCTTTCTGTACAACCCCATCGACCCGGTGCCCACGCGAGGCGGGGGACTCTGCTGCGACCCGGCCTTCATGGCCTCGGGCGTCTACGACAACCGGTGCATCGAGTCTCGGCCCGACGTGCTGGTCTACAGCACGCCCCCGCTGGACTATGACACGGAGGTCACCGGGCCCATCACCGTGACGCTGTACGCCTCGAGCACCGCGCCCGATACCGACTTCACGGCCAAGCTCCTAGACGTCGAGCCCTGTGGCTACGCCCGTAATCTTACGGACGGCATCATCCGCGCACGGTACCGGACGCCGCGAACGGCCGCCAGCCTCATCGAGCCCGGACGGGTGTACGAGTACACCATCGATCTGTGGGCCACCAGCAACCTGTTCAAGAAGGGTCATCGGATCCGGCTGGAGGTATCGAGCAGCAACTTTCCCCGCTTTGACAGGAATGCCAATACAGGCGGGCCGATAGGCAGCGACGCCGGCTTCGTCTCGGCCCTTCAGACCGTGTACCACACGAGAGAGTACCCATCACACGTAACGCTGCCAATCATACCGCGGTAGAAAAGACCTGACGAATGATCCTCTCTGTTCCATGCGGTATCCCCTCGAGCTCGGAACAGGGCGGCGCGCAAAGTTGCCGCCCCCGATCGCCACGCTAACGACCGAGGAGGTGGACAATGGGAGACTTGAATACACTTATCGTGGCTACGGTCCCGATCCTAGGAGTCGCGTTAGGGGCGGCTCTGCAGTTCTATTTCTCAAGATCGGCGGAGGACAGAAAGAACCTGAACACGTTGAGGGCTAGTGCGTACACGGACTTCATTCGAGGTGTGTCAGGCGTCGCTATTTCTCAGAGGGGAAATGATGTCGGTCAAGTAGCGGCAAACATGGTACTTGTTGCGGATGCGAAGGCTAGAATCGCGATATATGGGGGTCGGCCCGAGGTTCAGGCTCTCGCCCGTTTCTGGAGAGGTGGAGCGACGCTGGACGAAGAGCGGCAGCCGGCGTTCGTCGAGGTGGTTGCAGCAATGAGGGTCGGAGCCTCGAGTAAAACAGTTGAGGCCCGAGACATTAGCCAGTTGCTGTTTAGTATCGACGTGTAAGTCTTGGAGTATCCAGGCCGCAAGGATCCGCGCCACCACATTGACCCTGGCCCTCGGTCCATGACCAAAAACCGATCACGCTATTGATCATGAACTCGTTACCATCCCACCGTACGCCACTTCCAAACGGAAAGCGCTGCTCTCCACATAATGTGACCTGGAAACACCTGGACAGCCTAGCTGGCCAAGGCTACTCTGGCCAAGATTGTCATGTGCCAGATGTAGAGTGGAGGCATCGCCATGGTCACGGTCAGCATCACGGAGGCGGCGAAGCGGCTGGGCGTCAGCGAGAAGACGGTACGCCGCAGATTAAGCGGCGGCGCCTTGCGCGGCGAGAGAGTCAGCAGGCCTCAGGGGTACACGTGGGCGGTCCACCTCGACGATGACGTTGGCCACCGGCCCGTCTCCGCCGCAAATGGACACCGGACGGACCGGTACCGCCGATGGATGTCCGCGGCCCCGAAGCTGCGGCGGGGCGCCGCCAGGCCCGTGACCTACGCGGTGGTGGGCCTCTCAGTGCTTACACTTCTGCGGAGGGCGGCGCGCAGGAAAGCCTTGGGCCGATCAGGCTAGGCAGCGGACGGGCTACCCCCGTTGTAGGCGGATCATGTCCGCGATCATCGGCCGGGGGTCCAGGGTCGTGCTCAGAGGCTCGCCTTTGATCTCCGAGTAGGCCCGGTGTAGGTTGCCCGCCAACCGCTCGGCGTCGTGCCAGCCTGCAAACCTCCCCAGGTCCGCCCCACGGGCGGCCTCGAGGGGCACGAGTCCTGACTCGAAGCTCTTTCGAGCCAGCTCCTGTACGAACCGGAGGTAGGCGGCCATATCGTCGATGACCTCCGGATCGCACACCGGGCGTGCCCCGGCACGATCGTCTCCGCGCCCGAGGCTCGCAGCCGCTCCAACGCGGTCAGCGAGCCCGCCACGGACCCGGCGATGACGAAGGGCGTGCCGCCGTTGAAAATGATGTCGCCCGAGAACGCGAGCCGTCGCCGGCACCCACAGCACCACGTCGTTTGAGGTGTGGGCCGGTCCCACGTAGATGGCCTCGACGTTCAGGTCGTCGACATAGAGATCGAGCCGCTCCTGAACTTACAAACCGGCATTGCCGTTCGCGTACGGCTTCAGCGACGCATAGGCGGCGAACGTTAGAGGCGTCGGCACGCCCAGCTTTTCGCCCAATCTCACGATCACGCCTATGATGTCATCCAGTTCCAGGGGACGACCGGCTTCCAGGTCATGATACATCGAAGCGCGGTAGTCTGGTGGAAAGGTATCGAATTGCGCCTTGAACTCATCTGCCAATGTACCTGGTATGGCAATCTTGTTTGCGATGGCAACCGAAATGCCCTCATCCAGTATCCCGTGGGTCAACGCTCTGGTTTCGGGACATGCGAATATGTGGGCTGCGGGCAATCTCGTAACACAGGTGATTGCAGCCATTGTGGTGATGCCCAGAAGTTTACTCCAGATGGCGACCTGAATGTCATTCGGCACTTCAACGGTCTGTCCGGCTGCCTCAAACGCCTTCGTTATCTGTTTAACGCGTGGCGTGTGCTCTCCGTTTCGCTCACCAAGGATGATCTTCCGATTGAATGATTCGCGGATGACTCCCGGTGAGTCTATTTTGGCGGAGACATACGCGACCGCGCCGATGACGTGGCCCGGACCAATTATGTTTTCGACAATCTCCTCGTTATCAACTCCGTTCTGGAGGGACATTACGACCGTGTCGGGTCCTATGAGCGGATGAATAACTTTGGCGGTTTCCTCCGTATCGAAGGTCTTGACGCAGAACAGGACTAGGTCAACGGCGCCGATGTCCGTAGGGTCGTCCGTTGCCCTGGCGGGGATTTTGAACTCCTCGGCTTTACTCGTCTTTACGGTTAGGCCCGAGGCCTTCATGGCCTCAAGGTGTGCGCCCCGTGCAATAAAATGAACGTCTTCCCCGGCTCTGGCCAGCATTCCTCCAAAGTACCCGCCCATACCTCCGGAGCCCATTATCGCTATTCGCATCTGTTGTCTCCTTTGCTGATACGGTCGGCTGATTATACTTCGGCCCGACGAATTCTGGAGTGGGAATATGGTATTTCGCTCAGCGGTGGCTGAAAGGTCACGAAGGGCGCCGCGACCCGGAGCTCCTCCCACTCGACATTGGGGAACAGGCCACTGCCCGTCGTCGAAGTGAGCCCGCCCGCCAGGATGACGTCGCGGCACAGCTCGGGGGAATATTAAGTCCAGGCCGGGTTGTTCGTCCACCGGGGCCGTTACTTACTTGGTCGTGTCAGTCGCCACCATGGCTACTCGGTCAAGAAGTCCGACACGATTCGCGCGAACTGCTCCGGTTGCTCAAGCATCGGCAGGTGTGCGGCGTCGTGAATTACCTCGGCGCGGGAGTTGGGCACGCGGGAGGTGACTTCGGTGGCGTAGGCCGCCGGCACGATCTGGTCGTCGGACCCCATAACGACGAGGGTCGGAGCCGTGATGCGGTGGAGACGCTTGTGCAGACCCTTGTCGGGAATCGGCCAGAGGAATTTGGCGACGGTGCTCAGGGCGCGGACTCGCTCCAGCGACTGCCGGGCCTGCTCTTCCTCGGTGTCCAGGTCAGGCATGGTGTTCCTGGCCACGGCGGATTCAGGGTCGCGGAAGAGGACTCCTCGAAGCTCGGTCGCGGGCGTCGCGAAGTAGTCCACCCCCTGATCGTGGTCGAGCCAGAGGCCAGCGGGGGACACCAGCACGAGCTTTCGAGCGATTCGCGGGCGAAGCGCGGCCATCTCCGCGGCGACCATCGCGCCGAAGTAGTGCCCGACGATGTTAGGCGAGTGGAGGCCCAGGGCATCGAGCAGGTCGTAGTGGTACAGGGTCAGGTCAAGGATATCGTCCAGGTGCTCGACGCCGTCGGTCTCGCCGAACCCGGGTTGGACCGGCGCGTAGACCGAGAACCGCTCGGCCAGCCTGTCGAGGAAGGGCGGCCACCCGCCGTGTCCGAAGGCGCCGTGGAGGTAGACCAACGGATCGCCCCGTCCTGCCCTGGTCACATGGGCCGTTATGGGCCCGGCTTGCACGGTGAGCTCGGATAGTTGGGTGGTCACCATTGTTCGCTCCTACGCAGGTTCTGAGAGGCGTGCTTCAGACTATGAGTCTGCGGACTCAGCATGACATTTTCGTGGGCAGATACAGGCTGAGACGATCGCCCGCGCTGCCACTGGGCAACCACGGGGGGATTGCCCCTACGCGGAGCGCTGCCGAATCCGGAGCGGACTAGGCGTCGCCGGCGGAGGCGGCGCCGGCGAGCTCGCGCTGCTCAAGGGGTTTGGGCCACCACCGGTTCTCGTACTCGCTCCACATGTCTTTGATGTGGGGCAGGACCTCTCTCGCGAAAAGCTCGGTGTTCTTCATGGTGAGGCTCTTCGGCATGCTGCCGATCTGGAGCAGGACCATGAGCTGGCCAA
>JADFIF010000002.1:28747-56629 GCA_022566795.1 Chloroflexota bacterium
CGGTTCTCGTACTCGCTCCACATGTCTTTGATGTGGGGCAGGACCTCTCTCGCGAAAAGCTCGGTGTTCTTCATGGTGAGGCTCTTCGGCATGCTGCCGATCTGGAGCAGGACCATGAGCTGGCCAACGCGAAGACCCTCTACGGCCGACCTCAGGTTCTTGACTACGGTTTCGGGGCTTCCCGCGATGATGTAGCCATCGTCGACGAAGTCCTGCCACTTGAGGCCCTTGCGCTTGCGCGTCGCCGCTCCGCCGAGCTGCGCGGTGGCGCCGGTCTTGATGGTCCTGACGGTACGATAGCCGGGAGCGTCCGCGAATCCTTCGTACACGTGGAGGCACTTCTTGTAGAAGTAGTCGACGTGCTCGGCGTACTCCTCTTCCGCCTTCTGATCGGTCTCGGAGACGCACACGAGCTGCAAGAACCCAGCCCGGTACGGGTTATCATCGTAGCCCAGGCGGTCCATCTCTTTCCAGAAGCCGTCCATAACCTGGATGCCCCGCTTATATCCGGAGTAGCTCAGGTAGCAGTAAACGTAGTCCATGCGCGCGGTCCACTCCCAGGTCTCGACGCTGCCGCCGCCCGGAATCCAGACCGGCGGATGGGGCTGCTGAAGCGGCCTCGGCCAGATGTTGACGTAGCGGACCTGGGTGTGTTTTCCGTTGAAGGCAAAGGGCTCCGGTTCGGTCCAAGCCTTGATGACGAGGTCATGGGCTTCGTAGTACTTCTCGCGGAGGGTCGCCGGATTCTGGCCGTAGGCGAAATTGGTGTCCATGGACGTGCCGACGGGGAGGCCGGCGATCAGCCTGCCGCCGCTCACGCAGTCGAGCATGGCGAACTCCTCCGCCACGCGAATCGGCGGGTTGTATAGCGCCAGGCTGTTGCCGAGGACGATGAGGGCGGCCTTGGACGTGCGCCGGGCGAGCATGGCGGCCATCAGGTTGGGCGAGGGCATGATGCCGTAGGCGTTGTTGTGGTGCTCGTTGACGCAGATGCCGTCGAAGCCGACCTCGTCGGCGAACTCCAGCTCGTCCAGGTACTCGTTGTATAGCTGGTGCGCCTTCACCGGGTCGAAGAGGTGGATGGGGGGATCTACCCACACGCTGCGGTACTTCTCCTCGAAGTCGGGCGGCAGGAACCTGTAGGGCATCAGGTGAAACCAGTTGACTTTCATGTGTGCACCTCCGAAGACCGATGACATCCCTAAGCACTTGGCTTCTCGCGTCCCTGTGCTCCCCACCTCAGAGTTGGTTTTCCACCGAGCCCACCCCAGACTGCCGTCCGGCGCCCCGTCCTATTATGAGGGCGAAACCTTTGCCTATGAGCTGGGGAAGTTTTGCCGCTGACGGATAGCGGCTATTCGCTACTCTTCTTCGAGGCCGCTGGTGTCGCCCTCGGGCAGGCCTAGCTCGCGCGCCTTGAGCAGGCGCCGCATGATCTTGCCGCTTCGGGTCTTGGGGAGCGAGGATACGAACTCGATCTCCCGAGGGGCGATGGCCGCGCTCAGCTTTTCGCGGCTGAAACGCGTGATTTCGTTGCGCAGCTCGGTCGTCGCCTCGAAGCCCTCGTTCAGCGCGACGAAGGCCTTGACCACCTCCATCGCGATGGGGTCCGGCTTGCCGATGACACCGGCCTCCGCGACTGCCGGATGCTCGATCAGGGCGCTTTCAACCTCGAAGGGGCCCACCAGGTGGCCGGCGGTGTTGATCACGTCGTCGGCGCGGCCCTGGAACCAGAAGTAGCCGTCCTTATCGACTCTGGCGCGGTCGCCGGTGACATACCAACCGCCCCGGAACTTGGAGTTGTACATCTCGGTATTGTTCCAGTACGTGTGGAACATCGACGGCCAGCCCGGCCTGACCACCAGATTGCCGTCTACGTCCGGTCCCACCTGCTGGTAGTCGTCATCGACGATGCCAAGCTCGATGCCCGGAATGGGGCGGCCCATGGAGCCAGGACGGACCTCCATTCCAGGGTAGTTGGCGCACAGAATGGCGCCCGTCTCGGTCTGCCACCAGTTGTCGTGGAAGGGCATCCCGAAGACCGTGACACCCCAGACGACGGCCTCTGGATTCAGAGGCTCGCCAACGCTGTTCATGTAGCGAAGGCTCGAAAGGTCGTAGCGTTTTGGGACCTCGTCGCCCGCCCTCATCAGCATCCGTATGGCGGTGGGCGCCGTGTACCAGACGGTGACCTTGTGCTTCTGGATCATCTCGTACCAGGCGCTGGCCCGGAAGCCGCCCTCGTAGATGAGCTGTGTTACGCCGTTGGTCCACGGCGCCATCATGCCGTAGGAGGTGCCGGTAACCCAGCCGGGGTCGGCCGTGCACCAGTAGATGTCGTCCTCGTGCAGGTCCAGCACCCACTTGCCGGTGGCGTAGTGCTGAACCGCCGCCTGGTGCCGGTGGACGGCGCCCTTCGGCTTGCCGGTGGTGCCCGAGGTGTAGTGCATGATCGAGTAGTCGAACTGGCTGGTCTCGACGATGTCGAAGTCCGCCGAGGCCTTGGCCATCTCTTCCACGTAGTCGAGATCGGCAGGGTCCCTGGGCTGAGGGTCCCGATCGTCCTTGTTGACGACGACGATGTGTTCGAGCTCGAAGAGCTCCGGAATGATTCCGGTAATGCGCCGGCGGAGGTCGGGTTGAGTTATCAGGACCTTGGCGCCGCTGTCTTGGAGCCGGTCCTTGACGGGATCGGGTCCGAAGGCCGAGAACAGAGGGCCGGCTATGGCACCGACTTTGAGAATCCCAAAAAACGCGATGTAGAGCTCTGGAAGCCGGTCCATGAAGAGGAACACTCGGTCGCCTTTTTGTATGCCAAGACTCTTCAGGACGTTGGCGAACCTGTTGGTCAAGGTCTTCATCTGGCCAAAGGTGTAGGTCTCCTGCTCGCCGTTCTTCCCCTCCCAGATCATGGCGACCTTGTCGCGCCTGGAGCCGTTGGCATGGCGGTCGATGGCCTCGTGGGCCTTGTTTAGCCAGCCGCCAGGCAGCCAGTCGAGTTCCGCGTACATCTCTGCCCATTGGAAATTGCCGTGGGTCTTCTCGTAGTCCAGATTCGGTTTGACCGCCATCTGGTCGGCGCTCGGTTTCCCGATGGCCGGGAATGTCATGGTCATCTTGTGCCTCCGTTGATCACTGGGTGCGTCGTGGCGCCGCTCAGCTTACCAGTGGCTCGGGCAAGCGTGTTTGACACACCCAACCACCCTCATGGTGCTGGGCTGGGGGACGCCCTCCGGCCCTTGCACGAGAGGGGGACGCCCTCTCGTGGCTCTCCGCATCGCAAAGGAGGGACGACACGGGTCGCCCGTGGTGGGTTCGCCACGATCAGTCGTCGGCCGGGACAGCCCCCAAGGATGCGAGAATGTTGCCTCGCTGGCTTCGAATCTTCGCGTAGTCCTCGCGACGCCACCGGTAGGGCAGCGCGTCCACGATGCCCGGCTCCGTCGCCGTGGTCAGCAGCCGGAGGGCGTCCTCGATCACCACTCGATGTTGGTCGGCATTGCCCGGCTCCCCGAGCGGCTGACCGAAGGGGAACCGAACGTAGGCGACTCTGGGGGGCTTTAGGGCGTCCGCGACCTGCTTGTACATCATCGTGATGACTGTCGGTATTCCGGCGTCCTCGATGGCCCTGGCTACCAGCCCTACGGACCGGTTGCAGATGGGTCAAGTCGATGCCAGAAAGGCCGCGTCTACTCCGGCGTCCTTGAGCCGCTGCCCAACCTCGGGGGCCGTCTCGCTCATGAGCGTCGCAGGGTCGGGAAGCAGGCCCATGAATGAGTAGTTGATATCCGCCAGCTCGCCGATTGCTCCTTCAGCCTCGAGCTCTCGAAATCGGTCGAGGGGGAAGATGCAGTTGATGTCCTGCAACGCCGGGCCGAAGTCGTACCCCGGGTGCCATATGCGGAACTGGTCGTGAGCGGTATCCCTGGGGATCTCTCTGTGGGTGGCGTCGCCTCGCTCCGTGTAGGGCGTCTGACCCTCCAGGAACACCCCGCCAGTGGTCACCACCGCGACCCTGGCCTGGTCGAGAGGCTTCGACAGAGGCGCCCACGGCACGCCGGCGACCTCCGGCATACGCATGCCCGCGAACTGAAGCCCGATGCCAATCTCCTCCCAGCGGTCGAGAAAGTCGGACAGCTTGTCCCAGTCGCCCTCGTACTTGGCCTCGGCGGCGGCTAGGAACAGGCCGTTGATGAACTCGGCGATCTGGTCGTCGTACCCCAGGCGGGGTATGTACTTCAGTCGAGAGAAGGCTGCAGAGCCGGGGTTGTCGAGTAGCTCTTTAAGCTCCAATCGGTCCTCCCTTGCGGCAGCGGGCGCAGTGTTTTTGCCGTCGGCCATATTATACACAAACGGTCTGTATAGTGAACCAGAGGCTCCCATGGCCGCGTCCCGCGCCGTAGGCGCGCAGCCAGGCGTTCCTTGACCCTCCGACGGGCCGAAACCTATAATGGCGCCAGATAGGAGCGGGACCTTCGCGCTCGCTCGCCATTTCGGGGGCTTGGCCCCTTGCAAAAGGCGGTACTCAAACGAACATGAGTGATCGGATTCTGATCGTCGAAAAGAGCGAGGGTATCGGGACCATCACACTGAACCGGCCCGATGTGCTGAACGCCCTTAGCCGCGATGTCTACAGCCAGCTGGACGATGCGATCAGCGACATGGAGGCCGACGACGACATCAAGGCCGTCATATTTACCGGCTCGGGCGAGCGGGCCTTCTCCGCCGGCGCGGATATCCACGAGATGGCCCGGCTGGCCGAGGACCCCAACCCTCCGCCTCCAGACCCGCGCAGGCCGACCTACGCCTGGCACATAGCCGCGTGCACGAAGCCGACCATCGGCGCCATCAACGGCCTCGCGTACGGGGGAGGCGCCGTAATGGCCTCCAGCTTCGACATCCGCGTTGGCTGCGAGCGTTCGAGGTTCAAGTTCCTGGCGGCGTCATATGGCCGGGTGAACTCGACCTGGAGCCTCCCGAGGCAGGTCGGCTGGCCGATGGCCAAGGAGCTGCTGTTTACGGGCCGTGTGGTCGAGGCCGAGGAGGCCCATCGCATCGGGCTTCTGAACCACCTGGTGGATAGCGACGAGCTGATGCCCAAGGCCCAGGAGCTGGCGCGGCTAATCGCGGCCAACGACCCGCGAATGGTCCAGGGGATCAAAGAGCTTCTGATCGAAGACGTTGGAGCCTCCTGGGAGCAGACGTATCGGAACGAGGCCGAGGCGCAGGCGGGCAAGCTGGCCCCAACGCCCGTGCTGGAAGGCTTCAAGCCTTTTTTGGATAGGAAGGGCCGGAAGTAGTTTGCCCGCATCCGGCCGGAGGTGAATCGATGACGAGCACGCTCAAGACGCCGCTGGAAGGCATACGGATGCTGGACCTGGGGCGGTACCAGGCTGGTCCCCGCTGCGCGCTGATGTTCGCCCGCATGGGCGCCGAGGTCATCAAGATAGAGTCGGTCGGCGGCGACGAGAGCCGTCGCAACGGGCCCAACGTCCGCGGCCAGAGCGCCTACTGGGTGCAGTACAACAGCGGCAAGCAGAGCCTCGCCATAAACCTCCGGACCGACAAGGGCAAGGAGGTCCTGCGTGACCTGGTCAAGGTTTCAGACATCTTCCTCCAGAACTTTCGCCCGGGGACCATCGACGTCATGGGCTTCGGCTACGACGTGCTCAAAGAGCTTAACCCGAAGATCATCATGATCAACGTCTCAGCCTACGGCCAGTACGGGCCCTACAAGGACCGTGTGGGCTTCGACCCCATCGGTCAGGCGATGGGCGGGCTGATGTCGTTGACGGGCTTCCCGGACGACCCTCCCATCAAGACCTTCTTCCCCTTGATCGACCGAATAACCGCGCTGCACGCCACCATAGGCGCGTTGGCGGCGCTGCGGGAGCGTGAGATATCCGGGGAAGGACAGGCCATCGACGTCTGCCTCGCCGACACCGGCTTCACGGTTAACGAGATTCCGATCTCGGCCTACCTGGGCAACGGTTACGAGCAGGAACGCGAGGGCAACGGGGCCGGGCTGAATAACGCCTACCAGACCTCCGACGGGTGGATTTACGTCGCCGGGACCAACGAGGCGATGTGGAAGCGGGTCTGCGAGGCGATGGAGAAGCCCGAGTGGCTCGACGACCCGCGCTTCGCGACCCGCGCCGACCGCAGGGAGAATACGGCCGAGCTGGAGCGAGAGGCGGGGGCATGGTTCGCCGCGCGCACCACCAAGGAGGCCTCGGACTACCTGTCGAGCTTCAGCATCCCATGCGCGCCGGTGAACAACGTCGCGCAGGCGGCCAAAGAGCCCCACATGCATGAGCGCGAGATCATGATGGAGGTCCCCGACCCGGTGGCCGGGACCATGTACGTGACCGGCAAGATGATCAAGTTCAGCCGCACGCCCATGGTCGTTGGCTCCGCGCCGGTGGTCGGCGAGCACACGGAGCACATCCTCAAGCAGACGCTGGGGTACTCGGACGCCCAGATTCAGGAGCTGCAAGATGAGGAGGTCGTCGCGCGAGCCAAGCCGGCGGTGGCGGCGGACTAATGAGGTCACCTCTTCCGTCGGTCGAAAGAGAGGGGATCGGGAGTAACATGCCTCGCAGGAGCATGAACCCACCGCCGAGGTTCACTTTCGCTCAGGTCTACTCGGCAATTCTGAACCAACCAGATGGTGAGATCGTCGAGCTCCACACATCTGGAGGGAAGGAATTTTCGGCACAGGCGGCGATGCGCCGAGATGGGCGACACTTCATCCAGCTCCCTCACAGCAATCGAATCTATGAAGATGACTGGGGCTACAATACTAACAGCATGGGAAAAGACGGACAGCGGATCGGACAATACGCTCGCCCACTAGATGAGTGGTGTGAACAAACTCCGCAGTAGGTCAATGTGAGAAGGTCGTTGCACCGAGCCGGCGTCGGCGAAGGAAGCGACCTAAGTCCGGCAGTTGAGACGGCATCCAGTGTCGTTCTCCAGCCAAAGCGGGAGATATGCCCGACAGAGACAAGTTCCTACAGCCAGTCAAACTTGCTGTCGCTCAGCGAGCCGCCTACATGTGTTCGCGTCCCGAGTGTCGGGTTCTAACTATCGGTCCTCATTCCGAGCCTGACAAATCCCTGAGTAGCGGAATCGCCGCCCACATCTCGGGAGCTGCCCCAGGAGGTCCGCGTTACGACCCGGGGCAAACAAGATATGAAAGACGTGGTATTGAGAACGCCGTTTGGCTGTGCCATAGCTGCAGCGATCTGATTGACAAGGATGAGGGCACCTTCCCAAAAGAAGTGTTGCTGCGATGGAAGGATGAGCACGAGCAATTTGTTCGCGATGGCGGTGGGTTCGCTGCCCTTCCCGAAATCTCCATTCGGACTATTCGAGGCCTAACATTTCCACCCCCAACCGGAAGGCCACAAACGATCAGTGGCGACGACGTCGCCCGCTACCGTGAGCATGTTCTCCGCGTGTGTGCTGTGGGTCAATCCACCCTGAGGCACTTCCGAAGCAGGATCCAATTCCCTGAGCGCATCGTTTATTGGCGCGTGACAGACAAGCCCGCCGGTAGCGAGTTGACCTGCGAGCCCGAGCGAATGCAGATGACCGTTATGGCATCAGGCGCCGGAAGTCGCATCGAATTCCCTGGATCCCGACCTCCTCGTGTATTGAACGTTGCCCTAGACACACTGCCGCCGCGACATGATGTAACCATACATTTTGTATCCGCACCTAACCCGGAAAATGATCCGTTCATTCGCCGCGAGCGGGATGACGATGAGCTCGTCCATCACATTTTGGGGGAATTCCAATTCGAACTGCATGGTCAACTCATACCTCGGAAGTTCCTAATACCGCTTGACTTCGACACGGTGACCCGGCAGATTTCGTCGGCGCCGTGCGAGGACGACGCCGGCACACGACGCGTGGTGTTGGCAAGCGAGGGGTGGTAAAAGAACCCAGCGGAGAAATAACATGACCAGCATCGGCATTATCGGCGTCGGCGCTATCGGCGGCTCCCTGTCGGGCTTCATGGCGCTTGAGGGCGAGGACGTGACTTTCATCGACCCGTGGCGGGAGAACGTCGATGCCATGCGCCGGAGCGGCCTAATCCTCGACGGCAGCGTCGAGGGCCACGTTAAGGAGGTGGCCGCGTACCATACCGACGAGCTCAGCCAGATCCCCAAGGACAAGAAATTCGACGTCCTGATCGTCGCCGTCAAGTCCTACGACACGCTGTGGGCGACGCTGCCCTTCATTACCAAAGACACCTGGGTCGTCAGCCCCCAAAAAGGCATCAACGAGCTCCAGATCGCGCCCATCGTCGGCGCGGAGCGCACGCTGGGCTGCGTAACGACTATTTCGGCGGCCATGATGGAGCCGGCCCACATCACCCGCACCGACAGCATGGCCCAGGCGCTCCAGACCGAACCCATCTGCTTCAAGGTAGGCGAGCTCGATGGCCGGGTGACGGAGCGGGTCGAACGGCTGGCCGAGCCCTTCGGGCCGGCGGGGCGGACGGTGGTGACCGAGGATCTCTGGGGCGAGCGCTGGACCAAGCTGTCGACCAACTGCATGGCAAACCCGATTTCGGCGATGACCAGGCTGTCCAGCTACGACATGAGGGCCGACGACCGGGTGCGACGAACGATGTTCAAGATCGCAGTTGAGGCGATCCGCGTCGGCCGCGCCATGGGGTATCACGTGAAGGCGCCCATCGGCGACTTCACGCTCGAAGACCTGCGGCAGGCCGCCACCGAAGGCCATCCGTCGCTGGAGGAGACCTTCGTCGGCAAGCCGCAGAAGATACCCGGCCGTCCATCGATGGCGCAGGACGTGATCAAGGGCAGGCCGACGGAGATCGATTACCTCAACGGATTCGTCGTCGAGCAAGGGCGGCGGGTGGGCGTGCCAACGCCGTACAACAGCGCGGCGGTCGCGGTGGTCAAAGGCATCGAGGCGGGCGAGTTCGAGGTGGGACTGGAGAACATCGGCCGCGTCGAGTCGATGGCGAGGGCGGGATAGCGGAGTGATGGGAGAGGTAAAAGGCCTTGGACCGGTGAGAGGAGCTGGCGGTCCCAAGGAGCCGAATCGACCACGACGCGAGGGCTCAGCCACCCCCCGGAGGTAGCACATGACGGAGCGGTTCGAGTTCCCGTTCAAGGAGAACTACGCCGAGATCGACGGCGTCCGAATGCACTACGTGGACGAGGGCACCGGGCCGCCGATCGTGATGGTCCACGGGCAGCCCACGTGGAGCTACCTCTACCGGAAGATGATCCCTCCGCTGGTCGCCGCGGGCTACCGGTGCGTCGCGCCCGATCTCATGGGGTTCGGGCTCTCGGACAAGCCAACCGATGAAGCGGTCTACACCCTGAGACGTCACGTGGAGCTGGTCACGGGTCTGGTGGAGCACCTGGAGCTCAAAGGCATAACCACGGTTGGGCAGGACTGGGGCGGTCCGATCGTGCTGCGATATGCCATAGACCACCAAGACAACGTCCAGGCGCTGGTCATACTCAACACGCTGGTCAGGATTACGGCCATTCCCGCCTTCTTCAAGGTGCTATTCAAGGCGGTATTAGGCAGCGGCGGCTTCTCCAGCTTTCTCTCGAAGCGACTCGACCTCTTTCGCCTGATGATGTTCTCCGGGCGCAAGCTGGGCTTCAGCCGGCCCGTCGACAAACGAGCGATAGCTCAGTACAAATTGCCGCACCCCACGCCGGACACGCGGTCCGGCATCGCCGCATTCCCCAAGATGATCCCGACCGACGAAAGCCACCCCAACGCGCGGTACATCTCGGAGATCGAGGAGACTCTGCGCCGGTGGGACATCCCCGTGCTGGTCATGTTCTCCGACAAGGACCGGGTGTTTAGCCTCCAGGAGGGCCGGCGCATCGCCGCGATGGTCCCCAACGGGCGGTTCCACGCCGTCAACAACGCCGGGCACTTTCTCCAGGAGGACGCCGGCGAGGAGATCGCCGAGCGGATGGTCAGGTTCCTGGCTGAGGAGGCCGGCGTGGCCGCCGCCCAAGACCTACCGCGTTCTCGTAGCGCCGCTGACGAGGCAGGCGTTGGCGAGGTCTGGGAGCGTATCGTGCAGCACGCAGGGCAGACGTTTTCCACCAAGAGAGGCGTCGAGTTTACCTACACCGTGTCGGGAGCCAGTCTGGTGACCAGCAGGGCCGATTCGCCGATCTCGCAGGGCCAGTTCGCCAGGGCGTTGGGGCTTTGGCCCGCCGATGGGCCCGGCGCCCTCGGCGGCAGCGTTGGGGGCCGGACCTATGTGTGGGCCCTGCTAGACGACCGGCGAATTCTGGGCGGAGCGGCCGAATGAGCCTCGCGGGCAAGGTCGCGCTGGTCACCGGCTCCGGCAGAAACATCGGCCGGGCGACCGTTCTCGAGCTGGCCGGGCGCGGCGCCGATGTCGTGGTCAACGCCCGCGCAAACCGGGCCGAGGCCGAGGCGGTCGCACGGGAGGCCCAGGGTCTCGGCGTCAAAGCCATCGCCTTCGTCGCGGATGTGGCCGATCAGGCGCAGGTCGACCGCATGGTATCGGAGGCGGTCGCCCACCTCGGGCCCATCGACATCCTGGTCAACAACGCCGGCCTGCGCAAGGTCGCGTCGATCGTCGAGCTAAGCGTCGAAGAGTGGCGGGAGGTCGTCGGCGTCAATATGGACGGCCCCTTCTACCTGTGCAAGGCGGTGGTGCCGGGCATGATCGAGAGAGGCTGGGGCCGGATAATCAACGTTTCGGGCCTCAACGCCTTCAAGGGGCGGGCCGACTGGGCGCACGTCTGCGCGTCGAAGATGGGGGCTCTCGGCCTCACGCGTGGGCTCGCCGTCGAGCTGGCGCCCCACGGGATTCTGGTTAACCACATCGTGCCGGGGGCCTTCGACACGTCGCGAGATGGACCTCAGACGCCGTCTACCGCTCCCCAGCGAGCCGCGGGCATCCCGTTGGGGCGGCTGGGATTGCCCGAAGAGGTCGCCAAGGCCTGCGCCTTCCTAGCCTCCGACGAGGCCAGCTTCATCACCGGCCAGACGATTCACGTCAACGGCGGCGCGCTGGCGGGGTAAGGGCGCCGAGCGCAAGGTGCCTACCACGCGACTGCCTCGAATGCACGGATGCGGGACGCCCGGATACCTACGCCCCCGTCCAGTTGGGCTTGCGCTTCTCCGCGAAGGCCTTCGGCCCCTCGATGAAGTCGTCGGATGCCATAGCCGTCTGGTACTCGCTGTAGTTGCGGCTGAGCGCTATCTCCAGGGGCCAGCCCAGGCCGGTCGTGGCCATCTGTTTGCTGGCCCTCACCGAAAGGGGAGCGGCCTCCAGTATCTCGTTGGCCCACCGCTCGGCGGTCGGCATCAGCTCGGCTAGAGGCACGACCTCGTTCACCAGCCCGAGGCGGTAGGCCTCCTGTATCGGGATGCGTCTTGCGGTCAGAAGCATCCCCATGGCGATCTTCAGCGGAATGTGACGTGGCAGACGGTGAGTGCCTCCCGCGCCGGCCACGAGGCCCACGCGAGGCTCGGGGAGTCCAACCTCCGCGTGGTCGGCCGCGATGATGATGTCGCAGGCCAGCGCCAGCTCCAGCCCGCCGCCCAGGGCATAGCCGTTGACGGCGGCTATTATGGGCTTCCAGCACTGGAAGTCATAGGTCAGCCCGCCGAAGGGAGCGCGGCCGGCCCGCAGCCTGGCGCGCCCATGCTCGGCGGTGTACTTCAGGTCATTCCCCGCGCAGAAGGCGCGGTCTCCAGCGCCGGTGACGATAGCCACCCAGACGTCGGGGTCGTCGCGGAAGTCGGAGAAGGCGTCCAGCAGCTCGGCGTTGGCGGGCGGGTGCAGCGCGTTCAGGCGATCGGGCCGGTTGATGGTGATCCTGGCGATGCGGCCGGTCTTTTCGTAGAGGATGAACTCGTAGGACATGGGACGCTCCTCGGGTGAGATTGCTTTGGATCGAAATCAGACGTCGCCTTGCATCGCAATTCGCGTCGTCTGCCCGTGTGCCCGTGTTTAGACTTTAGGCTTAGGCCTTGGGCGGCCCTTGCCCCCAGCGGTCCCAGTAGGTAACCTCGTCCACAGGGGCGCGGCGAGTCGGGCCGTAGCGAGCGTCGTCGGTCGGATAGCCGATGGGCAAGAGCGCCGCCGTCTCAACGTTCTCTGGAATGCCGAGAAGCTGCTTGATCTCGGCCTCGTATCGCTTGTGCAGCGTCGTGATGACGCTGCCCAGACCCAGGCCTCGGGCGGCAAGGAGAAGGTTCTGCACCGCGGGGTAGATCGAAGACCCTCTGCCCATGGCGCTCGGCGAGCCGTCGTGCTCAACACACGCGAGAATCAGCAGAGGCACCTCGGCCATCTTCTCCGCCAGGCCGGCCGCCGACGCCCGCACGTGCGGCTGAATTTCAGGGGGCGTGGCGGCCCGCGTACCGTATGCGGCCTCCCACGCCTGCCAGTAATACTCGCCGATGCGCCTCTTGGCGTCTGGGTCGCGGATGACCAGGAACCTCCACGGCTGGCGATTTCCGCCGCTGGGCGCCTTGGTGGCCGCCTCTATCAGACTGCGCACGGTTTCTTCAGAGACCGCGTCAGGCTTGAAGCTGCGTATGGCCCGCTGGGAGTAGATGGCCTCTAAGAGTCCGATTGTGCCCGGCATCTTTTGACCCTCCAACCTCCGTGTCGATGTGCGGTCGGATTATACCGCATGTAGCAGCGCGGGTACCTTCAAGCTATTCGCGTGCGGCAAGCTACTCGAATGTGGTTGTTGCGAGGTGAAAGGGGGCCTGTCCTGCGCCGTGACTCACAGAGGCGGCTGGCGGCGCCGTACAGGAAAAGCTAGAATGGGCGCTGCTGGGCGCTTGGCGTCGCGATCGCGATGAGGGGGTCACGAAATGAAGGTCGGCACCGGAGTCGAAGACCGTTCGGCCGGTCGCATCGGCGCGGACGCCAGGCGAGCCGAGGAGCTGGGATACGACTACTTCTCCGCGAGCGAGACTGCCCACAACCCCTTTCTGCCCCTGGCGCTGGCGGCCGAGGGCACCGAGCGGATCACGCTTCGCACGTCCATCGCGCTGGCGTTTGCCCGCAGCCCGATGGACACGGCGTATATCGCGTGGGACCTTCAAGCGATGTCCAAGGGAAGGTTCGCCCTCGGTCTGGGCAGCCAGGTCCGCGGCCACATCGTGCGCCGCTACAACATGGAGTGGTCCTCGCCGGCCGCTCGAATGCGAGAGTACGTCCTTGCGCTGAGGGCGATCTGGGACTGCTGGCAAAACGGCGCCAAGCTGAACTTCAAGGGCGACTTCTACAACTTCAACCTGATGCCGCCCTTCTTCAGCCCTGGGCCCATCGAGCATCCGGACATCAAGATCTACATCGCCGCCGTGAACGGCCGGATGCAGCGCGTCGCCGGAGAGGTCTCCGATGGCGTGCTGCTGCACTCCTTCAACACGCCGAGGTTCACCGAAGAGGTCGTGCTTCCCAGGCTGGAGGAGGGCGCCAAGGCCGCCGGACGCACCATGGCCGACCTGGAGGTGAGCGGAGGCGGCTTCATCGTCACGGGCGCCAACCAGGAGGAGATCGAAGCCAACAGGCGGATCACGAAGAATCGAATCAGCTTCTATGCGTCGACCAGGAGCTATGCCCCGGTGATGCACGCTCACGGCTGGCACGATACCGCCGAGAAACTGTACCGGATGTCCATCGACGGGCAGTGGGGTCAGATGGGCGAGCAGATCACCGATGAGATGCTCGACGCCTTCGCCGTCGTCGGAACCTATGACGACATCGTCGACGAGATCAGGGCCCGCTATGGCGCCTACGCCGGCTCCATCGGCTTCTCAATACCGACCCGCACGCCCGAGGATGAGGAGCGCCTTCGCTCGATGTTGAAGAGCCTGCACGCAGCCTGATGCCCGACTGCCCGCTGAAACACCCTTTGGGCCATCCTTTTGGCCCCTTGCTCGCGGGGAACAGGGCAGTTAGTTTATGTCCCCTCGTTACAACGAAACCCGGCGCGGCGGAGTGCGGGCCTTCTCGGCGGCTACGATGCCGTCGATCTCGCGCACGGCGTCGTCGAGCCGGCCTTGATGGTTCACAACCACGCAGTCGAAGCTGGACGCCTGCCGCATCTCCTCCTTGGCGGTCTCGAGTCGCAGCGCCAGGGCCTCGGGCGACTCGGTCATACGCGCGCCCAGCCGCCGCTTTAGCTCGGCCTCGTTGGGCGGCGCCAAGAAAATCAGCAGAGCCTCGGGGGCGATCTTCCGGATGGTGGCCGCTCCCTGCACGTCGGCCTTGATGATCGCGTCACGACCGTTGCCCAGGGCGTCGGTCACCTGTGCCTTGGGCACCCCGTAGAGGTTCCCGTATACCTCGGCCCACTCGAGAAGCTGCTCGTCGCGAATCATCCGGCGGAAGCGAGGCTCGGAGACGAAGATGTAGTCCACGCCGTCGCGCTCGCCCTGCCGCAGAGGTCGTGTCGTGGCCGTGACGGTGAAGTGGTAGGGCCTGTCGAGCTCCCTCATTCGGGAGAGCACGGCATCCTTGCCAACCCCCGAAGGCCCGGATAGGACGATGAGGAGGGGCGCCGTCTCGCGCTCGGGCTCGTGCGCCGTCATGCCCCGCGCTCCGTTCGCTCAGCGCGGAGTCGGAGGGGCAAAGCGCCATGCGGCCGGCCTCGACTCAGTTTGCGTCTCCATAGGAACGAGCGGTGGTGTCCTGGAGAGCATCTTACAACGGAGAAACCTACAGTCCCAGCCTTCCGCGGGCTATGATGCGGTGACCTTGAGGCGGAACCTCCGGTTGCGGCAGGGCTAGGCTGATTTACGCTGGGCGCCGATGCCTGCGGGCTTGACGCTCGGATACGTCGTGTAGCCACAGCTGAAGCACATCAGGTACCAGCCGAATGGATCTCGTTCGATTCGGCGGGCGCCCTGGCACCTGGGACAGGACTTGAGCAGAACTCTTCCCTCATTGGATCGCATCTTGGGTCTGGTAGCGATCTTCTCAGGCATTTTCCGTACGATTTTCCTACTGGCGGGCATGTGCATCCACAAGGGCATTCTGTAGCTAACGATGCATTATGTCCAGACATAAACTGTGATAACTGTTATCCACGCCTATGATACTCATCCATTTGACAGCCCGTTGCGGTGGGCGATACCATCCCGACGTTCTACTGCTGCGGGGATTCAATGCCGGTCTCGGTCGAAAACTCCAAGGTCCTATACAGCGCGCTGAAAGCGTCCGGCGTGCGCCTGGTGTCCGCCCTGCCAGAGACGTGGCTCGTACACCTGATCCAGATGGCGGAGGACGACCCGGAGATGACGCTCGTGCGCCTGAACAAAGAGGAAGAAGGGGTTGGAGTATCCTGCGGCGCCCACTTCGCGGGGGTCAAGTCGGCGATGCTAATGCAGAACCACGGCTTTCTGGCGTCGGTCAATGGCATCGTGTCGCTGGCGCAGCTCTATAGAATCCCGCTGCTCATGCTGATCAGCTACCGGGGCGAGATGGGCGAACGCGACCCCTGGCAGACAGAAGGGGGCCTGGCCACCGAGCCTCTGCTGAAGAGCCTGGGGATTCCGTACCGGAAGCTTGCTGACCCCGCGCGGGTCGCCAGAGACCTGGCTCATGCCCAGACGCTTGCCGAGAGCTCTCTGCGTCCGGTGGCCCTCCTGCTGACCCGAGACCTCATGTGGGAGGAGTGATGCTTCGCATCGACGCCCTCAACGCGATCTATCCGCTGCTCAAGGACCGCATCGTCGTGACTAACATGGGCGCCGCGGCGGTGGAGCTCTACTCGCTGGGCCATCGCAAGAGCTTTTTCTATATGGAGCATGCCATGGGGCTGGCATCGTCCGTGGGACTCGGCCTGGCGCTGTGCCTCCCCAAGCAGCGCATCGTGGTGGTAGACGGCGACGGCTCAGTACTTATGAACCTCGGGACGCTGAGCACCTTGGCCCGCTACCGGCCGCCCAACCTTGTGCACCTCATATTCGACAACGAGAGCCTGCTGTCGGTCGGCGGCTTCCCGACGGCTACGTCGACCGGCACGGACCTCGAGGCTGTGGCCAAGGGAGCCGGCATCGAGCGCACGGCGACCGTCCGCGAGGTCGAAGAGCTCGAGGGCGTCTTTTCCGAGGCCATGGCGGGTGAGGAGCTGTCGGCGATTGTCGCCAAAGTCGACGCCGTTGGGCCCGCGTCGTTCGCCATGGACGTCGGGCTGCTGGAGAACAGGTTCGAGTTCGCCCGGCACATCAAGGAACTTCAAGGAGCTGAGGTCTGAATGATGCAAGAAGTGCTGAACTCCCTCGTTGGCGGAATTCGAGGCGGAACCTTAAGAGTCGTCGACCTGACGCAGCCGCTGAACGGCGACACGCCTATCCTCGAGCTGCCCGAGCAGTGGGGCCAGACCATTCCCTTCAAGTCTCACGAGATCTCCAGGTACGACGATCGGGGCCCCTTCTGGTACTGGAACACCTTCGAGACCGGCGAGCATACCGGGACCCATCTCGACGCCCCGTCGCACTGGGCTACGGGCAGGGATAAGGGCACGGTCGATACCATCCCTCCGTCGGGACTGATAGGCTCCGCCGTGGTCATCGACATGAAGTCCGAGTGCGACCGGGACCACGACGCCCTGCTGTCGCCGGACCACCTCCTGGGCTGGGAGAGCCGGCACGGCCAGATTCCCGCCGGGGCGTGGGTTTTGGTGCGCACCGGATGGGCCAGCCGGTTCTCGGACGCCGCAGCCTACAAAAACGCCGACGCCGACGGTAACTCGCACGTGCCCGGAATATCGAAAGATGCCGCCGAGCTCTTGACGCAGCAACGGGACATTCTCGGAGTCGGCGTCGAGACCGTCGGCACGGACGCCGGAATGGCGGGGACCTTCGACCCGCCGTTCCCGAACCACAACATCATGCACGGCGCGGGTCGCCTGGGGCTCACGAGCCTGGTCAACCTGGAGCAGCTTCCCGAGGCCGGTGCCGTCGTGATCGCGCTGCCCCTGAAGATAGAGGGAGGCTCCGGCTCGCCGGTTCGCGCCATCGCGCTAGTGGCGGGTTAGCGTTCCCCGGTGCCGGCGCGGCCAGCGACAGGGCCCAGCGGTCAACCCCTCTCTAACTAAGATGCGGCACGCCTACGTCACAACCGAAACCGACCATACCAGCCGTGCGCTTCCAGGCGGCACCGGCGAGGTTCGTGTTACCATCGACCGCGCGGCCGGCTGCCAGAATCTCGTTCAGAGGGTCTGTCGATTCGGTCCCGGCCGGTCCGCCGAAGTGCGGCACCATGTCAGCGAGGAGGTCCTGTACGTCGCGCGGGGACGCGGTGCAGCCCTCGTCGATGGCAGATCGCACGCCCTGGCGCCCGGCACCGGGCTTCTGGTGCCCCCAGGCTCGGCCTTTGCCATCGACAACCCGGGGCCCGCGGAGCTGACGCTGGTCTCGATTCTGTCGCCGCAGCCGGACCGAGCGCCGGGCCAGCAGGCCGATGCCGAGCTCCGCGCGGACGGCAGGCTCACGGCATCCGAAGACGAGGAGCAGGCCATCGCGGCCGGCGACGACCGGGTGTTCAGGCTGCTCATCGATCCGCGCTACGGATGCCGCAACCTGACACAGTTCGTGGGCACCATATCGCCGGGCCGCTCGCCCGACCACACCCACACGTACGAAGAGGTGGTCTACATCCTCGAAGGCGAGGGGGTCGTGCACGCGGCCGGCGAGCGCTACCGGATCGAGACGAGCTCGTGCATCTACCTGCCGCCGGGCACGCCGCACTGCCTGGAGAACACCGGAACGGGACTTTTGCGGCTGCTCGGCGTCTTCTGTCCCGCCGGCAGTCCAGCGGCCAAACAAGAGGCTCGTTAGCTGTTGTCTCCGGTGGGCGGTGCCCCCGGGCCCTTGTTCGAAAGCCCGGCGCTTTCGACCCACCCTCCGCCCTCAGATGTCTGGTGTCTGGGGAGGTATCCCAGGGCCGATGCAGCGGGGCCGGTGCGCCACTCTTGAGTCCCTTACATGCGCCGTATCCTTGGGGCGAAGATGGCGATGCCCAGGGCCAGGACCACCAGT
This sequence comes from Chloroflexota bacterium, assembly GCA_022566795.1. Classification (GTDB taxonomy): domain Bacteria; phylum Chloroflexota; class Dehalococcoidia; order Lucifugimonadales; genus JADFIF01. Next base: position 46,805 of record JADFIF010000002.1, read on the forward strand.
CCGACGCCGCTCGCAGAGAGGGCCAACGTGACTCCGGCCAGCGACGCCAGCCCTCCGATCTGGAGGCTGCCGATAGGTCCGAAGCCGGTGGCCAGCACCCAGGAGCCCATGGCGCGCCCCCTGAACTCGTTGGGGACTGCAAGCTGCATTAGGCCCTGGGACAGTATGTCGGCCAGGGACATAAAGCCGCTGAGCACGATCAGGGCCAGCAGAGCCACCGTAAAGCCCGAGGCAAAGCCGAGCCAAACCAGGGAGGCGCCGAACAGCGCTATCACGACCAGGTAGACCGCGCCCCTGGCGCCGCGCTCGCCCCAGCCCGCCAGGAACAGGACGCCCGCGATCCCGCCAAGAGACCGAATGCCGCTGATGAGGCCCAGACCCTCCGCGTCGACGTGCAGCACGTCGCGGGCGATGCTCGGGAGGAGCGCCTGATGAGAGAATCCGAGCATCTCGAGGAGCGCGGTGCTGATGGAAAGGGCCAGCAGCGAGCGATTAGTCCTGATCTCCTTCAGGAAGCCCGCCAACGACGCCCAGGCCGACGTTCGCTCGACGGGCGCGGATTGACCGGCCGAGCCCATGAACAAGGCCGCCAGAGCCGCGAGGAGGTAGGCTCCGGCCAGGACGAAGAAGGCAACGTCGACCCCGACGCGCGCCATCACGCTGCCAACCGCCACGGAGCCCACCAGCGCGCCGATCCGTGTGGTCACGAGGATGGCGCTCAGTCCGTGGACGGCGAGACTGGGGCCTACGATGTCGTAGGTGTAGCTTGCCCGGGCCGCCTGATGGAACGCCTGCAGCCCGCCCGCCGCCGTCACCAGGGCCAGAACGTGCCATAGCTGCGCATCCCCCGACAGGATAAGTAGGCCCAGAGCGCCTACCGGAGCCGCCATTCCCACGTTCAGCCAGCGAATGAGCCGCCTTCGGTCCCCGGCGTCGGCTATCGCTCCGGCCGGTATGCCCAGGAGAAAGTTCGGGACCAGTCTCAGCGCCATCGAAACCCCCACCATGAAGGGCGAGTCGGTGAGCTGAAGAACGAACCAGCCGATGGCAACGGTCTCGCCCATCATCCCGAAGGAGTTCAGGGTTGACGAGGCAGCCAGGATGCGGAAGTCGCGATAGGCTAGAGGTCGGAGAGCTGGCGCGCCTGAGATATTCGCTCGCAATATGGAAGCATGGTATCACCGCGCCGCAAGGGCGGTAGACAGGCTTTGACAGCCGGAGGGCACCTGGGTACACTCCCAGGGGTTTGCGAATCGACGTAACCGATTGATTCACGGGTTTGACCGACAGGATTGACCGAAGAGCGAATCCCACTTGATGTGCTGCGTTAGCAGGCGGATGAAAAATATGGAGTGCAGTCCCGATCCGTCGGGATTGCCGGGAGCCTGAGGGGGTCCCTCAGAAATTTCCCCCATTTCCTCATTCGAAAGGGCGCTAGCGGGATGGTGAAACAGTTGTTCAGCGCCCTGTTAGGCAGCCATCGAGGCGTAGGGCGGCGGGCGTTGGTGGTTCGTACGATTTGATTCTGAACAGAGGATGACCCTGGAGCACCAGCCGCGGTCGATGGGCCCGCCGTGGGCCCGCCATAGCAGAGCGTCGCGTTGCCGCTGATCCCGCGCCTGCACACCTTCGATTCGTGGATAGAGTACCGAGACTACCGGCTGCTCTGGATCGGGAACTTCTGCGCCAACAGCGCGCAGTGGCTACAGCTTCTCACCGTTGGCTGGCTCGTACGCGGCCTCACCGAGGGCTCGCCATCCTCATCGCTTCTGGTCGTCACCGTCGGCGGACTGAGCACGCTGCCGGGGCTCCTGGTCGGCCCGTGGGGTGGTGTGCTGGGCGACCGAATGGACCGGCGCAAGCTCGTCATGGGCATCCAGAGCTTCATGGCGGTGCTGGCGTTCTCTTTTGCCCTGGTGGTTGCGTCCGGGAAGGTAGAGGTCTGGCACGCCTACGTCTACGTCGTAATCAGCGGCGCGTGCCTGTCCGTTACCCAGCCCATGCGCCATGCCCTGATCGCCAACACCGTCCGTCGCGAGGCGCTGGTCAACGCCTTCGCCACCAACGTGCTGACGATTCCCGGCACGCGCATGGTTGGGCCGTTCGTGGGAGGAGTCCTGGTAGCCTCGCTGGGCTTCTTCTGGAACTTCGCCCTCGAGTCGTTGCTCTACGTGTGCATGGTCCTGGTCTTCTTGCCAATGAAAACCCCGTACTCCCAAAACAGGAAATCGGCGGAGCGGCAGTCTATGGTTGCCGATCTCAGGGATGGCATTCGTTACATCTGGAAGGAGAACCGCATATTCTCCATCTTGATCCTTCTGACGCTGATACCCAACGTGATAATGCAGCCTGTGATGTTCCTGCTGCCGGTCTTCACCGAAGAGGTGCTTGATCGTGGGGCCGACGTCGGCGGGTTCCTGCTCGCCGCCAGCGGCTTCGGCGGCCTGGTCGCCGCGCTCATCATCGCCACGTTCGGTTTCGTCTTCAAGAAGGGCGTGGTCTCGCTGGCCATGGTGATCGCCAGCGCGGTGGTGGTACTCATCTTCGCCCAGTCCCACTGGTTGCCCCTGGCCTTTGTCGTCATAGGGCTCTTCGCTTTCACCCAGACGACGTTCCGGACCGCAAACGGCACGCTGGTCCAGACGCTGGTCCGAGACGACATGCGGGCCCGCGTCACGAGCCTGCAGCGCTACGGACAGGGGTTGGTCGTATTTGCAAGCCTGCTCATCGGCTGGTTCGCGGGCGTGACCTCGGCGCCAACGGCGCTGACCGTAGTCGGGGCCGTGGCCCTCGCGCTGGGGCTGGTGTTCGCCGCGACCGCTCGAAGGGTGCGCGCGCTGGAGTGAGAGGGCTGAGGGCGGCGAGAGACCGTCTGGCTGGCAAGAGCCGGCACAGAAAATGCCATGGGGCTATTCACAAGCCCTTCCATCCCCAGTCTCCACCTGATGCCGACGTGGTGATGTTGGCTGCCCGGCCCCAACAGGCACATGTTCTGCTCTGCAGGATGCCGCGTCTCGGAACGCACCATGAGGTCGGCACGCGGCGGAAGCGGCGCGGACGTCGTGCAGGTGTTATACTGGAGAGTAGGTTACTCAATCGACAGAAGACATCTTAAGCAACATCGGGCTGAGAGTGCGACTTGGCTCATGAAGCCAAGGAGTGCTCCGACTGAACTTCGAACAGTTCTCACTAGACCCGCGCATCCTCGCCGGCGTTAGCGCGGCCGGTTACACTACACCCACGCCGATCCAGCAGCAAGCGCTCCCCATCGTGCTCGAAGGGCGCGACGTGCTGGGCCTGGCGCAGACGGGCACCGGAAAGACCGCGGCGTTCGTCCTGCCCATTCTCCAACGCCTGACCAAAGGTCCGCTCCGTCAGGTTCGCGCCCTCGTCGTCGCGCCCACACGAGAGCTTGCCGAGCAGATTCACCAGACCATCGTCGACCTGGGCAAGAACACGAAGGTGCGCAGCGTCGCCATCTATGGAGGCGTGAGCAAGAAGCCTCAGGTCGCGGCCTTGCAGCGCGGCGTCGAGATCGTAGTCGCCTGCCCGGGCCGGCTGCTCGACCACATCGGCGATGGCAGCATCGATCTCTCGCAGCTCGACGTGCTGGTGCTGGACGAGGCCGACATGATGTGCGACATGGGCTTCCTCCCCGACATTCGTCGTATCCTCACCCACCTGCCGGCGCAGCGCCAGACGCTCTTTTTCTGCGCCACGATGCCCGACGAGATCCGCAAGCTGTCGCGCGATATCCTCAGCGACCCGGCGACCGTGCAGATCGGCGTCGTCGCGCCGGCCGAGACGGTCTCTCACGCGCTCTATCCCGTGGCCGAGGGCCTCAAGACCAGGCTGCTGCTGGCCATGTTCAGGCAGATGCCTACGAAGCGTCTGCTGGTATTCACTCGAACGAAGCATCGCGCACGCAGACTCGCGCGCGTGCTGGAGGAGCACGGCTATCGCGTCGCGGCCCTGCAGGGGAACTTGGCGCAGAAACGGCGGCAAGAGGCGCTCGACGGCTTTCGCGACGGTACGCACGACATCCTCGTAGCCACTGACATCGCCTCGCGCGGCATCGACGTGTCGGAGATATCGCACGTGATCAACTTCGACATGCCCACGACCGTCGACGCGTACACTCACCGCATTGGTCGCACCGGTCGCGCCGAGCACACAGGCCGGGCCTTCACCTTGACGACGGTGGAAGACGAGCCGTTGATATTCAGGATCGAGAGGGTGCTGAAGACGAGAATCGAGCGGGTATTGCTGGCGGGATTCGACTACGCTAGCCCCACGCCGCCAAGCCAACCGCCGCGGAGCAACGGCAATCGACCCCCGCAATCCGGGCTTCGGAGCAACGGGAACCGCGGCCAGCGCCGCACCTCGGCCAACGGCGCGCAAGAGCGACCCGCGAGCGGGCCGGCGAATTCGCCCGCCAATAACGGAGCGAGTGTCGGCGGAGCACCCCGGCGGCGGCGCAGGCGGTTCGCGTCACGCGACTCCCGTTCCCAGGCGGCATAGGAGCACCCTGCGGCCGCCGGCCCCGGTCGGCGTGAGGCCACGGCCCGCCCACTGCGGTGCCGGCTCAGAAGAGGTACTCACCTCGGTTCGCAGGGGCAGCGTGGTGACATTGCCATCCAAACACAGTTTCAGTGTAGTTCTGCCCCATCCAGCTGGAAGTCTCCTGTCCTATTTGCTGACTCAAGAGGCATCATCTTTTGGGCCTCATCTGCGACGCGAGAGCCAGCTATCGTCAGGCCACTGCCACCGTCTAAGACGAAGCGCCATTCCCTCCACGCACAGGGCGCCAACGTAGCCGCGGCCGGGCGCCAAGTCGACGAGCTGCCAGCGGTCGGCCTCCCTCTCGTCCCAGCCGACATTGAGTAGCCTGGCCGGCTCGTCTTGGGCTAAAGATACTTCGAACTGGTCCAGCGGAATCGAAAGCCCTCCACCCTTGGCTTTTACGTAGGCCTCTTTGCGGGTCCAGCAGGCCAAGAAGGCGTCGTGGCGCATGCTCCTTGGGACAGTACGGAGCCGCGCGACCTCTGCCGGTGAAAAGAACTGCTCCGCTATCGATTCGTGGTCTATCCGGGAGCAGGTGTGTTCGAGATCGATGCCAACCTCGCGGCCAGTAGCCACGGCGATCAGCCCGAACGCCTGGGCGTGGGACAGATTGAATCGCAGCTCACTACCGGTTAAGTAAGGCTTGCCATGTGTGGCGTAGCAGAACTTCAGCTTGCCTGGATCTTCGTCTAAGTAGAGTCCGAGAATGATCCTAAGCAGCCCGCGCGCCGCAGTGAATCGCTGGCGGCCCGTCGAGAAGCGAAACCGCGCTGCCCTTGCCTGCTCATCGGGCGACAGGATCGGCCACAGCCCTTGAAGGGCTGTCGGCCCTATATCGAGGGACAACCGCCAAACGTCGACATCCGGAGTGTCCAGGCTAATGGTCTCCGATGGCACAGACCACAGCGACTCCAGCTCGGACTCCGATTCCTCGGCTTGGGGGCGCTTTGCTATCGATTCCATGTCTCGTCAGCGGCCATCTAACCCGCTCGCCCATAGGCCACGGCGGGGAATGACTAGGTTTGTTTCACGCCCACTGCGGCCTGCGCCCTCTCCAAGCAAGCCCTAACATGCTGTGCCAGGGTCGATACGTTGGGTTCCCTCAGCATGTCTTCCTCTCTGCCCGGCATGCGGCAGACCTCCAGTCCATCGGCGGCGATGTCGTCCGATGCCAGACGGTCATCACGGGAGTAGTCAACCGGCTTCTCGGATACGACCGCGCTGATCCGGCCCGGGTAGAGGTCCGTTGCCGCTGAGCACGCTGGCGAGCTGCGCGACTGACGGCGAGTTGAACAGCGTCGACAGGGGTAGCCTCGCTCCCATTTCCTTCTCGATCCGGGCGAACAGACGAGCACCGAGCAGGGAGTCGCCGCCGAGGTCGAAGAAGTCATCCAGGGCCCCGACGCGGTCTAGCCCCAGCAGGTCAGCCCATATCCCGGCCAGTGCCTGCTCGACCGGGGAGCGCGGCGCAACATAGGGGGTGTCGAACTGGGGGCGCTTCCCATCTGGCTCCGGAAGCGCCTGGCGGTCCACCTTGCCGGTTGGAGTTAGCGGTAGGGCATCAAGTGTCACCAAGGCCGACGGGACCATGTAATCTGGAAGCTTCGTCAAGAGGAACCGGCGGAGCGCGGTTACGTCAGGCGCGCCGTCTTGTTCAGGAACAACGTAGGCGACCAGGCGCTCCTCGCCACGCGCGTCCGGCCGCGACACAACGACGGCTTCTCTGATCTCGCCATGTTCCATTAGTGCGGCTTCAATTTCGGCCACTTCGATCCTGTATCCCCTGATCTTCACCTGAAGGTCCTTACGTCCCAGGTGAACCAGACAACCGTCCGCTTGCATGACGCCCAAGTCTCCGGTGAGATAGACGCCCTCGCCCTCTCCTCCGGAATCGCGGAGGAACCTGGCGTGAGTCTGGTCCGGCCTTCGCCAATACCCTGGGGACAGGTAGCGGCTCTTGACGGCAATCTCGCCTACCTGGTCGAAACCGACCTCTTCGCCGTTATCATCGAGCAGTAGGACTTCTTTGCTTCCAATCCCATACCCCACCGGCACATTATGTCCAGTGAGCTGGGTTCGATGGTCGGCGAAGTACATCCGGTAAGTTAGCGCCTCACTCGATCCCAGCCTATTGACGAAGATACTCCCATCTGAAAAATGCTTCTTGTAGAGTTCGAAGTCTCTTCTGCTGACACTCTCGCTTCCCAAATGTACCAGGCGAACCATCGGAAACTGTTCGTCGCCAGTCAGGGCGCCGACTAACTCGCGGAAAAGCGTCGGAGGAGAATGATAGATTGTCACCTGTTCCTGGATTAGCCAATTGGCCAGATTTTCCATCCCTTCCTGTTTGACATCGAACGGATGGACTGACGCACCGTTGAGCAACGACAGAAAGATGTCCTGCATTCCGGCAGAGAAGCTACTCGAATGGAGAAGAGTCAGCCTATCTTCCGCGCAGATGTGGAAACTATTGGCATAGTTCATGAGATTGAGGAGAACATTGCGATGAGTCTGGACGACCCCCTTCGGTTGCCCAGTTGAGCCGGAGGTGTACAGGATGCCGGCAAGATGGTCTGGTGACTTGAGCACGCCGATGTGCTCAGCAGGCAGCCCGGAGTCCAGCTCCTCGATATCGATCACCTGCAGCCGATCCTTGGCCAACTCTTGAGCCATGTGTAGGTTCTGCTTGTTGGTTAGGATGAGAGGTGCCCTCGAATCGTCCAGCATGTAGCCGGTCCGTGCACGTGGATAGGAGGGGTCCAGTGGCACGTAGAATTTGCCCGACTTCAATACACCGAGGATCGCGCTTATCACCTGCGTCCCCTCTTCGAACAGCAGCCCGATCGGCTCCGCTCCCTTAGCTCGCTGCTCCAGGATCGCGCTTGCTATACGGTTGGCGTCCTTGTTGAGCCTATCGTAGGTTAGTTCCTGGGTGGGGGTCTTGACCGCAAGTCTTTGGGGATGCCTGAGAACCTGTTTCTCAAACCGCTCCGGAATAGACTGCTCGGTCTCCTCCATTGTGAATTCGACGAAGTCGCCCCGCGGGTGGAAGCACCTCGCTCGAACGGCAGTCTGGTCCGGTGGAAGCACGTCAGAGACGGTGTGAGGGTACCGACTCATGCTTATCACCCCCTACGGCGGCGTTTCAGCAACTGGCCGTCATCTGGTGACGACGAACCCGTTGCGACAATAAAGGTATAGCACGGCAGGGTGAACTGGGCAGTGAAAATCAAGTGACGAGAAGTGAAAAACGATTCCAGGGGAGGGCCAAGAACACTGTTGGGTCAGCTTGGCTCAGGTCGGTGCAGGGATGCGGTCGAAGCCGAACGTGAGGTGCGTGCGACTTGTGCGCTACGGTCAAACGTGCAGGCGAACTGTCGCTGCACGACTTATTACTGGGGTTGGAGCGGGAGACCGGATTCGAACCGGCGACACCCTGCTTGGAAGTTACAGTAGGACGCAACTCAGTCTATAGACTGGGAAAGGAGGTGAGGAATAGGTAAACGAAACCCTGCTTAGCACATAGTCCTTATGCCCTGGAAAAGCCCTCTTGACTTCACACTCAGTTCACGCTGAGTTCACGCCCACGTCACACAGACGTCACGGAAGTTAGACATGAAGCGAGGAGGGCTTGCATTATGGCCGAAAAGGATCTGAGGTGGGATTCCATGGACAAGGATGATACTCCCCTAGAGAAGCTCATTCTACAGTTCGAAGCGTTCAACCGAAGCGAGGGGAAGACGGCAAGTACGGTGGCCTGGTACAGGACCGGGCTCGGTCTGTTCGTCAACTACCTCTGTACAAGCAACATCAATCCTATCCTCGGGAGCATAGACATCGGGGTGGGACGTGAATACGTTCTACACCTGCAGAAGCGTAACAAGTTCGTGGATCATCCTATCGCACCTCAACAAGACCAGTTGCTCTCGCCCATCAGCATTCAGTGCTACGTTCGAGCTCTCAGAGCCTTCTTCAACTGACTGTACAAAGAGGGCTACACTGCGGAGAACAAACTGGAACGGCTGAGGGTGCCGAGAGCCCCTCGGAAGCTCATAGAACCCCTCACCGAGCCCGAAATCGCTGTCATCCTATCTTCCCTAGATGCTCAGACCTCCTGGGGCTCTAGGGATACCACAATAGTGTTGATCTTCCTCGACACGGGCCTGAGGCTAAGCGAGCTCCAAACGCTGGATATGAAGGATCTGCACCTCGAAGACGGCTACGTCAAGGTCATGGGGAAAGGACAGAAGGAGCGCGTTGTTCCCTTTGGAAGTTCAGTCCAGAAGGCCCTGATGAAGTACATCTATCACTTCCGTCCCGAGCCGATCGTGACGGATCGGGTCTTTCTGAACCTCGACGGCCGCCAGATGACCGGCACGGGACTCAAGCTCATATTCCGAAGGTTAGCGAAGAACTCCGGGGTAGACCGGCTCCACATCCATCTGCTTAGGCACACGTTCGCGGTCAACTACCTGATGAACGGTGGCGACGTCTTCACTCTCCAGCAGATCCTGGGCCATACGACTCTAGAGATGGTGCGCCGCTACGTGAACTTGACAAGTGCCCACGTGATGACGCAGCACAAGAAGTTTTCGCCGGTGGACCGGATGAACCTGAGGCAGATCAACAGGGCGGTGACGTTCGGGCGCACGAGGCGGAGGCCCCAGATGTAACGGGCTGCGGGGATGCTGTCTGCACTACCCGGACACATGGGAGTGAGACGAGACCTGGGAACGAGGTCGGTGGGCGGCGGCGGAAATATCGCTAACGCCACTGAGTTCTTCTTCTATTTGGTGGTAGGGCGATGAGGCTCCGACGGCGCCCCTGGCTGATCGCAACGCGTGAGGTTGCCCGGTTCACGGTCTCAACCACGAAGTCCCGTAGCCTGCTGACCACGTGGTCGGCGACACGATTGACTAGGACGCCCGCACGCAGGCCAGCCAGATGGCTGCCAATATGGCAATGCCCGCGTACTTCTTCATGCTATCCGTCCCTACTGGATGGAATCCTCCGCATAATGAAGAGTCGAAGTCAAGTGGGGTACCTAAGTCGTTAGCCTTGGTGGAAGTCGCGTTTTTCCAACGCGCAATACCCGGGAGCTTATAGTTAGATCTAACCTAACCATTGAGAAGGCCTGAAGCTCCTTTCTCCGCGCAACAGCGCCAGGTGAGAGAGCTTGCGAGCATGGCCTTCGTGTCCGACGCCGCCAACCTCCTCACGGACGGGACAGCATTGGCCGCTCGCTGCCTTGGTGGTTGCTGG
>JADFIF010000042.1 GCA_022566795.1 Chloroflexota bacterium
CGCTTCAGCCTCGTCCGGCCGGCTCGTGTCCATCAGCATGCTCAGCGCATGGCCTCCTCCGGCCCTGATCTCGTCGACGGTGCCGGAGGCATCCTGGATATCTCCGATGACTACACTGGCTCCAGCCCCGGCCAGAACGAGGGCGATCCCCTTGCCTATGCCCTGGGCCGCTCCGGTGACAATCGCCACCTGGTCGTCCAGTCGCCGCGAATCGGGCACGCTAGCACCTCCTCACTCAGACATACCCCAACAGGGTGCGGCGAGTGTAGCAACTGGCGGGAAGAGGCGTCAAACGAGCGTGTTGCATATTTCGGGACGCCAATGATAGTTAGGAGGACATGTGGCAATGCTATAATTCCGCTATTCACCGCGGGAGTACGGAATGGCTGAGTTCATAGCCTATATTGACGAATCTGGTGATGAGGGTATTGGGAAGGGAAGCAGGTGGTTCGTTCTAGCTGCGGTTGTTGTCGAGAGTGGGCAGAATGGTTCGGCGCTTGGCCAAATGCTCACAGATGTTAAGAGACGAATTCAACTAAAGAGCCCGATCCTTCACTGGACGAATCTAAGTCATCCTCGCAGATTAGTAGTGAGCCAAGAATTGGCAAAGGCGCCGGTGGTTATCTGCGCTGTCCTTGTGGATATGTATCATCCCGATATGAGACAGGCCACCCTCAGTGGCGGACGGGTCTATTTCTACGCATTTCGGTGGCTCGTTGAGAGAATAACGTGGCTCTGTGGCGACCAAGGAGGACAGGTGAGGCTCAGGCCAGAGAACAAAGCTGGCATCAGCTACAAAGACCTACAAGCATATCTGTCGTTCATTCAGGGCTTGCCTGACTGTCAGATTCGAAAGAACTGTATTTTAGATGTGAAGCCAAGGTCTAAGTCTCAACTCCCTTTACTCCAATTTGCGGACGCAGCAGCAGGTGCGATTACGGCGGGGTTCGAGCATAAATACGGCGTCACCGAACCAGGCTACTTGTTGAATCTCAAAGGAAGATTGTACCGCCGAAATACAAGGCTGTGGGGCTATGGGCTTAAGTTCATGCCACACGCAGCCGCGAATATCCCGATGGACTTACTTCCAGCATACCAGTGGGTATCCTCGCTGTAAATGAAAAGGATTCCCGGGGGTAGGAGCCCACGAGCCAAAGCCCGCTGCCGTCCGTTATGGACGACCAACCCTTATCCAGGAATCCTATTAGTAATAGATACTATCAGAACAGGCGTACTTGTGTCAAGACGCAAGACTGGACAAAGCCGCGGCCTGCATCACAATCAGAGGCAGGTATCAATGAAGGGTGAGACTCGGACGCTGCATGCGGCGAATCGCGACGCCCGATATATGATGGCCGACTAGCCCACGCCGCAGACGGCAGGGACATGCCGCCACACTTCACGGACGGAAGGGAATATGAAGCCCACGAAGATCGAGAAGGTCGAGACCATCCTGTGGGAGCGCTGGCTCATCATCAGGGTCTACTGCGAGGACGGCACCGTCGGGATCGGCGAGGGTGGCGTACACGGATGGCAGCGGCCCACCGAGACGATGGTGAAGACGTGCGAGGCGTACCTGCTGGGCAAGGACCCGTCGAAGATCGAGCACCACTATCAGTTCTTGTACCGCAACTCCCACTTCATGGGCTCAGTGATAAACGGGGCGCTGTCGGCCATCGACATCGCGCTGTGGGACATCAAGGGGAAGCGCCTCGACGTGCCGGTCTACGATCTCATGGGCGGCAAGACGCGCGACAGGGTCCGGTGCTACATGCACGTGGACGGAGACACCGCTGAGGAGCTTGCCGCGGACGCCGCGGCGGCGGTCAGGTCCGGTTTCACCGCGGTGCGATTCGGCGCCTTCGCCCCCGATTTCTGGCTGCGGCGGTCTCACGCCGAATGGGCCGGCGAGGCCGTCAATCGAGTCGGAGCGGTGCGAGAGGCCGTCGGGCCCGCCATCGACATATGCGTCGAGATTCACCGGCAGATGAGCCCGGCGGAGTCTATCTCGCTGGGGCGACGGCTCGAGCAGTTCCACCCATACTTCTACGAGGACCCGATGCTCCCGGACAGCCCGGCGATCATGGCCGACATTCAGACCCAGTGCAACCTGCCGATAGCCACCGGCGAGCGATTTACATCGATCTTCGAGTTCCAGCAGCTCCTCGAGAATCGGGCGTGCGCGTACGTCCGGCCCGATCTGTGTCTCTGCGGAGGGCTGTCAGGATGCAAGAAGGTGGCGGCCATGGCCGAGTCTCACCACGTGAAGGTCATCCCGCACAATCCGCTCAGCCCCGTGAGCACGGCGGCATGCGTGCAGCTCGACGCGTGCATACCCAACTTCGCGCTCCAGGAGTATACCGGCGAGTCGGAGCCGCCCAAGAGCGAGCTGCTCGTAAACCCGCTCAAGCTGGAGGACGGTCATCTGGTTGTGCCCGAGGGTCCGGGGCTGGGCATCGAGCTCAACGAGGCCGCGCTGTCCACGCACGCGTTCACGGACAAGGTCCTGGAGACGCCGATAGCCCTCGACGGATCTGTCGCGGACCGCTGACGGCGGGCCGCGTCTTCGGCGGCACCATGTTCGGGCGCTTCGCCGCTATCGTCTTTCCGCCAGTCGGCGCTGCACGGCGTCCCGCGCTTCGAGGAACGGACGCCGAAGGAACGCGAGGTGATCCTCTTCACCGTGGCGATGGGTGACGGTCCCTTGGATGTGCTGCGGAGCCATGCCGCCAATGTAGGTGAGGCCGCCTTCGATGAGCGTGAGCATATAGTTGGTCGCCGCCTCGTCGAACATCTGCCACTCGCCCCCACACGCCACGTAGATGGGTGAGGTGTGAGCGAAGATTCCTCGGCTCCAGACATCGTGATGCGGAACGCTATCGTAGTAGTTGGGGCCGCTGCAGCGGGCCGCCAGCCACGAGTGGCCATCGACCTTGATCTTCTCTTTCAGCTCCAGCCTGCGGGCACCGTCCCGTGCCTCCGTCGACGCTACGACGCGCCCCTCCTGGACTATCTCCAGGGTATGGATTGGGAGGACGCTCTCCGCCGTCGCCTCCACCTCCACCGTGCCCGCGCCGGATAGCTGCAGGGTGTCGCCGATGTTCTGTCCATCCGCGGTGAAGCGCAATATCGGCCCGCCGCTAAGGAACGTCCGGCCCTGCGCCACGCTTTCGCACCAGCTGTCGTAGCTGAACTCCCGGTCGTCGGGGATGTGCGCGTAGGTGCGATACATTCCGACCGGGACCTCGTTGCTCATCTTGTCGGTGCCGCCCACCAGCGGGAGACGATAGCCTGCGTTGAGGTAGCGATAGTATTCGATGTGGTTGAAACGCTGATGGCGAATCATCTCGACCGCGTCGACGCGACCCGTGGCGATGAGCACCGCCGGCTCGCCGTTGGGGTTGGGGAAGTGTGGAACGATAACTCGGGCACCCTGAGCGTGGGCTTCGTCCGCCCAGTGGCTCATCGTCGTCTCCATTGTGCCGCCAAGCTCGGCCTCGCCGACGCCGTCACTGCACCAGGGCATGACCGGCCGCTTGAGGCCCCACAGGATCATGTGGCCCATGAAGTGCTGTCGATTCTCCTGAGAGACGTAGACGATGTTGTCGCCTTGCTGCGACACGCTTGGATGTCCGGTGAACTCCTCCGTGTTGGTGAACAGGCTTCCCCACTGCGACTGAAGCAGGTTGACGATGTTCAAGTCCTCGCCCTGCGACTCCAGATGGCTGCCCTGCGTGGAGAGGAAATGGACGTGCGAGTCGCCGCTGTACCACCGCTGGGCGTTCATGTCCGTCCAGCGCTTGAGCCGCAAGGTCAGCTCCCGCTGTCCCGGCGCGATGTTCAGCCTGGCGCGCAGCGGCTCATACTCGAACCCGCGGGCCGCGTCCACGATAAGCTCGCCGCGGGGCAACCACCCCTCACATTTGCCATCGATGTAGGCGTAGGTGATCTGGCCCAGCCGCACGTCGCCTCCGACGTCGATATGCCACGTACCGAGGTTGGAGTTTACGTGATTGTGGTGCCCGTGAGGCTGGTACGGGATGCCCTCCGGAGAGCGAAAGTGGATACGGCAGGGGACGGGCCTCCCTGTATCATCGTCCAGAACGGTAACGTGAACCCAGTTGCGGCCTCGGTCCAGCAGCTCCACTCGCATATTTGCGGTCGAGGCGTGCCCTTTCTCCTGGACATCGCCCCAGTTGACCTCTCCGACCTCTGTTCCGCCCTGCCTTACCGTCACCGTCGCCGATGGCGTGGCGGCGATCTCGACGTACGCCGCGCTGGATTTCTCGTTCAGCGCCTCTCCCCATCCCCGGTGCGAATCGTCGATAAACTCATCCGCACTGGCAACCGGAAGCGGGTGTGCGTAGGTCGCGACTCCCCGGTCGACCTCCACATCGAGGTCAAATGGCGCTTCTGCCCTCGCCGGATCGGTCAGCACGATTCGGGCCTCGCGCCTGCCCTGTCGTACAAATGGATGCTCGTCGATGTGCCCGAGGGTTATCCCCGCGACGATGAACCTGGGTCCCTTGGGTATGATCTCGACCGATTCGATCGTGCGGTGGGGGTTGGGATTCTCCCACGCCCAGAGGTAGTAGCCGAGAGGCGTGCCGCGGACCGCTTCCATCTGGCGACGACCGGCCTCGCTCCAGTCGCCTCCGTCGCGAGGCAGCACGCAGTCGTTTTGATCGCTGACGGCGGCATACGGCTGCCCCACGCCTGTGAACGGGTCGCCTACAATCCCGATCTCGAATCGCTCTCGTACGGGCACCCTCACTGCATCGTCGCCTGAGATATGGAACACATACTCTGCGATCAAACCGCCGGGTACTGCACCCTCGAGCACGTCCGACTCCAACAGACGATGCGCGAACACGACCCTGCGTGCGGTCTCATTGATGGGGATGGTCGCGCTGCCGGAGTCTCCGGATAGCGCGATGAAGCACTTATCGCCCCTGCTGACGCCATCCGCGCCTATCAGAAACGGCAGTCCGCGGAGGCTTTGACGGCCGGTCGGGGCTTGAGTAGTGGGCTCGCCGAGAACACTGACGCCAGCGTTGCACATCGTGGACAGATCAAGTGGCTGGTAGTCGGCCATGGTCCTCTCCTTTAAAGGCTACGCGGTGGTATGCGCCTAGGAGGATACCAGTAGACGAGGTGATTGAAAATGGGCATCGAAGTGGCGCCCGGGACGCGATTCACCGGCTTGACGACATGAGTGGAGGGTTCGGCATGTTGATTCTCCTGGCAACGGAGGTCGGAACGCGGGAACAGGTTATGCACAGCTATGAGCTGATCGCCAGGTACGTCATGCCGAAGTTCCAGGGGAGTCTGGATAGCCTCACACAGTCCCAGGACTTCTTCCGCGGGATCAGCGCTACGCTGGCCGACGAACGAGAGCGCGCGTTGTCATTGGCGGGCAAGAACTATGAGGAGGCTCGTGCGGCTCGGAGGAAATAAACCCCGGTAGCGGGCACGGGCCTCCCCTTCTCATGGTCCCGCGGCCGGCCGTGGCCGGAGCGCGAGCGGAGTGTCTGGCGCGCGCGCCTCTTCCTCACGCGGCTGCTTGGCGTTCCGCGGGTTAAAGAAGTGTGGAAGCGAATTAGTCCTAATATCTCGCGCAGCGCCGTCCGACCCTATCTCGGCAATCCAGTCTTACCCGAGGCCTAGGTCCCAGCTCCGCCTAGACCCTAGCCAAGCGGGGTTACACGAACGTTACAGACCTGATTATGCGGAGCGTGGTAGGATCGTTACGGGGGTTTCAGCACTGAGCCGGGACACTGCCGCGACCGCATGCACTGGTACGACCGGCGCAGAAACGAGACGTGACAGACCAGCCGAGACGCCAGAGCCGGACTCTCAGCAAGGAGCACAGGCTTGCGCTGGGACCGGGGATCTATGGCCTTCTGATTGAGATCCGGCGGGACGTGACCATTCCCACGGGACGGCTTGGTGCACGCGAGTACAACAGGGGATGGTACGTCTATATAGGATCCGCCCTTAAGGGTATTTCGGGGCGTCTGCAGCATCACCTACGCCGCCGCAAGCGCGCTCGCTGGCACGTCGACTATCTGCTTGCTCACGGCGAGCTAGAGGCGGTTGTGGCAGCGGAGACCCATGACCGAGTTGAGTGCGCCCTGGCTCGTCTCCTCGCCGAGCGGTTCGACGTTATCCCGCGGTTTGGGTCCAGCGACTGTCGCTGCCCGGGACACCTGCTCCGCAGTCCGATGCGATCCGCACTTCTCGAGGCCACGATAGCGGCTTCACGTTCACTGGGGTGCCGGCCCCAGCTCATCGAAAACCCGCGGCGGCGGTAGAAGGGGCGCCCGCTGGTCAAGGACCTGAGTAGCTTTCGCAGCTCGGCGGGGTCGCTCTACTTGCGGCCTTTGGGCCGGGTGTTCGTCGGCCGGGCCGGAGCTTGCGGTGCTACGCTACTCCAGGGGCAGGTCTACGCGTCGCGGACCTCGACGGCGTGAGCAAAGACCATGTTATTGCCGTAGCCCAGGCCATCCCACTTGTTGGGGAACTCCATCGGCTGGGTCTCGCCACGGGCGTTTGTGGCGCGAGACATCAGGACGTAGCCACCGGCGCTAAGGACCTCCCACGGGTACTCCCATCGGTACCAGGAGTAGCCAGCCCTGGGCAGCAGATGCGCTTGGCCCCATGTCTTGCCCCCGTCGGTGCTGACGTCTACCTTCACCACATCGTCCTCGCCGGACCAGGCGGCGCCGGCCACGACGTACGTCCCTGTCGGGATGGCCTCGCCGATTGACGGCCCGGTGATAATCGACTTCACCTTCATCCTCGTCAGGTAGGTATAGAAGGTGTCGGCATCGGGGCCGTTCATGACGCGGTACCGCTCCGTCTGGTAGAAGCCATCGAACTCGTGGTCTAGGACGTGGATGCCCACCAGCCACTTGACCGAGCACATCCCGTACCAGCCCGGGACCACCAGACGCAGAGGATAGCCATGCAGGGGCGGGAGCTCCTCGCCGTTCATCTCATAGGCGAGCAGCGTGTCTGGGTGCATCGCCTTCTCGACTGGGAGGCTACGCTCATAGGTGACCTCCGATGGGTCGCCTACCACTTCATCTGGGCCATGGTCGGCCCCCGTGAACACGACGGACACTGCGGACGGCTTCAAGCCAGCCTTGTCGAGGACCTGGGCCAGGGATACGCCTGCCCACTCCGCGTTGCCCATGATTCCGTGGCCGGAGACCTTCTCCATAACCGATCGGGTCTGCTTGGCCCAGTACTCGGGCACGGGGCCGTTGCCACAGCACTCGAAGGTCACCTGGAAGCGCCTGGCTGGCATCGCCCGTATTTCTTCGTACGTGAGATGGAGGGGAAGGTCCACCTCGCCGTCGACGGCCAAGCGGTAGCTTGCCATGGCGATCTCGGGCGCGCCCTTCCAGTGATTGCGGATGTAGAACAGCTCGTTCGGTGTTATGGCGGTCTGGAGCCCCTTCGGTGGTGAGGCGAATGACCTCCCGCCTTCGTTGGTCGGGATGAGCTCCAGCTTCTGGGCGGAGCGAGTCTTCGATACGACCAATGGGGCCTCCCGCTGAATCGCTTGCTTGGCTACTCTACGAAGTCGGTCTCAAGCCTATCGGTCGGACAGATGACGAGCATCTTCGCCGCGACCCAGGTGTTGTTCACCACCCTGTGCGGGATGCCCCGCGGGGCCAGCATAGTGTATCCGGAGCGTACGGTCCGGACTTCGTCGCCGACGAAGAGCTGCACCGAGCCCTCCGTTATCATGACCGCCTCGTCGGTTGGGTGGGTGTGGAGCCTCTCGCCCCCACCCGGGTGAACGACGACCTCCTGTATCGTGAGGGCGGTGGCGCCGTGCTGGCTGCTTACCAGGGAGCGAGAGCTCCGCTTGTCCACCGGTGCCGGCATGGGCTGGGTGCTGTGGTCGATTATGGGCATGGTCGTCTCGCTGTGGCGATGGGCCTCTCCAGTTCGCGTCGCGCGTCGCTTAGCCGGCGCTGGCGGCGACGCGGCTCAATGCCACCATCTCGTCGAACTCGGGGTCAGCGCCCTGCCAGCCTTCGGCCGCCTCGCTGAAGCTGGCGGCGGCTGCCCCAGTCTGTCCTGCGTCTGCCTGAGCGCGGCCGAGCCAGTACATGTCGCGCACCGAGGCCCTGCGGTTCAGGCGAGTCCGCAGCAGCTCTTCGGCCCTTTCGAAGTGCCCAGCGCGGAGGTACGCCTCCAGGAGCGTGTCCTCGAAGACCTCCCGTTGGGCGTGGCTTCCGCCCATGCGGGTGAGCTGGGCGAAGGCGGGCTCGATCTGCTCGACAGCCTCATCGTACGCCCCGTTGGCGAAGGCGCCGATGCCTCGCACCAGCGGGAGCGTAACCTCGCGGGCGAGGGCGTTCCCCTGGCTTGCTAGATCTTCCAGGCCGTCGACCATGCGGCCGAAGGACGCCTCATCGCCGGACGACGCGAAGGCCAGCGCGGCGTGGGCATCCCGGAACGCGGGGCCGGGCGCCTTGGCGGCAGGAGCCGCCTGATCCCGGACCTCTTCCCACGCGCCTGACGGCGCGACTCCCCCGTACATCTGGATTCGCCACATCAACGAGGCGCTGTCCGCCAGCGACAGTGGGCTCTTAGCCTGAACGGACGGGCGTATGTCCGTCTCGTAGAGCTCGAGCACCCGGTCGTAGCGGCACATGGCCAGCTCGAACAGGGCCAGGTGCCAGGAGAGGTGAACGTGAAAGGGGGCACGCGGGTCGTAGGTGGTCAGCCAGTCTGCGAGAAAGTCTGTGCCTCCAATGGCGTCGCCCGTCTCGAAGAAGACGTGCGCCACCGAGTGCGACGCGTTGGCATTGGTGGGAAGCAGCTCCAATGAGCGCTCCCCCAACCTGCGGGCTTCTTCGAGCAGGCCCGACTCGTGGTGGGCGAAGGCGTACTGGCCGAGGAAGGCCCAGTCGTCGCCGTAGTCGGACTCCACGCCCTCCAGGAGCGCCAACATCTCCTGGGGGAAGTTCGCCACGCCCGCCCCGCTGCACCCGAGCAAGAAGAGCCGGCTCGCGAGCCTCAGCATCAAAGCGTCCCGGGGAACCTCGTCCAGGTGCTCGCGGATAAGGGCGAGGGACTGGGGGCCCTTCGCGTTCACATAGAGCGATATGGCCTCGACGTGCCGCCGTTCTCGCCGCGAGATACCGGACGCCAGGGCGCTGGCACGCTCGACGCTCGCTTTCGCCTCCGCTACCTCGGCCCGAAGCATCAGCATTACGGACAGCGCGGCGTGGGCGAGGGCGAACCCTTCGTCTGCCTCCGTCGCCTTCCTGAACGCCTCCTCGGGACCGAAGTTCTGTGAGAGGAGGAGGTCGACGCCCTCGACGTAATGCTCGGCGGCTGTGGGAGAGCTGGTGCTCATGGGGAGGCCGTACCGGTCTTCGATTGTCATGGTCTCTGGCATCCTGTTGCTCTCCGGTCTTGATGATCGTCCGGTTGGGCGTTCACGAGGCCCCGAAGCAAGCGCCTCAGCCGAGTGTAATGGGGCCCCCGACCGGTGTCAACCTAAAGGAAATGCCCCCGGCCGTCCAATGACGTTCATCTAATCTGGTATGCTGCCGATCCTCCGAGATCGACGTATCCGGACCTGTCTACCAGTCTCACTCAACAGATGAGAACCTGCCGAATCCATGACGAAGGTCGCTGTCCATGACGACCCCACGCTGCCCCCGTACAGCTCCAGCCAATCGGCCAGCGCGCTGTCACGCACGGAGTCGCGGGTCGTTGTGGTACTCACCCGCTCAAGCCATTCAGGTGCGCTACCCGGGACTAGGTGTCGCCCGGACTCGGATGTGGTCAGCTCTGCAAGCGCACTTGGATGACGATGAAGTGTGCCAGAACCGGAGAGCAAACGCTGAACTCGTACCTGAGAGCTGGAGAGATGATGGTTGACCGACATCGACAGGCTTGCGTATACTCTCATCACCCCGTTGGAACAGGCCGGGATGAGTGAAATGGGAAGGTCCGGTCAGTTCGCGCCGCGGCGCTGAGGGAGGAGTCGGATGAGTTTGGCGAACGGAAACAGGGCACTGGTGGTGATCCAGCTGTCTGGTGGGAATGACGGTCTCAACACCGTAATTCCGTACAACAACGAGCTGTACTACGACCAGAGGCCGTCGGTCCACATCGAGCAAGGTCAGGTGCTCAGGCTCGACGACGAGCTAGGGCTCAGTCCCGCTCTGGGGCCCATCAAACGACTATGGGACCAGGATAAGGTAGCCGTGATCAACGGGATAGGGTATCCGAACCCGAACCGGTCCCACTTCCGCTCGATGGATGTTTGGCATACGGCTGAAACCGACAAGGTGGGGAGTGAAGGCTGGCTGGGGCGGGCGATTCGGGACCTGGACCCCAAGGCCGACAATGTCCTGACCGGCGTCAACTTCGGCCGCGGGCTCCCACGGGCGCTTGCCTGCAAGGACGTGCCAGTGGCTTCCGTGGCCAACGTCGAGACTTACGGCCTGCTGCCGGACATTCAGGACGAGCGGGCGAAGGCTCTAGCGCTGAAGGCCTTCTCGATGATGTACGGGGGCGCCGACGGCAAGGACGCCGTCGCGCAGTTCCTTAGCCAGACAGGGATGAACGCCCTGAAGGGCGCGGACATCCTGAGAACGGCTCCCGCCAAGTACTCATCGACCGTCGAGTACGCCTCCACCCCTATTGCCGATAGCCTCAAAAACATCGCGCAGGTGATCTGCGCGGACCTTGGGACAAGGGTTTACTACGCGCAACACGGGAGCTTCGACACCCACGCCGCCGAGCTCGACTCACACGCCAAGCTGTGGAAGGACGTCTCCGATGCCATCGGAGATTTCACCGACGACCTGCGAGAGCATGACCGGGAGGACGACGTCGTGATCCTGGTCTTCTCTGAGTTTGGCCGGCGCATCATGGACAACGGCTCCGGAACCGACCACGGCTCGGGAAGCGCCGCCTTCGTCATCGGCGGCCCGGTCCAGGGTGGTATGTACGGCGAGTACCCGTCCCTAAAGCCCGCCGACCAGCTCGAGGGCGACCTCCACTTCAGCACCGACTTCCGCTCCGCGTACTCCACCATACTCGAGCAGTGGTTTGGACTGGACGCGGTGCCCATCGTCAACGGCACATTCGAGCAACTCGACTTCATAAGGCGGTGATCCCATGACGGAAAGCAACGTTGCGTTGGTCGCACATCTCATGCGGCGGGCAGGGTTTGGAGCCACACGCTCCCAGCTCGAAGAGTACGTCGACAAGGGGTACCATGCGACGGTCGACGAGCTCTTGCATCCGGTCGACCCACAGCGGATGCCGGACGAAATGATCAGGCGCTACCATGCCGAGCAGTCGGGCATGATGGGCCAGAATAGCCCCGGCGCCTACTGGCTGTACCGCATGATCAGCACCACGGCGCCCCTTCATGAGAAGATAGCGCTCTTCTGGCATAGCGTGTTCGCCACGGGCTATACGAAGATAACCCAGGGCAAGGTGCTGATCGACCAGATCAGGATGTTCCGGCGCTACGGCTTGGGAAGTTTCCGCGAGCTCTTGGTAGAGCTGTCCAAAGACCCGGCCATGATCATCTGGTTGGACAATCAAGACAATCACAACGGCTCCATCAACGAGAACTACGGCCGGGAGTTGCTGGAGCTCTTCTCGATGGGTGTCGGCAACTACACGGAGCAAGACGTCAAGGAGTGCGCGCGGTCCTTCACCGGCTGGACTATCGCCAATACGGAGTACATGGAGCTTCGCGCACGCAGGGACTCGATCTGGCCCTACGGGCGCATCGCCTGGCACTTCGAGTACCGCGAAGAGGACCACGACGACGGCGAGAAGACCTTCCTGGGCGAGACGGGCCGGTTCAACGGCGAAGACATCATCGACATCATATGCCGGCAGCCCGCTACGGCAAGATTCATCTCGCGGCACCTGTACCACTTCTTCGTTGCCGACGAGCCGCCGGTGCCCCAGTGGCCGTACACGCCTCCGAGAGACCCAGCGGCCATCGAAACGCTGTCGAGAGTCTACTTTGACAGCAGCTACAGTATCAGCGCAATGCTGGAGGCGCTCTTCAAGTCGGAGTGGTTCCAGTCGAAGGAGACGTGGTTCGAGAAGGTCAAGAGCCCCGCGGAGCTGGTAGCCAGCGTCTTGAGGCTGACGGGAGAGTTCGAGAGGCCTCGACGGGAGATCCTCGACACCGCCATGCACATAGTGTACATGGGCCAGCACCTGATCAACCCGCCTTCCGTGGAGGGCTGGCACCAGGGCGTTGAGTGGATCGACACCGGCACCCTTGTTGAGCGGGTAAACTTCGCATCGAAGCACCTGGGGAACCTCGATGCACCCGGGGTCCGAGCGATCGTCGAACGCATCAAGTCTCAGTTGGGCCCCATGATCTCTCCGGAGCGCCTGGTCGACGGGTGTCTCGATCAGATGGGCGCCATCTCCGTGTCCCCGGAGTCTCGCAACGTCCTGATCCAATTTGCGTCCGAGCAAGGCGATCTTACCGTGGATGGTCCCGATGCGAACGGCCACGTGGACCGGCGGGTAACCGACACGATGCAGGTCATCGCGGCGACGCACGAGTTCCAACGGGCGTAGGCGCCGCGACCCAGGGGGCCTAGAGAATGAGCGCAACCAGAGCGGAAACTGCGTTTCTGAGCTATCAGCGCACCATCGGCCTCTCGACGATGGAAGGGCGCGGCTTCTACTATCCGGCTGACACCGCCATCGGCGCCGATGAAAAGCTCTACGTCGTTAGCCGCTCTCTGGAGGGCGACGCCCGCGGCGTGCGGGTCACGGTGTGCAACCCGGATAGCGAGTACTTCGGCACCTTCGCCTCCTCCGGCGAGGAGGATGGACAACTCATCTGGCCGACGGCCATCGATATCGACCCGGACGGTCGGGTCTTCATCACCGACGAGTACACCAACCGCATCTCCATCTTCGACACTTCGGGAGACTTCCGGTCGGCATGGGGGGTAAGCGGAACCGAGGAAGGGCAGCTCGACGGGCCGTCCGGCCTCGTTCTGGACGGCGACAACAACGTTTACGTCGCGGACCATCAGAACCACCGCATTCAGAAGTTCACCAGCGATGGGCAGTTCTTGCTCGCGTTCGGGTCCCGGGGGGACGGCGAAGGTCAGTTGAACCTGCCGTGGGGCATGACGATCGACGGACAAGGCGATCTGTACGTCGCGGACTGGCGCAACGACCGCATCCAGAAGTTCGCCCCGGAGGGCCGGTTTCTGGCCACTTACGGCTCGCCGGGACGGGGAGACGGCCAGTTCCACCGTCCGGCCTCCGTGGCCGTGGACCCCGAGGGCTACATGTACGTGGCCGACTGGGGCAACGAAAGGGTCCAGGTCCTAGACCCATCGGGCGCCTTCGTGACGAAGCTGCGAGGAGAGGCCACCGACTCCGTGTGGGCGCTGGACTTCCTGAGGATCAACGTCGAGGAGGCGGAGGCCCGTGCCCGGGCCAATCTGGAGCCGAAGATGGACTTCTTCGACGACGATCCCCACGACGAGTCGTCTCACATCGAGAAGTATTTCTGGGCCCCTGTATCGGTCAAGCTTGACAGCGCGGGCAGACTCTACGTCACGGAAAGCAATCGTCACAGGATACAGATCTATCAGAGGGGCTAGCCATATACCTGAGCCAAGATGGGTAATAGTTAGTCTCTGGAGTCCCTATGCGCCGCGCCGCAAGAAGGCCCCGCCCAGTAATCAACAACCGGGTGACCTTCAAACGAGTCGAGTGATGAGGGACGGCTGAGCGGCCGAAGGGCGGCGAAGCTCTCACGGTCGAAGACAGGTTTGCTCATATGTCTATGCTCAGGCCGTCGTAAGCCACCGTGACGCCCTCAAACTGGGCGACGTAGGCCTCCAATTCGTCCTGGGGCCGGTTGTGGTGCGCGATATGGGTCAGGATCAGCCGTTTGACCCCCAACTCTTCCTTCAGGGCGATAGCCTCCTCGACGCTCAGATGAGCGGCTTCAACGGGTTCAAAGGAAGGAGTGTTGACGATGAGGGCGTCAGCTCCGCCAATCAGGCATCGGGCATAATTGCTCAATCGTCTGCCCGAGTCGGCAACGTGGACGACGCGGCGCCCGCCCTCATAGATCGCCAGCCCGAAGCACGGGACGCTGTGGTGTACTTCGAAGGGGATAAAGGAGAAATCGTTGAAACGAACGGCCGTCCCTGGACGGACGACCAAGTGGAAGGCGACGTCAGCCATGCGCTTGCCCCGACCATTTCGCATCAGCCGTCGATACACACGGGGTTCGGCGAAGAGGTCCACGCCCTCTCCCCAGTACAAGAACTCCTCCAATCCTCCGGTATGGTCGGTGTGCTCGTGGGTCAGAAAGATGCCGTGAATCTTCCGCACGCCGTTGATGTCCAGCAACTCCCGTATATCCGGCGGGGTATCCACCAGCAGCTCGTACCCAGGTAGGGAAAAGAGCACCGCGGTACGCTTCCGTAACAGCCGGCCGCCCTCTTGTGCCGCCCGGGTGCAGTGAGCACAGCTGCAGCCGATGGCCGGGATGCCCTCGGCCCCGCCGGTGCCCAAAAAGCGGATGCGCATATGTTAGACCTCCAGGATCATGCCATCGTAGGCTACGGTGATCCCCGGATCCTCACGGGCATAGTCCTCCAGCTCGTCGTGAGGCCGGTTGTGGTGGTTGATGTAGGTCAGAATCAGCTGGCCCACCCCAGCCTGTTTCTTGAGCTCGATGGCTTCAAGCACGGTGATATGATCTTCTTTCGGGGGCTCAAAAGTGGGCGTGTTGACGATGAGCACATCGGCGCCGGCCATGAGACAACGCGCGTAGTTGGTCAGGCGGCTGGTCGTGCTGGACGCATAGATGATCTGCTTTCCGTTGACGTTGACGGACAGGCCGAAGACCGATTCGCGCCGAGCAGCAAAGGGAACCAGGGAGAACTCGCCGAAGGATAGGGCGACGCCGGGGTAGTAGGGAATGTGAAACATGACGTCGTCCAGCCTGTCGGTCCAGTGCTCCTCGCGGATCACCTCGAACTGGGTGGGTTCCGCCAGAAAGTCCAGCGGCCTGGGCCACCACTCAAATTCCTTGATGCCACCGATGTGGCTATAGGTGTCCTGCGTGACCAGGATGCCTTGCAGGTTGTGCACCTGGTGCTTGTTGATCAAGTCCCGTATGTCCGGCGGGGCCTCGACAAGCATGCTGTAGCCGGGCAGCTCGAACAGGAGGGCGCTTCGCTCGCGCACCAGCCTTCCGCCCTCTTCACGGGCGCGACTGCAGTGGTGACAGTCGCAGTTGATGGCCGGGATGCCCTCGGCCGCGCCGGTGCCCAGAAACTTGATCTGCACGGTCAGACCTCCATCGTCAGGCGCGTAGGCCAATGTGACTCCGTAGCGAGCGAACTTCTGCAGCGGGTCGACGTTCGTGAAATTGTTGCGGCTGACGGGAATGATGAATACCGGCTGTCGAAGGGACCAGTCCCGCACCCGGGAGATGAGGCCCTGAACGCTGACGTGAGGGCGATGCGACTGAAAGGTGGGGTGTGGGAGGTAGTCACGCCCGCCTCGTCCGGATTGCCCGACTCGGGGCTGGCGACGGCGAAACAGACGACCTGCGCAACCCTAGCTTTAGAAGCGGAGCCGTAGCAGGAGACGGTGCGGCGACCCCGTGGCGTTGGGTGGTTAAGAAACCGCTCGACCTCGACCTGCGCTTGGCCGGGTGGGCCGCTGGCGAGTGACGTCTGTATATCGCCGTGGGAGGAAGCGGTGTCCCCGAGATCCCACTCGAGGCCCTCGGGATCCATATGGGCGTCAGGCG
Source organism: Chloroflexota bacterium (assembly GCA_022566795.1). Lineage (GTDB taxonomy): Bacteria > Chloroflexota > Dehalococcoidia > Lucifugimonadales > JADFIF01. The sequence continues at coordinate 15,821 of JADFIF010000042.1, forward strand.
CCTGGATGGGGTTGAGGACATCCACGCGTATGTTGACAAAATCCAGGGTCGAAGGGAAGGCGCTACACCAGTGGCGCATGGCCTTTCGTCTGCACGACTTGCACTGAGCCATCCGGGTCAGGCTGGGCTTGATAAAATCGCATCGGGTTCAACAGGATTGATGGTGACTGACGCCCGCCCCTAGCTGTCCGTTCAATTTTTTCACTGCCGTGGCCACATTGGCTAGCTTACGTCGCGCCGTTTCACGGCAAAGTTGCAACATCCCGCAGTCCGGGGCCAAGATTAGCTGTTCTCTGGTCAGGTACCGCAGTGCCTCTTGCCCTCTCTCCACCAGCGACTCCACGCTTTCCACCTCGTTGGACCCGACGTCCAAAACTCCCAACATCACCGTCTTTTTTCCGATCGCTGGCAATACCGATAGGTCCAGCTTACTTTGAGCCCCCTCGATGGAAACAACGTCAATCGTCGACTCACTCAGCCATCTCAAGAGGTCTCCGTAGTAGTCTGCATTGGCCTTGTACGAGACGCCCTTCCTGTCCAGTGGCCTATCGGGATAGCCGCGGCAAATGTGAACGATGAAAGTCGCCCGGCTCTCAAACCCTTCAAAACAAGCCTGCAAAGCCTTTAGACCCCATCTTTGGGCCTGCTCCGGATTTCGAAGTAGCACTGGATCATCGAATTGTATAACCCTGCACCCTGCTGCGACCAGGGCTTTCACTTCGTGGCGGACCGCTCGCGCATAGTCCATGGCCATTTCTTCGAGATTTCCTTCGTAATACTCGTCCACCACACTGTCTACAACGGTCGCCGGCCCAGGCAGGCCGATCTTAGCGATACCCTCAGCATGCTCCCTGGTAAACTCATAATCATCCACCAGAATTGGGCTCTTGAAGGCGATTCTTCCAACTACTACTGGGAGTTTACGAAGGTACATACCCTCGCGGATCGATTTCTCCCTTAGATGTTCAAAGTCAACCCCTACGAGCATTCTTAAGACATATAAGACGTAGTGCCCCCTCCGCTCCTCTCCGTCGGTGATAAGATCGATTCCCGCGGAGTTCTGCTCTCGGATGGCCATCAGCGCGGCTCTATCTAGTCGTTTCTTGAACTCCTGCGTCCCGATTTCCTCTTCCAGTTCACGGAAGGTCATGCCGACCGTGTCGAGCAACGCCCTACCGCTGCGGCGAAATATGTACTTTGGCTTCGGATAACTGCCTACGATGGCCGTCATCACCCGCTCTTGGCTAATCTTCCCGTTCCTCAGTCCCACACCTTATCCCTTGATCTCAACGTGCATGAATCAGACAACCCGATTTCTTTCAGGGCGGATTTTCTATACAGAGACAGAAAGAGGTCCATGAACTTCTCTGCAATCTTCTGTTCGGAGTTCTCTTGAGCATACTCCGTCGCCGCCGTTACCGTTGCTTGCCTGAAGCTCTCCTCACTCAATAGCCTTGAGACCTGGCTCTTCAGATGAGCTCTGTCGTTCGGGCGGTATTTGACAACCTCCTTGTCCAGCAGCTCAACATACCTGGTATCAGGGATTACTGTGGGAGTGCCAGAGCCGAGACACTGGAACACGGTACTCGAAACGACGATATTGCTTGAAGGGGCTTTGGGCACCAGATGCACGTCGGCGGCGTGCAAGTAATCGTACAGCTCATCAATCGATGGTCTCTCAAACCGTACTGCGCAGAAACGCGAACCAGATTGCAGCCTTTCGCGAACCGCTTCCGAACCGGTTGGATCGTCGGATCGAACGACCAGATACATGAATTCATGCTCTCCGCCAAATTCGTTTGCCAGCCAGAGATAATCGTCGTATTCAAACAACGGCTGTCTTCCAAAGGAGAAGAGAATCAGCGCATCCCTCGGAAGTCCTAGCTTGTCCCTCGCTCTCTCCTTGTTGCCCGTGGCAAACGAATGGCATGGATAAGGTATTATATGTATTTTCTGTTCCGCGTATCTTTCGAGGAGCATGGTCTTGTACCGGTGATCAAAACAGACGATCGCGTCAAAATCCAGCTCGTAGTACCCAGGATTATCAGGTAATGCCCACTCGTGAACAACCTGGACCTTCTTGGCCTTTATCCTTGGAAACATTTCACCCAGGGTTGGTATGGGCATCCGGTCGAGCGCCTCAACCAAAAGGACATCATAACTCTCCTCACACAGCCTCTCATCCACCCAACCACGTGACCCCCATGTCTGTTCAAACCCTCTGATTACGAAATCATCATCGCTCCCGAGTGGCAGAAGGTGCCGGTCTTTGCTCATTGACTCAAACGTCGGGGCAAAAACAGTAAGCTTATTCGTCTTCGACAGCTCCCTCCCCAAAAATTCGGCATGGAGAGAGGCTCCATCCGTAGCGTTCCAGGTTGTAAGCATCGCTATCCGTATGGTCTGAGCTCCTTCCCGCTAACGCGTTTCCAGCCGAGTACAATATACCATGAGGAGACCATACCGGCGTCAACGTTTCCCGGTCGACACAAGGCTTCTGCGAGGGGGGGACTCTAAACGCTAGCCGAGCCTTCCTTCGAGGGCACGTAGAGGCACGCGAGCGGTGGGAGGTAGTAGTCTACCCTTCTCTCCCCGGGGGTGCACTCCGAGATAGGAGAGGTCGAGGAGCAGCAGGCGAGGCTGGCACGACTCTACGTGGCGGGCTCGATGGCCGAGGAAGTCCTGGAGGCGGAAGGCGGACGATTAAGAGAGAGGCGGACGAGGCTGGAGACTGAGCTACGGGCGCTGGAGGGGGCGGCCCCGGCGATGATCGAGGTGGACCAGATACGAGATGTATTGCCAGCCGTGGCCGAGCGTCTGCGCGTCTGGGTTGCTAGGCGGACTTCGGGATGATCGCGCAGCACTCGATCTGCAAGTCTGGGCTTCGCATGAGGCTGTTCGGATTGAAGGCAGTGTTCCAGTCGCTGACGACCAAGCTCAAAATTTGGTCACCATTGCACGAACATCGGGATATATGTGCAGTTCTGACGTAGCTTCGACGCCCTTCGAGAGACCCCTCGCGACTACGCGGTCTTCGTAAATCTATCTTCAGATTACCTTTTCGGCCAGCTCGTCTATGGCCGACAATGGGTCCACTCCGGCC
>JADFIF010000043.1 GCA_022566795.1 Chloroflexota bacterium
AACCCGGACCTGTGGCACCCGTTTCGCGGCGGCGAGAAGCCGATGGACCTGGCGTACCTCAACGCGGTGGTACGGTCGAGCTACATGCCTCCCTACGACCCGTGGTTCGCAGGCGGCTACCTCAACTACTACTACTGGGGCCAGTTCATCGTCGCGACGTTGGTGAGGGCGACCGGCATCGAACCCACGGTTGCGTTCAATCTGGCGGTGCCGCTGTTCTTCGCACTCACGGCGGCGGGCTCCTACGCCATCGTCTACAACCTCGCCGAGAGTACCCGCGGGAGGAAGCCGGGGCGTGAGGGCACCGGTCGCTGGGGCTGGTCGCCGGTAGCGGCGGGCCTTGGCGCGGTGCTATTCGTGACGGTTCTCGGAAACCTGGACGGCGCGATACAGGTCGGCCACGGAGCATGGCGCGCACTCTTTATGAACGCGCCCTTCGGAGAGTTCGACTTCTGGCTGAGCAGCCGCATGATGTTGCCGGACCCGCCGGGTCACGAGATTACCGAATTTCCTTTCTTTACGTTCCTGTTCGCGGACCTTCACGCCCACATGATGGCCCTTCCCTTCACGCTGTTGGCGCTGGGACTGAGTCTGACGGTCATTCTTGGCGGGCGTTCCAGGGGCAAAGGGCCCGCACGCTGGAGCGGCGCCGAGGTGTTGACTCTCGTGGCGCTGGGGGTGACGGTGGGCTCGCTGAGGTTGCTCAATGCCTGGGACTTCCCGACCTATCTGGCCATTGCCGTCGCCGCGGTGTTCGCCGCTGAAGTGTTCGCGAATGGTGGCGTCGGCCTGGTGGCACTGGCTCGGGGGGGCGTGAAAGCCCTCATCGTCTTCGCCGCCGGCTACGTGGCGTTCCTGCCATTCCACCTCGCGTACGAGGCGTTCTTCACCGGCGTGGAGTCGACGACCAACACCACGGTCCTGTGGCAGTTCCTGGCGATAAGCGGCCTGTTCGTCTTCATCCTCGGGTCGTTCTTCATCGGCGAGTCGGCGGACTGGCTGAGGGCCGCCGGGCGCCACGCCAATCTAGGCATGGGGCGGCTACTGCAGGCGGTCTCGGAACCCGATGACGCGAGCCGGGCCGCTAGGGCCATCGCTGTCCCTCTGGCCGTCGCTGCGATCGGGGGAGTCCTGTTTGCCGGAGTCGTGATTACGCCGGTCGTCGCCGACACGGTGGGCAGCACGATTCCCTTCGTGGCTGTGTTTGCCCTGCTGGTGACCGTCGCGGGGGCTCGATGGCTGCTCGGCGCCCGAGCGGACGGGCCTCAGCTGACCTTTGTGGCGCTGATCGTCGGAGTCGCACTGGCGTTGGTGATGGGACTGGACGTCGTGCGCGTCGAAGGCGACGTCGACCGGATGAACAGCGTATTCAAGTTCTATCTGCAGGTGTGGGTACTGCTGGCCCTGGCGTCGGCATATGCTCTGTGGCGGTTGGCGGAGGGCAGGCGCGTTGCGATGATCAGGCTGCCGGCTCGCAAGAAGGTCTGGCTCGGCGCACTTGCGGTCCTCTTGGCGAGCGTCTCGGTCTACCCGGTTCTGGGCACGCAGGACCGCCTGCGGGTCCGCTTCAATGGCGAGACCACGGCGCTGACCCTCGATGGCGTGGCCTACGCCGTCGACGCGGTCTACCGTGATGCAAAAGGTAAGATCGCTCTGGCGCCGGACCTTGCCGGCATCGATTGGCTCAAGAGGAACGTATCCGGGTCGCCCATCATCTTGGAGGGCGTGACTCCGACCTACCGGTGGGGAGGCCGTGTGTCGGTCTACAGCGGAATGCCCTCCGTCGTGGGGTGGCAGGGGCATCAGCAGCAGCAGCGGTTTGGCTACGCTGGGGCCGTGACGGACCGAATCGCCGACGTGAATCGGCTGTACGACACGACGAGCGCTTCGGAGGCGCTGGCCCTCATCCAGAAGTATGGCGTCAGGTACATATACGTGGGGCAGGTCGAGCGCCTCTACTACGACGAGGCTGGTTTGAGAAAGTTCGATGGCGCGCTGGCCGGCGCGCTGGAAAGAGTGTTTTCCACCGACCACGTGACCATATACCGCGTCCGCGACGACGCCTTGTGAGCCGACTCCGCGATCGCCCCCTCTGGTCAGGAGAGCGAAGGATCAGCCGTCGCGGACCACTATCGCGGTGATCCCGGCTCCGAACAGGAACGCCGCTGTGACGCCGACAACCAGCGCGGCCGTCAGCGCAAGCACGGGTTCGGATTCAGGGTCCAGCTTCAGCCGAACGGCGCGCGAGACGCGCGAGACCGGGCCCGCGAGGGCGGCGGCCAGCACGAACAAGTAGAACAGCGCCGACGTGGAGAGGGTAGTCCAAAAGAGCACGCCCAGCCAGGGGCGGTCGCCCCGAAAGATGATGGCGTCCCAGAACGTTGGAAGCTCCCACATGGTCGTTGGGAGTATGAAAACCGCCGCCGACAGCAGCAGGTCCAGCGCGAGCAGACCAACTAGTGTCTTCACGCCCGCGGTGGCGCTCCGCTCGAGCAGCCAGCGGGTCTTGATCAATGAGATACCGTCGGCGAACACGTTATAGGCCACGAACGTGACGGCCACGGGCCCGTCGGTGGCGACTACGTCGAAGAAAGACTTCGTCGCGTCCCACTGAATCAGCCCCACGACCGCCGTGAAGAAGGCAGAGACGGCGATTGCTTTTCCCAGGTGGATCGGAAACTGGCGAAACCCGTCGCCTTGGCGGAAGGGTGCTATCAACACCCCGACAACCCAAACGAGCCCGTTGACGTAGAAGACGCCCAGGCCGACGACGGTCAACCGCCAGACCGGCAGCGAATCGACGAACCCGATGCTGACGAACACGAGCGGCAGTCCGACCAGCGGCACCACGACAAAGAGGGTAGCGGGAACTATGTCAAAGGTTTTGATGCGGCGCGGCAGCTGGAGCCAGGCCCATAAGACGATGGAGTAGACGAACGCTATGCTGATGGCGATCAGCAACAAATTGAGTTTGCTGGGTTGCGACCTGCCGACTATCCACGTCCCGAATCGGAGGATGAATACGATCGCCGGGGCCAAGATTACCCCGACCCAGAGGGTCTTTTCGAGGGGCAGCGTTGGCCCCTTTTGGACACGGCCGCTGAAGAGGCGGTCGAATACGACCAGAAACGCAGAGACGTACCTTCGGTCCGGGCCACCTCCGCGCAATAGACCCTGGAGTTTTGAGCCGACCTCGGCCGCTCGCGGACCCCGGAGGTACAGCCCAGCCGTCACGACGCCTGCGGACATCAGCGCCCACGCGGAGATGACGAGATACCACTCCATGCGGGCTATGATAGGGGAATACACCTGCGCACTCAATGCGCCGCCAGGGTGGGAGCGGAGCGAGCCAGGGCCTAGCAGGCTGATGAGACGGGAAGTGCAGTCCCGATCCGTCGGGATTGCCGGGGGGCTGAGAGCCTGCCCTCAGCAAAGCCTGTAGTGAGTCCTGTCCTCGAGCGCAGCGAAGGATTGTCGAACCATCGAAGGCGTGTCCCTCAGATACAACTCCCCCCATTTCCTCGCTCGAAAGGGCGCTAGAGAGCCTGCCCCGGGCAAAGCCTGTGGTGAGTCCTGTCCTCGAGCGCAGCGAAGAATTGTCGAACCATCGAAGGGGACAGTCGAAGGAGTTTTTCAGCGCCCTGCTAGTCTAGGACGAGGGCGCCGATGTAGGGGCGCCGGAAGCGGGCGCGCTAAATCGGTATCCGACGCCGTGCACGGTGGTGATCCACTCTGGGTCTCGAGCGTCGTCCCCAAGCTTGCGGCGGAGCCTTTGGATGTACTTTTTGAGGGTGTCGCGAGCCGCCGCCCTTCCAGACCAGAGCTCCCGCTGGATTACTACTTGAGGAAGTGTGAGCTGCTGATTCCGTGCGAGGAGAAGCAGCAGACGGAACTCCGTGGGCGTGAGCGAGAGGGGCCGGCCCCTCAGCATCGCCTCGTAATTGACGGGGTCGATGACAAGCGGACCTCGGCGAAGGGGCGCGCGCGGCTCCTCACGGCGGCCCCTGCCGACGCGACGCAGCAGTGCCGCTGCTCGTGCCATCAGTATCATCGGGTTGCACGGGAGGTTGATGAAGTCATCGGCGCCCAGTTCGATGGCCTTTATCACCTCCATCTCGTGATTGCCTTCCATCATCACGATAATGGGCACATCCGATACCCGCCTGACGCCCCCGATGGCTGCTTCGAGACTCAGGCTTGGGACTTCTCCGCACAGGACCACCAGGTCCGGTTTCTCTCTCTCGACGAGTTGGGTCGCCACGTCGCCGTCGTGGGCGAAAAGGGTGGTAAGGTCCTGCCACCTCAGTCGTAGCGCCAGGGTAAATGGCTCGGCGTCGGACCTGCTACGACATATGAGCAATGCCTTCATCGGCGCGGCGTCTCTTGGCCTTGCTGAATGGTCGGTAGCCTCGCGTGAGCGACATTCAATTCGGGGTGCACCGGGCTCTGGGGCGATGCCGAGCAATGAATCTGGGCGGGGTGGGTCGCCATTTTCATCGCTGCGCCCATGCGGCCTCCCCATATCCACGAATAAAATGCCGTGCCCAGGAGTTCCCGGACTGAAGACCGGCACTGCTATCCGCCATCTATCGCACTTTCGCACTACGTGTATATCACGACGCCGTGAAGGAGTCGGGGAACATGTCGTGACAAGGGGGTGAAAGAGAATGTCGGAAGCCTGTCCATTTGTGAACTTGGCACAGAGGTGCGGGCGCTGAAACCCGCCGCCCAATAGAGATTGGGTCTCGTATCCGGAACATGGTTCACCAAAGGTTGACGGCTTGAGATTCCTGTGCTACGTAGAGCGTGGCCGTACGGAAGTCAGGGTTGGGTCAACCGACAAGACGGGTCAGAAAAGGGCGCTGGCGCACGGCTCCACGGGGATGGCGAGAAAAGTCCGATGCCGAATCGGCGGCGCTTTGCGTGGGGAGGGCGCCCCTTCACGGGGCTTCCGCGCGAGGCCAAACGCCCATCTTTGGGGGCGATGGCAGCGTCGCCCGAGCCGTACGGCATCGCAAACATCTACGCTTCCGAAAGTATCTCCACCGTTCCCTCGCCCGCGAAGCGCGACGCGCCTGGGCTATATGTGACCGTGAGATGTGAACCATGGAAAAGTTCAAACCTTGTGTTCTGATGCTAGATCCAGAAGTCGAGTCGCGAGGCGACCTGGCCACGGCAATTGTGGAGGCGGGATTTGAGGTGAGGCGCGAGTCCAGCAGTGGCGGTGGGATCGCACAGGTGTTAGAGGTCGACCCTGACGTAATCCTCCTGAGTCAGGATATGCCGCCACTGGACGGCGTCGTGATGCTGTCGTTGCTCCGTCGGATGACGATGGCGCCCATCATCGTCGTAGGTTCCAGGGGCGAGTCGGTGGCGGTTGAAGCGCTGCTGCAGGGCGCGGATATGTACGTAGCCGAGCCGGTGAGGCAGCGTGAACTGGTTGCCAGAGTGCGCGCCCTGGTTCGCCGATACCGGGCCGGTGAAACGAACGACTTCTTGAGAGGAGACCGCCGGAAGGCGGGGGGTGGAGCGCCGAGCGATTTGGCTCGCCTCTGGTCTCTTTTCACCGTGCGGCGGCCAGCGGTCTCCTGGATGCAGGTCTTGTTCGTTTTGGTCGTTGGAATAGCCGTGTTGTTGACTATCGTGTCGGTTGTCCAGGACGCGCGAATCGGCGATCTGGAGGAGCGGGTGACGACCTTCGAGACCGTGCGTATCGAGGTCGTGGCGCCGACGGAGGATTCAGGCTAGACCGTCGAGGGGTCTGCGATCAAAGCGAGCCGTCAAAGGCAGCCGCTCTCGGAACAAGGCTCGTCTCTCTGGGCGTCGCCATCTCTCATCGGCCTGCTAGCGTCTCGAGGGTAGCCCAAAAGTCGGGGTAGGAGGCGGACGCGGCCTCGGCCTCGACGACGGTCGTCTCACCTTTGGCCAGCAGGCCAGCGATGCCCATGGTCATGGCGATGCGATGATCTCCATGACTCTGGCATTCGGCGCCCGCAAGCGCCTGTGGGCCACGAATCACCATACCGTCGGCAGTCTCCTCGATGCGCGCGCCCAGCCGGCCAAGGCCTTCGACGGTGGCGCCGATGCGGTCGGACTCCTTCACGCGCAGCTCGCCGGCGTCTCGTATGGTGGTCGTTCCCCGGGCGAAGCAGGCCGCGAGGGCCAGGGCGGGAAGCTCGTCGATGACCCTCGGGATCATTTCGCCCCCTATCTCGACGCCCACGAGGTCGCTGGACTCTGCGATGAGGTCGGCCGAAGGCTCTCCCCCCTCTTCGCGGACGTTCTCGACCCTGACTCGGGCCCCCATAGACGTAAGGACCTCCAGTACGCCCGCCCGGGAGGGGTTGATGCCGACGTTCTTGATTTCGACGCGGGCGTTGGGATGGCAGCACCCGGCGACGAGCCAGAAGGCTGCGCCGCTGCTGTCGGTAGGAACTCGGACGTCGACCGGCGTCAGCTCCGAGGGGCGAACCGAAACGTCGAGCCCATCGACCTCGATGTCGGCTCCCATCGACGCCATCATGCGCTCGGTGTGATCGCGCGTGACCGCCGGCTGGCGCACGGTGGTCTGGCCGCGGGCGTAAAGGCCCGCGATGAGGATGCACGACTTGAGCTGGGCGCTGGCCACCGGAAGGGTGTAGTCGATGCCCTCGAGGTCGCCGCCGCGGATTGCCAGTGGCGCAAGCGAGCTCCCCGCGCGCCCTGTCACGGAAGCGCCCATCTGGGTTAGCGGCTCGACGATGCGACCCATGGGCCTTTGTCTGAGGTAGCGGTCGCCTGAGATGACGCTGAAGAATGGTTGCGCGGCCAGCAGACCTGAAACCAGTCTCATGGTGGTCCCGCTGTTGCCTGCGTTGAGCACCGAGGAGGGCTCGCTGAGGCCCTCGAGGCCGTTGCCACGTATCTCGAAGCACTCGGCGTCGCCGCTGAAGGAGCACCCGGAATGGCGGCGGATGACGGCTCCGAGCCCGCGCAGACAACGAAACATCGCGGCGCGGTCGTCGCCGACGCAGAAGTTTGAGACGTGCGCCGTCCCTCGAGCGATCGAGTTCAGCAGCGCGGCCCGATGCGAGATCGACTTGTCTCCTGGGGGCGTTACGACGCCGTCGAGGCGCGCGGGGGCCTTAACGCTCCGCCTCATCCCGAACTCTTATGCCTCCCGAAGTACTGGAACTTCTTGTTTGGCTCTTCCTTGCCGCCGCCGCCGAATTCGCGCATCCGATTGGCCAGGCGATCGCCGAGGAAGGCAGAGGCCATCGTTTGGCCGGACGAGGGGAGCCCGGGGGAGTCGCTGGAGACCACCGCGTTGGCCTCCCACCTCGCGCGGGCCTCCCACGCCTTGACGAAGGCGTTCAAGAGGCCGTCGCTATCCTCTTTTATCTGGTTCCGGTACGAGTATAGAGTCGTTATCATCTTGTCGAGCCAGTGCACCAATTCTTCCGGACTGGCTCTCGAGGCTACCTCATTGTCCAGTGGATCGTTGCCGGCGTAACGCGAGACCTCTCCGAACTCGGACGCCGCCATGCGGTGCATCTCCCTCCAGCCGTCGCCCTGTGTGGTGGCCGTGACGAAAGCGGAGGACAGTACTATTGGCAGGTAGGTCATAGCCGCGGCATAGCTGTCGTGCTCCTTGGCGTCGAGGAAGAGAGGCTTCGCTCCCAGCCTTTCAACCAGACCGACGACGGTGCGCAGGGCTTCTCCCTCGGCGTTCGACGAAGGGATGAGGCAGTAGTCGACTCCTTCGAAGGCGGACGCACTGGCGTCGTCCAGCGAGGCGAGAGGAGTTTTGGTCAGGGGGTGTCCGCCGACGAAGCTGATGTTCGGCGGCAATACCTCCTGCGCCCATTCGAGAACGCGAACCTTGGCCGCGCCCGTGTCTGTCACCACACACCCATCCGGGGCAGTGCTGGCGACCAACTCCAAAGCGTCTCTGGTTTCGGTGAGCGGTGTGTCGATGATGACGAGCTGTGCCCCCTCAACCGCGTTTCGGAGCCTCGAGATGGCCTTGTCCATCGCGCCCATCTTGGCGGCCGTGGTGAGGGAGTTCCGATCAACAGAGGTGCCTATGATCTCTGTGTTGCGGAGCCGTGCCCGCATCAAGGCAAGCCCTATCGATGCCCCGAGGGGACTCATGCCGATGATAGTAATGCGCTCCAACACCAACCTCCTGCTACCTGCCGCGCGTCCCAGCGTTGATGTGATATTCATAACAGATTGGCGCGGAGGCTGTCCACCGGCGTATGCGTCGAGAGCCGGCTGCGGGTTGGGTGGGCTTGGCGAAGCGGCGCGCTGGACGGTCCGCACCGGCTCCTAAAAAGAAGGGGCCGGGATGCGTTTCATCCCGGCCCCTTCCTTGCGTTCTAGAACGATCGCCTAATGGCCGCCACCGCCGCATCCGCAACCACCGCCGCCACCGCCACCGCAACCGCCGCCGCCACCGCCGCCGCATGCGCACTCGCCGCCACCGCATCCTCCGCCCTGGAGGTTGGGATTGCTGATCACGAACCCGCTTCGCATCAGGCCCTCAACGTAGTCGATCTGCGCTCCCTCAATCAGCGGGGCACTTTCGGCGTCTATCAGCACCCGGATAGTGTCGGCCTCGACGATGAAATCGTCCTCTTTGGCCTCCTTCTCCATGCCCAGCATGTACTGGAAGCCGCCGTTTGGCCCTGGAGACACCATGACCCGGAGGAGGGACCCCGCCTCACCCTGTTCCTTGAGAATCGACTCTAGCTTCTCGACGGCCATTGGAGTCACTTCGATCATGGGTGTGGCTGTCACCGAGACACCTCCATTAGGGATACGCGCTTTTATTGCAACATTAGCACTTTAAGCGTTGCCTCATGCTATCACCAGGCCATGCGCCAGTCAAGGTGACCGCGATCTCCGGTTTGACCGCAAGGCCCAACTACTCCCATCGGAAGACGCGGACTGCGAGGAAAAAGCACGCGATCGTCCAGGCTGCGAGGCCCAGCAGGTCTCCAGATACGTCCAAGAGGCCGGACCCCTCGGTGGTCACCTGTCGCATGCTGTTGGCTAGGTAAGTTAGTGGGAAGTACTCGGTTATCTGCTGCAGTACCGCAGGCAGGCTGTCTCTGGAGAAGAATACGCCGCTCATGAACATCATGGGTAGCGCAATGAGGTTGGCGATGGGCGCGGCCGACTCCTCGGACCTCGCGAAGCCCGAAACGGCGTAGCCAATGCTAATGAAGAGGCCGCCGCCGATGAGGGACAGCACGATGAGCGTTACGAGACTGCCTCGGATATCGACCCCAAGCATCAGGACCCCGACTCCGATCAGGATCAGGGTCTGGACGATGGACACGACCAGGCGGCTGAGGATCTGGCCCACCAGAAAGTGGCCCGGATGCACGGGGGCCGCCCTGAGCCGTCGCAGGACCCCTTGTTGCCTCAGTTGGATGAGGGCGAAGGCAACGCCGAAGATGCCCGTCTGCATTATCGCCATGGCGATAATGCCCGGCACGAGGAAATCGACGTACTCGAAGCTTCTACTGTTTACCTCTTGCGTCTCCAGCTCAAAGAGGCGGTCGTTGCCGGAGACCTGAAAGGTGAGGTCGTCGAGTGCGCGGGACAGCATGGTCGCCCCCACCTGGGCTTCCTGGGGGCGGTTGGCGTTGAACAGGCCCTCCACCTTCGCGGAGTTCAGGGACGCATCGAAACCAGCCGGCACGATTGCGAGGAAGTCGAGCTTGCCCTCCTCTAACAACCGTATAGCCTCATCCCGCGTGCCGCGGTGCACGTTCAAGGCGGGGTTGCCCTCCAAGGCCTCGACGAGGCCCTTTGACAGCGGGCTTTGCGCCTCGTCTACTATTCCGATATCCACTTCGGAAAAGGCGTCGAAGTTGAGCACGCCGAAGATGACCATGATGATGAGAGGCATCGTGAACGAGAAGAAGACGGCTTGCCGGTTTCTGAAGAACATCTTCAGGGAGACGATAGTGAGGGCTGCGGTAGGGCCCAAAGAGCTACCCCTCCCTCAGCTGCTTGCCGGTCAGGTCCAGAAAAACGTCTTCGAGATTGGCCATCCGTGCCTCCTGCGCCTTGTGGAAGCCTCTGGCCAACAGCTCGTCGATCAGCGCCGCCGGCGAGTCGAGGGCGACGATACGGCCGCCGTCCATAATGGCGACACGATCGCACAGCTCCTCCGCCTCCTCCATGTAATGCGTCGTCAGCACGATGGTCTTGCCTTGAGCCTGAAGACGTTTAACCTGCTCCCACATGTTCCTCCGCGCCTGGGGGTCGAGGCCGGTGGTCGGCTCGTCCAAGAACATGACCAACGGGTCGTTAACCAGGGCCGCAGCGATGGAGAATCGCTGTTTCTGCCCGCCCGATAGCTTGCTGTAAAGCGACCGGCGCTTGTCGCCCAACTGCACGGCCTCGAGGAGGTCAGCCGGTTTGCTGGACGACCGGTATAGGCTGCCGAAAACCTGGAGTATTTCGGTGAGGTTCAGCCGGTCGAAAAATGCGGAGGACTGAAGCTGGACGCCGATTACGGCCTTGACTCTCCGGGGGTGTCTGGCCACGTCGATGCCGGCGACCTGCGCAGTTCCGGAGTCGGCGGTGCGCATCCCCTCCAGAATCTCGACTGTCGTCGTCTTGCCTGCACCGTTCGGGCCCAGGATGCCGAACACCTCGCCGACGCCGACGGAGAAGGACACCGAGTCGACGGCAACATCATCCCCGTAGGCCTTGGTGAGTCTGTCCGCGACAATGACGGGCGGGGCGCCGGCACCCGGCAATCGCGATTCCGAGGCGTTCGTTGACACGCAGTCGACCGTCCTTGATAAGAGGCGAGGAGTCCCAAGAAGTCCTGTGTGGCCCCGTCGCTTCGCGTCACACTGAGAGCGGCGTTGTCCACGGGCCGTCCCTGATGGGGCTTCGTGGCCTCCTCTGATCGAGTTGAGGGGAGACCCCCAGGACATTCTACTAGATTCAGGAGATGATCGAGGTCGTTGACCCGCCGGCCGGGCAGGCCTCTACACGGGACCCCGGACCGGAGAAGGTGGAAAAGGCGGTTCAGTCGCCGCTGTGGATCAGGTGTGGATAACCGAGTGCTCGCCTTCGTTGACACCCGCGTACGGCCGCGGTATACTTCCGCAGGCGCTTGGCTTTGGGAGTGTATTGCACGCTCAGAGCTTTGCGATGAAAAGTGGTTGTCCCCTGGTGGTCCTAGCGAGGCGGCCCCACCCGTTCCCATCCCGAACACGGCAGTGAAACGCCTCAGCGCCGACGATACTGCGCCCGCAAGGACGTGGGAAAATAGGTCATTGCCAGGGGGCTTTGCTTTTTATGGGACCGAAGATGCTCGAAGAGGTACCGTCGTTCGCTTGAACCGCTGGTCGCTGCGCAATATCCTAAACGCCTATCAAAAACCGCAAGACGACACGGTCCACGTGGGGAAGCCCTTGAGAGGGTCGCATATGTTACAATGTTCACAACCGCTGCAGGAAGAGTCTGATGACATTCAGCCTTCGTGGAACACCAGATATCATACCCTCGTCGCAGGCGGTTGCATTCCAGCCCGGGGCCTTTACACGCTCTGGGCGCCACGCCTATAATAGTGCCCGCTTCGATTCAGGAATAAGTAGTGCAGTAGGATGACTTCCCAACCGCCAGACGCCGGTCCTAGCCCGGACATGGGGGAACTGCTCGATTCGATGGAGGCGATCAAGCCGCTGCGCCGTGGCGACGTGGTGGAGGGCGTGGTGATGCGGGCGGACTTGGACGGGATATTCGTTAACATTGGCCACAAGGCCGAAGGCGTGGTTCCCCCGGCGGAGATGAGGTCCATGAAGCCAGAGGAACTCCAAGGCCTTCAGGTAGGCGATCAGATCATCACCCTTGTGATACGCCCGGAGACGGCGGACCGTGCCGCTATCCTCTCCGTCGACCGCGCGGTAGGGGAGCAAGGCTGGCGGGTGCTCGAAAAAGCCATGGAGGCGGCAGAGGGCATCGAGGGGACCATCGTGGGATTTAATCGCGGTGGCGCCATCGTAGAATCCGAAGGTGTCCAAGGCTTCGTTCCGATGTCCCAGCTCGTGAGCGTTCCCAGGGAGCACTTCCGCGAGATGCAAGAGGCGGCGGAGGCTGCCCAGAACCGCGAGGCTCGACCCGAAATGTCGAGCGACCGCGGCGCTGCAGAAGCCACCGAGACGACTGAGGCCGCCGAGACGACCGAGGCCACCGAAACGAGCGAGGCCACCGAAACGAGCGAGGCCACCGAGGCCAGTGTAGAACCGGAGGCGCCTCGCAAGGATCCTTTGGCTGACGAAATAGGTAGAGTGCTTCAACTTCGAGTCCTCGAGGTCAACCGCGGGCGAAACCGCGCCATATTCTCCGAGCGGCAGGCTCTGCAAGAGCTGCGCGACGAGCAGAAGGCGCGCCTCATCAAGGAGCTAACAGAGGGTGAGACGCGGCGAGGGAAGGTCACGGGCATCAGCAGCTTTGGCGCCTTCGTCGACCTTGGCGGGGCCGATGGCCTGGTTCACATCTCGGAGCTCTCGTGGGATTCGGTCGGCTCCCCAGAAGAAGTGGTGAAGCTCGGGCAGGAGCTTGACGTCTACGTGTTGCGCGTGGATGCGGAAAACAAGAAGATTGCGTTAAGCCTCAGGCGCCTTCAACCGGAGCCCTGGGATACTATTAACGAACGCTACCAGGTCGGCGACCTCGTCGACGCCAAGGTGACCAAGCTTACTAACTTCGGGGCATTCGCGCGCGTTGAAGGGGCTGTAGAGGGTTTGATACACATCTCCGAATTGACGGCGAGAATGGTGACCCACCCGAGAGAGGTCGTGAGAGAGGGTGACGAGGTCAAGGTCAAGATCCTGCGGATCGAGCCGGAACGGCGGCGCCTTGGGCTGAGTCTCAAGCAGGCCCAAGAAGAAGAAGGGACAGACGCCTATGGTTCCGAAGACCAGTAGACTCTAACTGAAGTAAACTCCGTTTTAGGAGAAGTGGAAATGGCGAGTAGGTTTGAAAAATTCTCTGAACGGGCCAGGAGGGTATTGTCGCTGGCTCAGGAAGAGGCCCAGCGGTTCAATCACAACTACATAGGCACCGAGCACGTCTTGCTTGGCCTTGTACGAGAGACCGATGGGATTGCCGCTAAGGTGCTCGCCAACCTTGGTGTCGAGCTGAACAAGGTACGTTCGGCCGTGGAGTTCATCATCGGGCGGGGCGAGAGGTCCACTCCTGGTGAGATCGGCCTCACGCCGCGCGCGAAGAAAGTCATCGAGCTGGCGGTCGATGAAGCCCGCCGGCTGAACCATCACCACATTGGAACCGAGCACCTGCTCATCGGCCTCATGCGTGAGGGCGAAGGCGTGGCGGCCGGGGTTCTCGAGAGCCTCGGCGTCAACCTCGACAAGGTGAGGGGCGAGACCAGTCGCATCCTGACCCAGACGGTCCAGCAGGGCCAATCCGGAAGCAGCTCGAAGTCGACCACTCGCACACCCACGCTGGACCAGCTTGGCATCGACCTTACCAGCGCCGCCAGAAACGGCAAGCTGGACCCGACCGTCGGGCGGGAGCAGGAGATTCAGCGGGTAACGCAGATACTGAGCCGGCGCACCAAAAACAACCCTGTTCTGATCGGCGAGCCCGGGGTCGGAAAGACCGCTATCGTCGAGGCACTGGCGCAGCGCATAGCCAGCAACGACGTGCCGAGCACGCTGCAAGGCAAGCGATTGGTTACCCTCGACATGGGCGCCCTCGTAGCCGGCACCAAGTATCGAGGGGAGTTCGAAGAGCGTCTCAAGAAGGTGGTCGAGGAGATTCGGGCGTCCGGAAACTGCCTCCTGTTCATCGACGAGATACACACGATGGTGGGCGCCGGCGCCGCGGAAGGCGCTGTGGACGCCGCCAACATCTTGAAGCCGTCACTGGCGCGCGGTGAGCTTCAGACTATCGGCGCCACGACGCTGGACGACTACAGAAAATATGTGGAGCGCGACCCGGCTCTCGAGCGGCGTTTCCAGCCGGTGCGAGTCGAGGAGCCCACCGTCGATGAGACTGTCGAGATCCTGAGAGGCATTAAGTCTCGGTACGAGGAGCACCACGAGCTGGATATCAGCGATGAGGCGCTCCGTTCGGCCGCGCACTTGGCGTCACGTTTCATTGCCGACCGGTTCTTGCCCGACAAGGCCATCGACCTCATAGACGAGGCGGCGTCCAGGGTCCGCATCAACCACAGCACGGCGCCGATCTCCGTCAAAGACGCGACCAAGCTGCTGCAGAGGGTGCAAAAAGAGAAGGACGAGGCGATCACGTCACGCCAGTACGAGCACGCCGCCGAGCTCAGGGACCGGGAGGCCAGCCTTCAGGAGAAGCTGGTCAACCTGGAAAAGGACTGGGAGAAGGAGGTCGGCGACGAGAGGCCGGTCGTTACGGAAGAGCACATCGCGGAGGTCGTGAGCATGTGGACCGGCATTCCGGTGACGCGGCTCGTGGCGACCGAGACGGAGCGGCTCGTACATATGGAAGAGGTGCTGCACGAGAAGGTCATCGGGCAAGACGAGGCCATCTCGCTAGTCTCCAAGGCGGTTCGCCGCGCGAGAGCGGGACTCAAGAACCCCAAGCGCCCAACCGGCATCTTCCTGTCGCTCGGCCCGACAGGCGTGGGTAAGACCTACCTCGTCCAAAAGCTCGCCGAGTTCATGTTCGGCAGCGAAGACGCCATGATCCGCATCGACATGTCCGAGTTCATGGAGCGGCACTCCGTATCGAGACTCGTTGGCGCGCCTCCTGGATACATCGGATACGACGAGGGCGGGCAGCTCACGGAGGCCGTGAGGCGCAAGTCCTACTGCGTGATCCTGCTGGACGAGATCGAGAAGGCCCATCCCGACGTGTTCAACATCCTGCTGCAGATCTTCGACGATGGCCACTTGACCGACGCCAAAGGCCGTAAGGTCGACTTCAGGAACACAATAATCGTCATGACGAGCAACATCGGGTCGGACCTCATTCGTCAGGACAGATCCATTGGATTCGCCGCACGGGGCGGAGCCGCTCAGAACGAGAATGAAGCCTACGAGCGGATGAAGACCAATGTCACCGACGAGGTCAAGAAGTTTTTCCGTCCCGAGTTCTTGAACCGCATCGATGCCACGGTCGTGTTCCATGCGCTGACTCGCGAACACATGCACCAGATCGTTGAGCTGATGCTGAGCGAGGTGGCCTCCAACCTCATCGAGAAGGGCATCGACTTCGACGTCACGGACGAGGCGAAAGACTGGCTGGCCGAGCGTGGCTATGATCCTCAGTTCGGGGCACGGCCCTTGCGCAGGGTTATCCAAGACAGTGTAGAGGACAGTCTGTCGGACTCGATCCTCGCAGGTTCGTTGAACCCGGGCGACACCGCCGTAATCGACGTGGACGACGGGGAGATCATCGTCAAGTCCAACTCCCCGTTCCCAGTCGCCTCCGCTTAAACAGCGTCCCCCGGAAAAGGCCTGGAAAAAAGGAGGCCCGGAGCGATATACCGCTCCGGGCCTCCTTGCATTTTGACACAGGATTGTTCTGACCCTCCCTGATACAATGGGCGTGCCACGGATTCGGCTGCTGTCGTGACTACGGGGGAGATTGGGGGTCGTACCTTTGGCTCGTGCTAAGGAAAGGGTAGTCTTCGTCTGCAACGCTTGCGGTGACGAAAGCCTGCGCTGGGAGGGTCGGTGTCCGGGCTGCGGTGAGTGGAACACCCTGGTGGAGGCGCAGCGAAGCTCTCGCGCACCCTCGGGCAGCGCGTGGGTAGCCAGCGCGAACAGCGCCCCGCAGGAGCTTGCGCAGGTGGCCCCCGACGCCGTACCCCGTTTGCGGCTTTCGTCGCCGGAGATCAACCGAGTGCTGGGAGGCGGGCTTGTTCCGGGGTCACTGACGCTGATCGCGGGGGACCCCGGCATCGGGAAGTCCACTCTCCTCCTTCGCCTGGCCGCCGACGTCTCGGGCTCGGATGGCAACACACTGTACGTCTGCGGTGAGGAGTCGGCCAGCCAGATCAAGATGCGGGCGGATCGTCTTGGCATCTCCGGCGATGGCCTATACGTCCTCCCATCGACCGACCTCGACCATGTCCTGCGGTGCCTGGAGGAGACGAAGCCCTCACTGGCGGTGGTAGACTCGATTCAGACGCTGTACGACCAGACGCTGGCGTCCGGGGCGGGGACGATCGCTCAGGTCAGGGAGTGCACGCGCCGGCTGATCGCATGGGCCAAGGAGCACGGCGTGCCAATGGTGCTGAGCGGCCATGTGACCAAGGGAGGAGATATCGCCGGACCCCGCGTGCTCGAGCACATGGTCGACGCGGTGCTGTACATGGAGGGCGACCCGATCAGCTCGTGGCGGCTGCTACGCGCCGTCAAGAACCGGTTTGGGTCGACCAACGAGGTTGGCGTTCTTGAGATGACCGGCCGGGGCCTGATAGACGTGGAAGACCCCTCCCGTGCGTTCCTGTCGGAGCGTCGAGACAACGCCATTGGCTCGGTGATCGTGGCGACAATGGAGGGCACCCGGCCTCTGCTGGCCGAGATTCAGGCACTGACGACGCCCTCTTCGCTCCCGACACCCCGGCGCGTGGCCACCGGACTCGATCTCAACCGCCTTTTGTTGGTGTGCGCCGTTTTGACGCGGCGCGTGGGGATGAGACTGGCGGACCAGGACATAGTTGTAAACGTTGCCGGAGGCCTTCGCATCAGCGAGCCCGCGGCCGACCTGGGCCTCGCCCTAGCACTGGCATCGAGCGTGCGCAACGCCCCGGTGGAAGGGAGTGCGGCCGCGGTAGGCGAGGTTGGGCTTAGCGGAGAGGTGCGCAGAGTGCCGCAAATTGGGAGGCGGGTCCAAGAGGTCGGCCGGCTCGGCGTGCAGCGATGTCTGGTTCCCGGCTCGGCAATGGACGAGTGCCGGGATGTGGACGATGTCCAGCCCATCCCTGTAGAGACGCTTGCGGAGGCCATCCAAATCTGCGTTCCCCGCGGCAAACGGGCTCAGCCAGCCGTCTTCTGACGAATTTGCTGGCGCGGCGCGCGCGGCTGTCCTGGCAGGGCGCTGAAGAACTTCTTTCGACCATCGTTCCGGCGCCCTTTCGAGGAAGGAAGGGGAAGAGCTTTTTTGACCCGGCCTCCCGACCTGACGTTCGAGGCATGACCGTGTGGTTCCGCAGAGTCGTGGTTTGCGGTTCAGGAAGGCTTTATCTGAGGGACACCCGTTGGGCTGTGCTCGGGGTGGGCTCTCAGACTCCCGGCAATCTCGACGGATGGGGGACTGAGATAGAAGCTCGCACGGCGTAAGAGACCTTCGCGGCGGGCCGCATCGTAAGGTAGCCCCCAGTCGGCCACGGCGAACCAGGAGGGCATCGACCTGAAGAGCGCATACTTTCACTGCATCGGTGGCGCCAGCGGCGACATGATTCTCGGCGCACTGGTCGACGCGGGCGTCGCACTGGACGGTCTTAGGGAGGCCCTCGCTGAGCTTGGCGTCCAGGGCTACACAATATCTCGTCAGCCGGCCCAGCGAGGAGGCGTCAGCGGCACCCTCGTAACCGTCGAGCTGGATGAGGAGGGGCGCCGTCCCAGAGGCTGGGAGAGCTTCGTCTCCGCGATTGAGAAGTCGGGCCTCGACGCGACAGTCAAGGAACGGGCTTGCGCGGTATTCCATCGGCTTGTGGAGGCTGAGGCCGTCGTGCACCGGACGACCGTCGCCGAGGTGCATCTGCACGAGCTTGGCACCGTCGACACGCTGGTCGACGTCGTCGGCAGCGTTGTCGGGCTCGACATGCTCGGAATAGAGCGGCTCTACTGCTCGCCGTTCCCCACTGGGTCGGGCGTGGTCCACAGCGCCCACGGAGTGCTGCCCGTGCCTGCCCCGGCCACGGCGGCGCTGTTCGCCATCGCCAAGGCCCCGGTGGTGCCCCCGCCCGGCAACAAAGCCGATGCTGGGGAGATGGTCACTCCCACCGGCGCGGCGATACTCACTACGCTGGCTACCTTCAGGCAGCCGGCCATGAAGGTGGAGCGCGTGGCGTACGGCCTGGGTTCCCGCGACAGCCGCGATTATCCAAACGCGCTTGGCCTGTGGCTTGGCGACGAGGTCGGGGGCCTCGGATATACCACGGACCTTAGCATGCTCGAAACCAACGTGGACGATATGGCGGCGGAGCTGTTTGGCTACGTCCAGGAGCGACTGTTCGAGCTGGGCGCTCGCGACGTGTGGTTCACCCCCATTCAGATGAAGAAGAACCGGCCGGCCACCATGATAAGCGTAATTGTGCCTGCCGAGCTCGAGGTCTCGGCGGTCGGCGTGCTGCTCCGCGAAACGTCTACGCTGGGAGTTCGGGTGCGGCCTGTGTCCAGGTACGAGGCCGAGCGGGAAGTCGTTCAAGTGGAAACATCGCTTGGGTCCGTTCCCGTCAAGGTCAAGCGGCTTGAGGGTACGACGGTGAGCGTCGCTCCGGAGTACGAGGCCTGCCGGGCCATCGCCCTGGAGCGTAGCCTGCCGCTGCAAGAGGTCTACCGTCTCGTGCAACGCGAGGCGGGGGAGAAGCTGCTGGACTCGTAGCCGAGCGCCTCGGCACCTCTCGTAGCCGTGCACTCTCGATGCTTCGGCGGCCCTTGAGCGATGGAGGGCCGAAACGTCGCCGCTCGGGTGCGTCAATCCCGTTGACCGCGAACCGCGCGTCCATTAGAATTGGTGGGCAGGGGCGGGCTAGCGATTCAGGCGAAGGGCGGCCGGCCTCGTTTTCTTGTGACGCGCGTTCGCTCCGCCCGTAGGCACGACGGTGGCGAGCGGCGGTGCCCCAGTGGCGCAATTGGCAGCGCAGCCGACTTGTAATCGGCAGGTTAGCGGGTTCGAATCCCCTCTGGGGCTCCACCGGTTAACCC
>JADFIF010000162.1 GCA_022566795.1 Chloroflexota bacterium
GCGATGGCAGGTGAGGCAGCCGTGGGGGTGCTCGGAGAGGAGCAGGTCCATGATGCCCCGGCGGAGCTCGACGATCTCCGAGACGTTCGTCTGCACCCTCATCCCCTCGGAGACGGGCGTGGTGCAGGACGCGGGATTTCCGGGCAGCGCCCTATATTCGCCATCTGGCGTTGGAGCCTCCGCTTTGACGATGCACATGCGGCAGGCGCCGAAGGGCTTCAGGTCGGGGTAGTAGCACAGGTAGGGGATGTACATGCCGGCGTCCATGGCCGCCTTGATGATCATGGTCCCGGGCTGCGTCTTAACCTCGACGCCATCTATCGTCAGGGTTATCCCATCTGGCATTTCGCATCTCCAGCGACAGCACGCCCCGGTGCTCCGCTATCGTCTAGGGCTTCGTTGCATAAGCCTTGAAACAGCCCACCGCCCATCCTCGAAAAGGCTCCGAAGGGCCAAGCCCCTCGGGCTCCCCGGGGGTCCCAAGCCCCAACAAGTCGGGACTGGCGGTGTCCTCCAAACCCTAATCCTCACGCGCGGGCGGGCGAAAAAAATACGCGTCGCCTTCTTGCTGACTAAGTACTAGCTTAGCTAACCACGGATCTCGGCCCGGGGACGCTCGCCTGTCGTCTCGGGCGCCGCCGGCACAAAATCGAAGGCGTAGGGCCGGGTGTTTTTCGGGGAGAGCATCGGACCCGTGCACTTGCCTGTGGGGCAGCGCTTCTCCTCGATGTGGGCTATGAAGTCGGCCTCGAAGTGCTGCAGCGCCGAGCGGATAGGTCCGAAGCCGAGCTGGCCGTGCCCGCACAGCGAGGTGCCCTCCATCGTTTCCCCGACGCTCCGCAACAGGTCGAGGTCGCCTGGCTCGCTCTCGCACTTGGCGATGCGCTCGACGATCTCCAGGAGCTGCTCCATGCCCAGGCGGCACGGGAAGCACTTCCCGCACGACTCGTACTGGCAGAAGGCGACCAGCACCCGGGTGAGGTCGACGGCGCAGGTATCTTCGTCGGCGACGATGATTCCGCCAGATCCCAGGATGGCCCCCGCGTCGCGCATCTCCTCGAAATCGAGGTGGATTCCCATGCTATCTGCGCCTAGCACGCCGCCCAGCGGGCCCCCGGTTTGAAGCAGCTTGAGCCGCTTGCCGCCGGGCACGCCGCCGCCGATCTCGTTCACCACCTCGCCGAGGGTGATCCCCATGGGGACCTCGTACATTCCGGGGTATCGGATGTTGCCGCTCAGACAGAGGACCGCCGTGCCGGTGCTCCTATTCACACCGATGGACGAGAACCACTGGCTGCCCTTCAAGATTATCTCGGGCGCGTAGGCGAGGGTCTTGACGTTGTTGATGTTGCTGGGCTTGCCCCAGACGCCCGCCGCCGCGGGGAAGGGCGGCCGGAACCGAGGCATGGCCCGCTTGCCCTCGATGGAGTCCATCAGCGCGGTCTCCTCGCCGGCGACGTACGACTCGCCGGTCAGCGACACCTCGATCTCGAAACTGAACTCCGAGCCCAGGATGTTCTGGCCCAGCAAACCCAGCTCGTAGGCCTGCGCGATGGCGTGTCTGGTGCGGTCGATAGGCCCGTCGTGGCCGTGCCGGATGAACACGAACCCGTTTGTCGCACCCGTGGCGTAGCCCGCGATGAGTATGCCCTCCAGCAGGGTGTGCGGGTCACTCTCGAGGATGCCCTTGTCGTTGTAGGCTCCGGGGTCGCCCTCCTCGCAGTTGCACAGAATGTACTTGGGCGGTCCCGGCGACCGAACGAGGAAGCTCCACTTGACTCCCGTTGGGAAGGCTGCGCCGCCCCGGCCGCGCAGGCCGGAGTCGGTGATCTCTTGAATGACGTCGGCCGGCTGCATCTCGAACAGCGCCTTGTTGAGGCCACCATAGCCGCCACGCGCTATGTACTGGTAGATGTCCGCGGGAGCGATTCGGCCGGCGTTGCGGAGCGCAATCCGCTCCTGCTTCGCCATGCTCGGGTGCTTATTCAGGCTGGGAACGTCTCCGACGGGGTTCTGGCCGAGGTAGCCGATGACACCCTCGTCCGGCACGATGTCGTTGACCAGGTAAGATTCGATGATTCGGGAAACGTCTTCAGGAGTAACGTTGTTGAAAAAAAGGCGCGACCCCCGCTTCTTGACTATGTCGACCAGCGGCTCGGCGAAGCATATTCCCAGGCACCCGACCTCGTCGATAGTGGCGTCGATGCCGCGCTTATCTAGCTCGGCCCTCAGCGCGGCCAGGACCTGGACCGCGCCGGCGGCCTGCCCGCACATCGCCGTGCCGACCCTTATCCAGGGCCGATCGCCGGATATGAGGCCTAGCCATCGCTGGTCCGCCTGCGCTCTGAGCTCCTGGTAGGCTGCCATCGTTACTTGCTACCGCTCCCGTGCCGCACGCCACGCGTGAAGAGATGCCGTCTCCGCCCCGGTTGGGGCGGTAACCGGGAAGAGGGTTGTCGGAGGCCCGTAGCTATCGCGTGGCATCGGGAGCCTTGAGCTTGCCTACGAGGCCTCGGGCGGTCTCAATGGACAGGCGGCCCACCAGCTGATGGTCGATGCTCGCCACCGGAGCCTGCGAGCATGCGCCCAGACAGGTGTTGTACTTGAGGCTGATGCGGTTGTCCGAGGTCTCGCCCTCGCCAGAAAGGCCGAGGAGGTCTAAGACGCTCTGCAGGATGCCAGGAGCGCCCGCCAGATGGCAGGTAGGGCCCCAGCATATCTCGACCGCGTGCTCGCCGGGGGGTGTGAACCGGAAGTTGGTGTAGAAGGACGCCACGCCCCAGACCTCATTGGTGGTCGTTCCGGTATACGTGGCTATCTCTTCGATCGCCTCGTCGGGCAGATAACCAAGCTCATCCTGGGCGGCCAGCAGGCAGGACAAGACCGTGACGGTGGGTTGCCTCTGGGACGTGATGGCCCTTCTCGTCCGCCTCTTAAAGCCCTCGACCGTACCTGTCAAGCCGCGTCGCCTCACGCTCGAAAAAATCAATCACAATGATAGCATACAGGCCGGTGGCCAACAAACGGCATTGCGACGCGTAGACACGGTCGTCAGGGCAGAGGCCATCGGGCCACATGAGTCGGACCCGACGGGCCTATCAGCCTGGTGGATTCCCCTGACCGGACACCACTATGCCATGTCCTCCATCACCATCCTGGCAACCCGCTTGCCCATGCGGACGCTGTAGTTCGTGCCTCGGTCCTCTGGATATATCTGGGTCGTGTTGGCCAGGTAGAGGCCCTTGAAGGGCGTTCGGTGGTCCGGAATCCGCTGGGAGTAGTTCGTGCCGATGACCGGCTGCGCGCCGTCGATTCTATGGTGGTAGCTTGCCTCCACCCACGAGAGATCGAACCCTGAGTTGATCTTTTTCAGATGGGGCAGGTACAGCTGTAAAAGCTCCTCGCGCTCCATCCGGTAGATTGGATCGTCGGTGCCGAGGTAGTTAGACAGGTAGACGATGTGCTTGCCGCCGTAGTGCTGCGGGCCGATAAAGTTGGTGTGCTCGATGACCGCGACAAAGGGAATCGAGCGATCGGCGATGTTGAGCCAGTACTTGTCGGACAGCGGCCGGTCGAGCACGAGCACGATGAGCACCGCGGCCATGTAACTGACGTCGCTCAGCTTGGCCATATAGTCGTCGGGCAGCGGCGGGACCAGCCTGGGGAAGATGTTCGAGGGGGTCGATGCGATAACAGCGTCGAAAGCCTCGGTGGATGCATCGCCCGCGCCGTCACCAAGCTCCAGGCCCGTCGCACGGCCGTCCTCTACCACGATCCGCTGGACCGAGCGCGATACGTGCACCTCGCCCCCAAGCTCCTGAATCTTACGGGCCAGGGTCTCGAAAATCTCGCCGAAGCTGCCCATAGGGTAGCCTAGCTTCTCTTTCAGCATGCCTCTACCGCGGGAGGCGACCCGGGTGTGGATCTTTCCCCAGACCCAGGCCATGCCAACGCGCTCGCAGTGCTCCTCGCCGAATTTGCCGCGCAGCATCGGCCCCCAAAATCTATCGTAGACGCGCTTGCCGGCGTGGCTCCGGAGCCAGTCGGCGGCGGTGACGCCTTCGAGCCCCCGCCAGTCGCGGCGACGCTGTAGGTAGAGCGTGACCAGCCCAAGCCTCACGCGGTCGATCAAGCTAAGCGGCTTGTATCTGAGCAGGTCAAGGGGCGTCACGAAGTTGTAGATGGTGCCGTCGTGAAGCGTGCCGACCTTCGAGTCGATCCACCGCATCCGATGCCCGAGTCCCAGCTCGTCGATCAGCTCCAGGATGTCGGTGTCGCTGGTGAACAGGTGGTGGTAGCCGCGTTCGAGGGGCGTGCCGCCGACGTCGAAGGTCGAGGCGTGGCCACCGAGAAAGGGGGCGCGCTCGTACACCGCCGTTCGGTGCCCCTGCTTGGCTAGCTCGTGGGCGGCCGCGAGCCCTGTGGCGCCTCCGCCGATGATTCCGACTCTCATCCGCCTTCCTCACTTTCGTAGGAGAGAGGGCGTGTTGAGGGCGTCTGAGCGCTCTCCGGGTCGGCGTCGGCCGAGTCCGGTGCGCCCCTCGATAGCTTTCGGAGCGACACGTGGCCGGTCCACAGGAAAAGCTGGCCCAGCACGATCATCGGTATCAGCAATGCCGCGTGCACGACCGTGGCGAACCCGGCCGCTACCGCTCGGTCTATCGAGGCGTTGGGCAGCAGCACCAGCGTTTCCCTCGCCACGAGCTCGAAGAGGCCGATCCCGCCGGGCGCCGCCGGGATCGAGCTGCCGATGTTGGCGATGGCGGTGACCAGGACGTTCGCGGCGGCGAACTCCCCTAAGTTGTCGAACGAGTCGTGCAGCCCGAAGCCGAGGCCCACCAGGAAGAACAGCGCCGATTCGAAGAGCCAGATCGGCACGGAGAGGAGGAGAAGGAGGGCGAGAGTTTTTGGGTCGCGCAATGGCGCGATGCCCTGATGAAAGAGGCGTACCAGGTCGCGAGCCGGTGTCCGCAATGCGCGAGGCAAAGGCCTTACTGCGGACGCGGTCGCCGAGTCGATACGGTCAGGAAAGCGGGCCAGGAAAACCAGGGCCGCGAAAGCGACGATGAAGGGAACGCTCAGGGCCAGGGCCAGCAAGGGCCAGGGGACTCCGTACCTGTCGCCGAAAGCCTGCGCCAGCCCCGTCAGCGGAAAAAACAGTCCGATGACGGCAATGAAAAGCAGGAGAGTTACGGCATCCAGCACTCGCTCGACAAGAATCGTCGCCAGCGTCGAGGTCTTGCTGAGGCCCTCGCGGCGGCCGAGGTAGTAGCTCCGGAC
>JADFIF010000044.1 GCA_022566795.1 Chloroflexota bacterium
TCGCAGACCCCATCGCCTGGACTGGCGTCAACTGCATCGGCGGTGCTGTTAACGGTGAAGTCGGCAGTTGGCGGTGGTGGTGGCGGAGGTGGAGGAGGCGGCGGCGTACCGACCGAAATTACGGTGGTGGTTGCCGTAGCCGTGTTGTTGGCTGGATTGAGGTCAGGCTCGTTGCCCGCCACCTCGGCCGTGTTGGTGATGACGCCCGCTGCCGTCGGCATGACGGCGATGGTGCTCGACGCCACGGTGCCGATCCCCAAGTTGCCTATGCTGCAGGTGACGGCATGCTGGCCAGCGTCATAGACGCAGCCAGCGCTGGCCGACAGGAACGTTGTGCTCGTCGCCAGCCTGTCGGTCAGAGTCACGCCGGTGGCCGCAAGGGTCGACGTGGCGCCATTGGCCAGCGTGAGCGAATAGGTGAGCAGCTCCCCCACCAGCACAGGGTCCGGCGAGTCGGACTTCGTGACCGATACATCGGCTGTGGCCGTGACGACGGTGAGCCTGTTGCCTGTTGGTATGCCGGGAAGTCCATCCACATCGTAGGTAGCTTGGTTCCCAGCGTTGTCCGTGGCCTTCGTCCCTATGAACCAAACCCCAGTGAGCCCCAGGGCAACGGAAGCCTTGAAGCCGTCTGTAATCGGGGTAAGGAAGGGACCAATCTCAAGCGATGGCGGGTCAGAGGTGCCCAAAAGAAACCTGATGCTGCTTGGGTCTATACCAGACACTGCGTCCGTGACCTCGACGCTGAGGACCTGAGTCGCGTCGCTCGTGACGGTTCCATCAGCGGGTGAGAGGTTCGAGAACACAGGGCCTGCAACCAGCAGCGAGTCGGCTCTTGTGATGGCCGGAGCGGCATCAGCGTACCTTGTGATGACCGTACCGCCGTTGGCAGCTCTCAACCTGGGCGGAGTCGCGGTGGCAAGCGTAGATGGGGCGATCTGGAACAGCCCGCTGAAGACATCGGTCGCCACAGCGTTAAGGGTGAGAGTAATGCCAGCCGGGTCGCTATCGCTGACCACGGTCACGGTAGTCGATGTCGCCCCGGCCAGGTCCGCATCGACCACGCGAACCGCGACCTGGGAGCCTACCGCCGCAGATTGTATGTCCGTCGCCGAAGTCGAAGTCCCGTTCCTAAAGCTGACGGCCCCGTTTCCAGCCTGCTGGACTGTAGTGTTCGCCGTTGCGCTATTGTCGCTCAAACTTAGGTCTATGCTATCTGCGGTGACGCTGACGGCGTTTCCGAGCAGCCCAATCTGAGTCGGGGTCACGACAATGGTCACGGTGGAGCTGGCGAGGCTGGCGATGGTGCCCAGAGTACAGGTAACGGTACGGTTGGATTCATCGCAACTCCCCTGGCTGGGTGTGGCCGAAACGAAGGTTGAGATCCCTATGGGGTCGGCAACCATCACGCCCGGTGCCTCGAAGGGGCCGTTGTTGGTCACGACGATGGTGTACGTAAGGTTCTGCCCCACGGCCACCGGGTCCGGCGAGTCGCTTTTGGTGACCGAGAGGTCTGCTGGCCGGATGACCGTGGTCGTGACCGTTATGTTCGTGTTGTTTCCGGGGTTAGGGTCGCCCTCGTTGGCAGTGGCGGTAGCCACGTTGGTGAGCGTCGTTCCATCCGGTGTCGACAAGGGGACTCCGACCCCTATTTCCACGGTCGAAATTGCGTCTTTGGCGAGGCCGCCCAGGTTGCAGGTCACAGTCCCACCTGACTCGGAGCAACTCCCCTGGCTCGGGATCGCCACCGGGAAGGTCACCACCGATGGGAGCGTGTCCGTCAGCGAGACGTTAGTAGCGTCGGCAGGCCCGTCGTTGGTTAGGGTCAGGGTGTAAGTCAGGCTCTCGCCCGCCGTCACCAAGTGGCGCGAGTGGCGCTTGGTCAGGACCAGGTCCGCATCGAGCGACGACACCACAGTAATGCTATCTGCGGTGTTGAAACCTGCCGGGTTCTGGTCTGCGTAAAGCGCAGTTACCGTGTCGCCACTGGCAGCTCCCAATTTGGGTGGGACGGCCGTAGGGTTCGTGACAGTGGCGATTTCGAGTAGGGCGGAGTAGGTTCCCGCAGCTATCTGGTTCAGCTCCAGGATAAACCCCGCAGGGTCGGAGGTGCTTTTTACGGTCACATGGGCCGACTGTCCAGTCAGGTCCGAGTCCAATACGTGAACGCCGATCTGGGAACCGATGGTAGCCACCGTTATATCGGTGGCTGTCGCGGCCGCGGAGTCTTTGAAACTGGGAAAGCCCAACCCCGCGCTGACCGGCCTGGTGTCCACGACGCCGAGGAAGACTGCAGACAACGCCAGCGCTGTCAGGATGGAGAGCAGGATGCGCTTCGTCATAGCTGAACACCCACTAGAATCGCTCAGTCCGGGGCGCGTTTCGAGAGGTTTGCAGAGGATACCAACGAAACCCCGGTTGGTCAAACCTCATCAGTAGCAATCTGCCGGTGCTTTCGGACTAGTCCTCTCAATCTCAAAGTGGCGGCCAGCGCGCGGCAGCGCCGAGACTCTGGAGAGATCGCCACTGGACCGCGACTGCCGTCGGTCAGAACCGGCGGAGAACCAGAGCTAGCCGACGGTGATGCGGCCCGGCCTGATCTTCACGATCAGGCCCACCTCCGCTACCCGCGAAAATCTAGACGGGGGCGTACTTGCCGGAGGACTGAGGAGCCGTCCCCTCCAGGCCTCTGTCCGCCCTCTCCAGTCTCGTCTCCCTGGGCCACGTGCGCCTCAGGTCGTCACGGACGTTGAGATGGAGTACGCCCAGCCCTGCAACCTCGAGGTCTATCTGATCTCCGTCCTGAATGCCGCTGAGCCCGCGGTGATTGGTGCCGGTAGCAATCACGTCTCCAGGCTCCAGAGCGTGGACTGAGCTGACCCACTCGATGGTGCGAGCGATCTTGTGGGCCATATCGCTGGTGTTGAAGCTCTGCTTGATCTCGCCGTTGACGCTCAGCGTTATCTGAAGGTTGTGGGGGTCCGAGACCTCGTCGGCCGTCACCAGCCAGGGCCCCATGGGCGCGAAGGTGTCTCGAGATTTCATCTGGTAGAAGGTATTGCCCGGCGGCGGCAGACCCCTCGCGGACATATCGATGAAATTCGTGTAGCCAAAGACGTAGTCGAAGGCGTCCTCTGCCCTGACGTTATGGGC
Organism: Chloroflexota bacterium; assembly: GCA_022566795.1. GTDB lineage: Bacteria > Chloroflexota > Dehalococcoidia > Lucifugimonadales > JADFIF01. Next base: position 3,154 of record JADFIF010000044.1, read on the forward strand.
TCGCTTGCCTATGATCAGCGCCATCTCGGCCTCGGCCTCGAATATGGTCGCCGGAACATCGGGCAGCACGATGGTGTCTCCGTGGCCTATCACGGCGTCCGGCGACTTGAGGAAGGCGTTGATGGGCGCCGCCTCGGCTCTGGTGCCGTCCTCCATGTAGTTGACGGCCATGCAGACCGTGTTATGCGGCCTGGGCAGGGGCGACCTCAGCCGGACCTGGCCGAGAGGGACCGCCGACCCCTGACTGGCCGCCTCCTCGAGCCGGGGCCGGTGGTCCGCGAATCCGCCGATCAGCTGGTTCATGAGGTCCTGGGGCGAGGTATGCCGGATACCCGTGACGGCTCCGGAGACATCCACAACCCTGTCATCTTGGATTAGCCCGAGTCTGAAATCGTCGAAAAATGCGAGCTTCATGCGGCCTCCTGTTTCATTAGGTCGAGTGGATGGGCTATTGAGACTTGCGCCGGCGGTAGATGCCCGGCGCAGGGCCGATTCTAACCCTCGGCTGGCCACGGGACAAGCGAGCGTGCCGAGAGCTCGCGTGCGGCACGTCGTGGCGGCCGGAATCGGCGGCTGAGAATCGTCCTGAGAGCGTCATAGCCCATTTGGCAGCAGACTCAGGCAGGACCAATTTCCTGGTTGCGCCAGTACTTCTGTCTCACTCCTTGGCGCCTTGCGCGGCTTATCATGTCTTGGAGAGCCATTGCAGCCGAGGTTGGCCCATTCTTAGGAACCCGCCTTGGTTGAAGCGCAAGGTGCGCTGCGAACCCCCGGCAACGAGCTCCAGTCCAGAGAGGTGATAGGCATCATGCATCTTCAATCGGCTAGAGGCTTTTGGCTCCTGGCGGGCGTGGCAGGCCTCGGCCTGATCGTCTTTGGCAGCGTGTGGATGACCGCGGTCTTCGCTCGCTTTGAGAAGGTCCCGACGGACTGGGAGCAGGCGGACGAGCTCGTGGGGACGTTCTCCTTCGTCGACGAAGCCTTCCTGGCCGAGCTGCAGGGGAACGACACGATCGCGGGGCTGATGTCGAGCCCCGACGCCCTGAGCCTGCTTGCCCAGCCGCAGGTCAGCTCGCTGCTTGGAAGTCCCGCGTTGCCCGAGCTGCTGGGATCCCCCGACCTGCTCGCCGCGCTGCAGAACCCTAATCTCTCCATCTCAGACCTGCTGCAGAGCGGCCTGGCGGGCACCCTGGCCGCCCGCCCTCAGCTCATGGAGCTGCTGGCCGACCCCGCGGTCGGTGAGTTGCTTGGCAATCCTGTCGTGCAGACGCTGCTGGCCGATCCGAGCGCGCTATCGCTGCTGGTCGACGCGCGCACGCAGAGGCTTCTCGCCAACCCCGCCGACCTGCCGATGGTTACCGTCGCGGTCGAAATCCGTCGCCAGCGTACCGCGACCGGCGCCGAGGGCGACAGGCTCTTCATCACCGAGCGGGCCTCGACCGTGGACCCGGCCACGGGCCAGAACATACCGGGCTTCGAGCCCACGGAGCTGAAGCTGGTCGTCGACCGAGTATCCAAAGAGTATCTCTCGGGTACAGAGGGAGGCCGCAGCGGTTTCTGGGGACTGCCCTTCCACGTGGACAAGAGCCGCTCTTTCTCGACCTGGGTCACGGCCGCGGGCCGGCCCCTGGACGCAACCTACCTAGGTACCGAAGAGCTTCAGGGCCTCGAAACATACCTGTACGGCATCGACGTGACCAACCTGCCCTTGGGGTCCGACGATCCCGCCACGGGTTTCCCGCTCGTCGTCGATGCCAAGATCTCGACCTGGAACGAGCCAAAGACCGGCTCGACGGTCCGAATCGAGGACTTCGACGCCATCAGCGCCCTGGCCCCTTCGGGCGAGAAGTATCCACGGTTTGTGGCCGACGTGAGGCATCCTCCGGAGACCGTCACCCGACTGGTCGACGATGCGAAGGGCAACCGCGGCAAGATCATCGTGTTCGGCACCTACATGCCATGGGCGGCCATTGGACTTGGGCTAATTTTGGCCCTTGCCGCCGGGGCCATGACGCTGAAGGGTTTGAAGGAAGATTCGCCCGAGCAGCCGTCGCCATCGCCCGTTCCCGAGCCATCTCCGACCATCTGAAGAGCCCTAGGCTTTCGATCGCGTTTGGAGAGCGCTGAAAAACTCTTTCGAACATCCCTTTGGCGCCCTTTGGAGTGAGGAAAGGGAAAAAATTGTATCTGAGGGGCACCCTCAGACTCCCGGCAAAGGGGCTAGCCCCTCTGCACTCCCCATTTTTCATCAGCCTGCTAGTCTCTCCAGACACAAACCTGCCTTAGTGGCAGCGAGGGGTGTTAGGACCCTCTCGCTGCCATTGGCATTGCCTCGCGGCTCTGACCGCTGACCCCCTACTCTGGCCTGTGAGGGTGCTCGCCCTCCGTTGGCCTGCCGCCGGTGGCTTCCAGCTCTCCTGGAGCCAACCGCGTATCTCCGTCCTCCCGCACCAACACACGCGCCGACTGCGAACCTTCTCTGCCCCTCGTGTCAGCGTCCGACGCGGATCGTGGGCAACCTTCGAACTCGATCAATGCCGTCGGCGCGTGACGTTGTCACCGAGCGCATGTGGACGCATGACTGAAGGTGAATACCTGTGAACCCTCCAAAGAACAAATCCCGCGGGGTGATTGTCCTCCAAGGAGACTTTCGCGCTTTCTTGTATCGCGCTTGACTGTATGCGTGAACAGGCTTAAGATGCGCCAATGCGAAGGGCCGCGATCATCGCGATTCTTGTCCTGATGGCCTTCACGGCTGTCGCGGGGTCCGCCTACGGCGCCTTCGCGGCGCTTGTTCGTGTGACCAAGGCCGTCCCCGCGTCCGTGACCGTGCAGCTACTGCCCGTGCGCGTACACCCGGTTGCGCCGCCTACTGCCGTGGGTCGGAGCGAAATCGACGTGGTTGTGCAGGCCGACGGCGCTCGGGACCTTATGGGCGCTCAGATGGCCCTGACCTACGACTCAGCCCTAATGAGCTTCGTCAGCGCCCAACCCACCACCCGCTTTGACGACTGTTTCGCCGCGTCGAACGACGTAGTCGGAGTTGTAAGTCTCGCCCTGGTGTGCTCCGTCAGTCGGTCAGGGGCTTCGCTCGATCTCTGGACCGTCGCTTTCAGGGTCGCCAACGTCGTGACGAGCACCCGGGCTGATCTCGCCGTCGCCGATGTGCTGCTGAGCGATTCTCAGGTCCAGACCATCGTTTCGGTCGGAGACACCTCTAGCGTCGACATCGTGCCAGGGGTCTGCGGAGACATGAACGGCGACGAGTTAGTTAACGTCTTCGACGCGATTCTCGACCTGCAGATAATTGTTGGTCTCGTGTCGCCGACATCCGCACACATGCTCCTCGGCGACGTAGTTCGTGACGGGGAGATCAACGTGTTCGACGTTATCCTCACCCTCCAGCACATCGTCGGTTTGACGGTCATCACGAGCTGCGGACCGCCCGCCGCCGCGATCAACCTCCGCGACGCCCAGTGGGAGCCGCCGTGGATAAACAACGCGACTACATTCAGTGTGGAGCAGCACGAGTACGGTTACCCCGGCTGAGAGATACCGAACGTTCCGAAGGACGCAGATGGCCACGGTCGAGCCGAAAGCCTGAGCCCCGGAAGAGGAGGGCCTGGAACATGACGATGATGCGACGATATTCAGTGCACAGGCTCGTCATCGCGTTGGTGGTGGCCGTCGTGGTTGCCGGAACGGCCTTCGCGGTGGCCCAGGTCACCCGTAACGTGGCGGCCACGGTAAACGTGCAGGTTGTGGCTCCGGACGGGGTCGAGATATACCTGGATGCAGGCCTGACCCAGGTGGCCACCTCCATCGACTTCGGGACGGTCGAGGTCGATCCGTTCGGCACTTCGCGGGGCCTGGTCCCGGTGTCGGTTTGGATCAAGAATCAGTCTCTCACCGCCGTCAGGCTCACCCTGAGCGACGACTTCGCAGACGCGGACGTGGTCCTAGAGGGCGTAACGCAGCCCCCTGTGTTGCAGCCCAACGAGGTGCTGCCCGGCACTCTCACACTCGATTTCCACCCGGGTGCTGCCAACGGCCCCACCGCCTTCACCGTCTCCTTCCACGCCGACGGGCTGGTCGCCGGCGTAACTCCCGTCCAGGTTCCGGCGCCCAGCGGAACGGTTGGGACTATTACGGTAGCCGTCACAGACATATGGCCCTCCACGGGCCTTGGAAGCTCCCAGCTCGCCGACGACATCCACTATATCGGCATCGGCGAGGTGACGTTCCAGGCCACCGTAGCGAACCCCGTGGCGCCGATGCTGGCCACGGGGTGGACCTTGAGAGCGGACCTGAGCGGCGGCACGCTGACCATTCGCGACGACGTGATCTTCCACGGCCAGGGGCTGGCCTGGGCCGGCGGCACGAGCTGGGGACCGATGACCGCGAGGGACATCGCCTACACCATCAACGAGGGCAACGGCGCGTTAAACAATGCCAGCATCCACTGGCAGGCCGGAGACTTCGCCACTATGTTCGGCGCCAATCCCATCCAGGTGATCGACGACACGACCCTCGCGTTCACGTTCGCCACGATACCCGATGGCACTCCCGCCTTCGACCCACGCTGGAACTCCCTCCTGCTGAACGACGCCGCCCAGGCCTTCAGCGTGCAGAGCTTGGCGCTCAACGAGGCTATGGGCGATGCCTGGATGATCGATAATCCACTCATCGCCACCGGTCCATACAACATCATACAGTGGACCCAGGACGACGTCGGAATCGTGGAGGCCGTGCCCTACGACCACTGGCTGATAAACCCCCAGGTCGAGCGCATTACCTTCAGGGAGGTGCCGGACGAGTCGACCAAGGTCGCCCTCATGGCGACCGGGGAGGTCGACGCGGCAACCCTGAGCACGAAGAACATCCCGCCAATGCTAGCGGGGGGATTCAAGACCGTGGATAACGGTCTCAAGAACCTGGTCTCCGTCATCTTCTCCGGCAACGTCTGGGAGACGCACCATGTAGTATCCGGTCAGCCACTGGACACGGCGGCGGTGTATATGCGCGACCTTCCCTGGATCGGCAATCCGCAAGGCTCCGACACGACGACTCAAACCCTGGCGTCGGCGGAAGCGAGTGCGGTCGCTGGGACTCTGACCGACTTCGAGGAGGCGACGCTGGTACGCAACGCCCTGGCCAGGGCCTATGACCGCGTCCTCATCAACGAGGCCGTCCAGGCCGGACTCGGATTCCCCAACTACCTGAACCAGTTCAGCCCCACGAACCCCAACTGGCAGGCCAAGTGGGAGTACCCGTACGACCCCGCGGAGTCCGCGAGGCTGCTGGACCTGGCCGGCTGGCCTCTCAGGAACGGCAAGCGGTTCGACATGCCGCTCTTCGCTCCCGTCCCCGGAGACGACCATGAGATCGCTGACGCCGTGGCCGGCTTCTTCGACGAGATCGGCGTCATCACCACGGTGCAGAAGTTCTCGTACTCGGTCTACCGACCCGGTCTGGTGGCCCGCGCTACCACGCTGCCCTGGGTCTCCCAGTGCGACGACGGGAAGAGCACCTGGCCGTGGGACTGGCCGAAGTCTCAGGACCACACCAGCTTGACCCGCGGCGGATTCGGCTGCGGTATCGAGATTCCCGTGGTAGCCAACGCCTGGCTAGCGGCCGCCGCGGAGCCCGATCCGGCCAAAAGGATCCTGATCAACAATGCGGTTGCCGAATACCTGTTCCAGCAGGCTGTCAGCCCGGGCATCGTTGGCCAGCCTTCCCCCATGACATACAACCCGCTTTCTATCGCCGCATGGCCGATGCAGCCTGGTCTCTTTGCGCAGGTGACCGAGTACGAAAATATCGTTCCGGCCCCGAGGTAAAGCGGGTCGAAAGGAGTGGCACCGACGCTAGGGTTGCCATGAACATCTGAGTAGCACCGCGCCAGAGCCGCATGGGCTATGGCTTTGGGCCGCTCGCCGGGTCGTGGTATCGTCACGACCTTCAGGGTGCGCGCCGAGCCGGAGCCGTTACCCCGGCCCGAAGGTGCGCGTGGGAGTGCCCGGAGACAGGGAGAAGTGGGTGTGGACCGCGAGCCATACTCCGTGCCGTCGCTCCAGCGCGACCGTTGCGCGCCCCGGCCGGCGAAAGGGCCGGCCGTCCTGATCGAAGCCCGTGGAGGTCCAGGTCGCAACGCCCCAGGCGTGCTCGCCGTCGCCGCCCGAGCGGATGGTGTCTTGGTCGATCTTGAAGTCGCGGATGTTGGGCCAGATGCCCTCCCACTGGTTGCGCTGCAGCGCGTCTAGCCCCGAGACGACGTCGGCCCGCGTTCCGAACGAGACGACGTCTGAGGCGAAGATGGCCCTGGCCGACGCGTAGTCGACGTCCGCGCAGTGCCGCCCCAGGCGATGAAACCAGTCGCGCACAGCCACGTGAGCATCAGCGGGTGACGTAGGGTGGTCTTCCACAGCAAGCAAGTCTACATCAGCTCAAGGCCGCGCGACAACGGACCGACGGCCCCAGCGTAGGCCTTTTCATTGTCTCTCTTGAGCGAAGCGAAGAGTCTCAGCGCCAGCCGGGAAGAGAGCTTCGCTTCGCTCGAGCATGACATACTGTCCGCCGCGATGCACTTTGAAAAGACCCTGCGGCCCCAGCGGCTTGCGCCTTCGCGGATATGCTAGAATCGAGGCGGTCTCGACCTGCGTCGGAGCATCGGACCGATGCCCGTCCCGACCGAGTCGCGATTAGACGACACCCTGCCTGGAGAGGATGCCGTGGACAGTACCTCCCCCGGGAGCATCGATGGCTCTCCCAACGGCTGGCCGGACGGCTGGCCTGATGACTGGAGCGACATCGACACCCCTGCCTTTGTCTACGACACCAGGGTGGTGCGGCAGTTGCTAACGTATACGGACGGTCTCAGGCAGGCCTCCGGATGCAGGGTGCTCTTCTCCCTCAAGCCCTTCGCCTACGTTGACGCCCTGGCGATGATGGCGCCACACCTCGATGGGTTTGCGACCAGCTCGCTGTTCGAGGCGCGTCTCGCGTCCCAGGTGCTCCGCGGCCATGGATCGCTACACCTCACGACGCCGGGCATGCGTCCCGATGACGTGGGTGAGATCGCGTCGCTGTGCGACTTCGTCTCCTTCAACAGCCTCAGCCAGTACCGGATGCACGGGGAGGCCTTAAGCCGCGCCGCAAGCTGCGGCCTGCGGGTGAACCCGCAGATGTCGTTCGCGGACGATGAGCGCTACGACCCCTGCCGGCCCAACTCGAAGCTGGGGGTCCCCCTCGAACGGCTGGTCGACACGCTCAAGCGAGAGCCCCATCGGCTGTCGGGCATCGACGGCATCCTGGTCCACTCGAACTGCGACTCGTCAGACCTGGCGCAGGCACAGGCCACTGTCCAGTACATGGAGGCCAAGCTAGGCGATCTCTTCGACAGGGTCCAGTGGGTCAACCTGGGCGGCGGCTATCTGCTCGATGAGTCCGAGAGCCTTCAGCCCCTCTGCGAAACCGTCCATTTCCTTCGCTCTACCTACGGGCTGGAGGTTTTCGTCGAGCCGGGAGCCGCGTTAACGCGCGCCGCCGGATACATCGTATCGACGGTCCTCGACGTCTTCGAGAGCGGAGGCAAAGAGGTCGCCGTTCTGGACACCACGGTGAACCACATGCCGGAGGTCTTCGAGTACGGCTTCGAGCCCGACGTCCTGGGCCACGACGACGACGCGGACCACGAGTATCTCCTGGCCGGATGCACGTGCCTGGCCGGCGACCTGTTCGGCCTCTACCGGTTTCACGAGCCTTTGGAGGCCGGGTCTAAGGTCGTATTCAACAATGCCGGAGCCTACACGCTTCCCAAGGCCCACCTCTTCAACGGCGTCAACCTCCCGACGATCTACGCCGTCTCCGAGTCGGGCGATCTGGACCTGAAGAAGCGGTTCACATACGCCGAATACGCGGCCAGATGGGGAGAAAATGTCGCAGTTTCTGTCTGAACAAGAGCTGGTAATCCCCAGCACGGCCGGACACGGGGACCTGCTGCGATACCTGTCCGCGGCGGTGGAAAGCCGTCTTGAAGACGGCTCGATGCCGGTCCGCTTCGTCATCACCGCCCTCGGGGAGGACCGCTACCGCTGTGAGGTGGGTACCCTTACGGGAGCCGGCCGAACCCCTGGAGACTCCATCTTTCGGTTCGCACCGCGGCGGCTGGAGCGCACCGACAGCTTCAATGCGGTCCTCCTGGTGCCTACGGGCATCGGCGCGGAGATTGGAGGGCATGCGGGCGACGCGACCCCGGTGGCAACCCTCCTGGCAACGGTTTGCGACACGCTCGTAACCCACCCCAACGTCGTAAACGCCTCGGACGTAATCGAAATCCCCTCCAATGCGCTCTATGTTGAGGGGAGCGTGATCTCGCGACTGTTGATGGGAACGATCGGCCTTCAGCGGGTGCGCGGCAACCGTCTGCTGGTCGTCATCGGCGCCCACGAAGACGAGCTCTTCTCCCATGCCGCCATCAACGCGGTGAGCGCCGCCCGCGTCTCGTATGGACTCCGGGGCGCCGAGGTTGTCCAGGTGGACGCCGCGATGACGATGAAGTCCCATTTCACGCTGTCGGGCAGGGCCGCGGGGCGAGTAGAGGGCTTGGAGCACCTCTGGGAGATCCTCGACGCCAGAGAAGGGTCCTACGACGCCGTGGCCATCTCGTCGGTCATCGACGTGCCCATCAGCTACCACAAGGAGTATTTCGAGGTCGCCGGCGCCATGATCAACCCCTGGGGCGGCGTCGAAGCGATGCTGACGCATGCGCTATCTACTACCTACGACGTTCCCTCGGCCCACTCGCCCATGATGGAAACGCAGGAAATCGCCAATATGGACCCGGGAATCGTGGACCCCAGGATGGCCGCGGAGGCCGTTTCCCTGACCTTCTTCCAGTGCATCCTCAAGGGCCTTCAGAAGAGCCCAAGGATCATAGCAGACCCGGGCTCGATGGAGCTGCACGACGTACTGACTGCCAGGGACATTGCCTGCCTGGTCATCCCCGACGGATGTATCGGCCTGCCGACGCTGGCCGCGCTGGAGCAGGGGATCTCAGTGATAGCCGTTCGAGAAAACACGAACCTGATGGAGAACGACCTGACCAGCCTGCCGTGGGCTCGGGACCAGCTCTACATCGTCGACAACTACTGGGAGGCCGCTGGTGTAATGGCGGGACTAAAGGCCGGCATCGACCCCAGGGTCGTACGCCGACCGCTAGCCCCGACCGCCGTGGAGATGCGCGAGGTAGGCGCTGCCTCGAGGGCACAGCTGCTCACCGAGCGGCTGCTTCCGTTCTAGGCGGTGGGACCGGTCGTTAGTACGCCGGCTTGGCGCCTTCCAGCGTCGGTGGCGCCCGGGGACTAGTGCCTAGTAGCCGAAATCAACGCACCGTTCGGTCGAGGGTCGTCGGGAGTCCAGAGGGGCAACAGCCCCTTTGGCGGGGGTACTGGGGGTGCCCCCCAGAATCCTCTTTCCCCCTTCCAGAAAAGGAAGGTGGATACAGGGGGATGGTTCGGTGTGTGGCAGATTACGAGTCCGTCCCCAACGCGCGGCAGACCGAACGTGCCAACCCGGTGCGAATCGTGGTTACAGACCAAGCGAACTTCATCCTCCAGCTCACCGACTCGCTGACCCGCAGACGTTGCGTGCTACGCATCGACGCGCAGGCCGCGAGATTGCCTCTGTCCCAGCTACTGCGGACGTATTTTCAGCGCAGCCCCGTCGAGCAGCTGCTGAGAGAGGGACGCACGACCGACGCATCGGCGGAGACGCTTGGAACCCTGCAGGACCTGGTGTACGCCATCTCCGACTCCGGCCGCCTGGGGGACGTGCTCAAGGGCGTCACCTTCAAGCAGCAAGGTCGGGTCGCATCGCTGGAGAGGCCGCCCGAGATCGCCGCGACCCACGTGGGCGACAAAGTCGTGTCCCTGATCGACATCGAGATCGACCGCACCAACGTCGGGTACGACCGAAACTGGGCCGGGTTCCACCGCCGTCGGTGGGAGCGCAAGGCCGGAGTTTACCAAAGCTTCGTTCAGGACGCGCTTCTGGCGGACCACTCCGAGGACGAGGTCGATACCATTCTTCAGCTAGCAACCGAAGAGCAGAAGGTCGCACTGCTGCATGGCCTCGCCAAGAGAATATGGCGAAGTCAGTTTGAGAACTACTCGAGGTTCGTCGGCGACAAGATCCGGTTCAAGACGGGCGATGAGACGGTCCGAAACATCATCGACGGAAGCGGAGGCATCTGCGCGGAAAAGGTGCAGGCGCTGAAGTTCTTGACCGACCACTACGGGCTCCGCTCCGAGTACGTCATCGCCGGTCCCAACACGCCGATGCCGGTCCCGGAAGCCGAGCTAAAGGAGCTGCTCGACACCTTCGACTTCGGGTTCGCCAAGCGTCTCATGCGCTACTGGGACCACACCGCGCTTCTGTACACCCTGGAAAGCGCCACAATCCTGGTCGACGCGACCAACGGCAACATACCCTTTCTCTTTCTGAAGAACGGGGCTGCCCGCAGGCTCCTGGACTACGATGACAAGCGCCCGTTGAGCGTCCGCATGACCGTCTACGACGAGGACTTTTACTACCACCGCGTCGCGCAGGACATCCCGCAGAACCTCTTTTTCGCGCTGGAGGGTTGGATCTCCGACGCCGACCTGATGCAGGTCTTCGAGAACGAGCTTGGCCTGTACATCTCCGAGGACTGGTTCGTCACGCCGGTAGCGTTCAAGAGCGACGCCGAGTACGATGAGCTGAAGCGGCGCTACCTGCAGGTCTGCGATCGAGCGGGGCTCGAATGCGCCGTCAGCGACGGCTGGACGCTTGACACGCCCCTGGGCCGGCGCTTCAGCGAGGAAGAGGCAGAGACCAGCGATAAGATACTGCTGGCGGAGGATCACCTGTTGACAAGGTACGACGAGTGGGACGGCGGCGAACACCAGGCCGCTCTCGTGACCGTGGCCCTTCGCAATGACGTGAAGCTCGCCGACAAGGAAGACCAAACGACATGCTAAACATCACGCTCCGGCTGATAGGCGTCCTGAGACGCAGGAGGAGCGTGGGGGTCGCGGTCTTACTCCTGGTTTTGGCCGTGAGCATCGTGGGCAATGCGCTCACCTTTTTCTTCTTCGAGCGTGGGCCCAACCCCGACCTGACCGTGGCGGATGCGTTCTGGTATAGTGTGATTTCGATCAGCACCATCGGCTATGGTGATCTCTCGGCTACAACCGCCGGAGCGAGGATCGGCACCGTCTTCTTCATTGTGGTGCTGGGGCTAACAGCGTTCACCTCGGCGGTAGGTGTCGGCGTCGAGTGGATACTGGACCGCAACTATAGGGAGCGAGCCGGGATGGGCAAAGTGGTCGCCAGGAATCACGTGCTGATCGTAAACTTTCCCAACGAGCGGCGGGTGCGCCAGATCGTCGGGGAGTTTCTGTTGGATCCGAGCCACCGGAACGACGAGTTCGTAGTGGTAACAGACCAGATCGAGGCCCTGCCCTTTGACGAGCGCAACGTGCACTTCGTCCGTGGCTCCCCCCTGTCGGAGGAGACGTACCATCGGGCCAACGCGAAGGAGGCACGGCAGGCCATAGTCTTGAGCATTGGGTACAACGATCCCAACAGCGACAGCGTGGCCGCGTCGATTGTGACGATTCTCGCCCACCTCAACCCGGAGATCTCCGTCGTCGCCGAGGTGCTTGACGCGCGGCACTCTCTGCTGTTCAACGGGGCCAAGAACGCTTCCTTGGTGTACACCTTTCGCATGTCCAACAATCTGCTGGTCCAGGAGGCGCAGGACCCGGGAGTGAGCATGCTGACTCAGGCGATAGTTAGCAATCAGGTTGAGGGGACACTCGCCAGCACCAAGGTAGAGTCGCCATTGGAGCCGTCGCTTGGCTACAGGGATGTGGCCATACGCCTCCTAGAGCACGACGTCAATCTGGTAGGAATCATTCGGGGCGAGGAAGTACACCTCAGGTTCGAGGACATTTCGCTGACCCAAAACGATCGCCTGGTCTACATCTGCCCTACGCGGCAGGAGTGGGAGACCATCCGTTCGTTCCTGAGGTAGCTGCCCGAGGGACCGACACTGAGCGTTCGGTGATCGGCGGATCGTTTTCGGGTCGCCGAACCGGTCGAAAGGCGAGATGGTCGACGTCCAAAGCATGAAGCGCACGCTCTCCCGAATATGGGATGGGGAGCCGTTACGGCCACGCTGGAGCAGGATTTCGGACGCCCGTAGCCGGCGGCTTCGCGTCGTGGTCCGACGCATTCGACGCTACGATTTTTCGGCCCGCCCCGACGGCGAGCTCAGGAACGCCCTCCACCGTCTGAAGGGCCATCGCGAGCTCGCGCCCGAGGTGTTCGCCGTCGTCGACGAGGCGGTCAGACGGCGCCTCGGAGCGTGGAGACTCTTCGATGCTGGATTTGACAAGGGGGCGTTGAGACGATACGAAGACCTGGCCGGTCAGATCGTCGACGCCAGTCCCTACAGGGACCGTATCGAGTTCTACAACGCCCCCGATTTCCTCGACGGGCATGCGTTCGATCGGAGCATCGCGCCGATGCTCCGGGAAATGGGCCTCGACAGCGACGAACGAGCGATCGTGACGGCTACCGTCTACGTGACGGAGAAGCGCCGGACGGGTCAGGACTCCGATATTCTGCTGCCGGCCGAGTTCTACCAGGCGCTGGCCGCGAAGGACCGAGACGGACTGCTGAGCTTCCTCGTCTCAGATGAACAGCTTACAGTGGGGCTGCTGCTGTCCGAGAAAGTCGCCGTCGAGATGAACGCGGGCGAGGGCAAGACCATCGCCGCGTCCTTTTCCGCCGTGGCGCAGGCGCTGAGCGGCCGGACGGTCCACGTAATCACCGCCAACGAGTATCTCGCCGCGAGGGACAGAGACTGGCTCGCGCCGGTCTACGAATCCCTGGGGCTATCCGTCGGCGTTGTCCTGAGCCATATGGAGGACGAAGAGCGAAGGCACGAGTACGGACAGCACATCGTCTACGGCACGCTCCGGGAGCTCGGTTTTGACTTCATGAGGGACAACCTCAAACTCCCACCCGACGAGCCTGTCCAGGGGCCGCTGGACGTGGCCATCGTAGACGAGGCGGACCATGCGCTGATAGACCAGGCGCGGACGCCCCTGATCATCTCAGGCAACCCGGCCGGCAGCCGCCGGGCGTTTGAAAGAGCGTGGCGCGCGGTCGAGGGGCTGGTCAAGCTACAAGCCGAGGAGGTCTCGCGGGTAGAATCCGAGTTGGGCGAGGCCGTGCCCGTGTGCGCGGATCAGAACGAGCTACTCGCCAGGCTTCTCGCCTCCGGCGCCGAGAGTGAGGTACTGAGGTCTCGTCTGGCGCGAGACCCCCACCTGCACAGGCACGTCTCGGCGGTGGTTGACCGCGACCGCGACGATGGCGACAACGAGCTGGCGAAGGACCTGCTGTACCTCGTCGATTCCCGGCGAGAGTTCGTGACGCTGACTGAAAAGGGACAGCGTCTCCTGGAGGGCGCCCTGGGGCCGATTTTCGACACCTCGCCCCTCGAGCGGAGGCTCTCGCTCATCCAGGCTGACACCGGCGCGACGCTGCAGGACCGAAGACGGCTGACGGACCGTCTGCAGCGGCGGCTCTTCCGGCAAAATAACCGGATGAGCCAGGTCTACCAGATGCTGAGGGCGAGCGTCCTTCTCAGACGCGACGTGGACTACGTGATCGTGGATGGGGAGGTAGTGCTCATCGATGAATCCACCGGGAGGACGCTCCCAGAAAACCGGTTCCGGTGGGGCCTCCACGCCGCTCTCGAGGCCAAAGAGGGCGTGGCGGTCAACGCGGAGTGCGAGACCCTGGCCCAGATATCGGTCCAGGGGTTTATGGGCTTGTACTCCCACGTCGCGGGAATGACGGGGACGGCCCTCGAGGCGCAGGACGAGTTCGAGCGGGAGTTCGGACTCAAAGTCGTATGCGTGGAGCCCAGTAAGCCATCCGTGCGCGTAGACCATGGAGCGAGGTTGTACTCGACCCACCGTGACAAGCTGGAGGCTATCACGGACGAGGTCGAGTCGTGCAATAGGGTCGGCAGGCCCGTGCTGGTGGGGACGCCCACGATCGAGCAGTCGCAGGAGCTCAGCCAGCTTCTGAGGGAGCGCGGCATCGAGCACAGCCTGCTCAACGCCGTAACGAACGCGGCAGAGGCCGAGATAATCAAGAAGGCGGGCTCGTTTGGCGCGGTGACCATCGCAACCAACATGGCCGGCAGAGGGACTGACATCATCCTGGAGCCTGGCTTAAACCGGCGCGTCGCCGAAGAGTACGCCAGGCTTGTGCTCGATCTTCTCAAGGGCCAGGTCGGGCGTGTGGAGGTGAGCTGCGGAACGCAAGAGGAGGCGGTGCGGCTGCGCAGCTCACTTGACGCGCTCGACGGACTGACTGTCGCGGATGGCGCGGGTTTCGGCTCGGGCGCAAGCGTGCTGGTGGTGTCCATGCGCGACGAGCCCTTCCCCGATAAGCGTGTCGGGCTAGTTTTCGGCCTCGGCCTCTGCGTAATCGCCACCGAGAAGAATCAGACCTCCAGGGTGGACCGGCAGCTCAGGGGCAGGAGCGGAAGGCAGGGCGCCTTCGGTGTGTCACGCTTCATTCTGTCCCTGGAAGACCAGCTCCTGCAGTTCCGGAGCGACAACGCCTCCTGCCTGGTGGATGGCCCGCACGTGGACGGCGGTGGGCGAACGTTTTACGAGGGGCCGAGGATGGAGCGCCATCTCGCGTGGGTGCAGCGGCAAGCGGAGTCCGAAGACGAGGTCAGCCGCAGCCTGGGCCATCAGTACGGCCACGTCCTGGAAGCCCACGCTGCGGCCTACTACCGCGGCCGGAGGGACATCGTCGAAGCCGGCTCGTTTCACGACGTGTGTCTCGGATTCGTCGAGGGATGGGCCGCGCGATTGCTTCGACGGCACTTCCCAGACCAGTGGCCCGGCGACTACACTCAGCGGTTCGATGGAGTGGCGGAGGAGCTGTGGCAAGACCTGGGCGTCGATTGCGATGGCCTGTATGGCACGGGACTGGACAGTCTGGCGGCGGGGGTCGCCCACCTCGTAACGGCGAAGCTTGAGGACGCGCGGGCCTCTCTGGGCGAAGTACAGTTCACGAGGCTCGAGAAGCTGCTGTTCCTGCGCACGGCAGACGAGTTTTGGAGAGACCACCTGGAGCGCCAGGAAGAGTCCGTGCTGAACATCACGCTGGGCTACCTTAGCGTGAAGGCGGCGATGGCCGAGCTGCGCGTCCGCGGTTTCGAGGCCTACGAGCTCTTCAAGGCGGGAACTATCGATGCGTTCTTGCCCAGATTGCTGGCGTTCCCAGTGGAGAGCGCCAGCGAGGGCGCCAGCAAGGTTGAAAGTGAGGAGATCGGCCTCTCCGAAGACGTGCTTTCGATACTGGTTTGAGCGG
>JADFIF010000045.1 GCA_022566795.1 Chloroflexota bacterium
GGAGCACACGGCACGCGTCGGGAGAGCGCTACCGCCGGGAGGTGCTCGAAAGCTCCGATCCCGGCGAGGCGCGCAGGCGGCGGTCAAGCTATCGCATGGACTACCTTCACGTCGCGTTGCCGGTTTCAAGGGTGCTTGAGTACCGCCGCAGGTGCGAGAAGATCCTTGCCGACCGCAGGGTAATCGTTCGCGAGTGGTCGCTCTGGGCCAGGCCTGAGTTCTTTTCGTTCCTGATATCCGAGGAAACCGACCAGGGCGGCGACACCTCCGCTGCGATGGAGGCCACGGTCGACGAGGTCCTCAGACTCGCTCAGGAGATGGGCGGGGCAATGGAGTACTGCCACGGAGTGGGGATAAAGCTAGCGCATCTGGCAGGCGACGAGATGGGCACCGGCCTGGGTGTGCTGCGAAAAATCAAGAAGGCCCTGGACCCGAACGGCATCCTCAATCCCGGCAAGCTCGCGGGCTGATGCGTTTAGACACTAGCGCCGACCTGACCTCGAAGACACCCGGCTCAGCCTGCGGTCGTAACGGTGACGCCGGTCCCGACGGCAGCCCTCAGACGCCGGGCCGCGCTCCCGTTGGTCAGGGCAATCTCCAGGTAGCCGTGACTGCCGGCAATAGCTAGCAGACCACCGCCGGCTGCGTAGGAGTCGCTCAGGCCGAATATCCGCCGGCTCCCGATTTCGACCACCACTTTCGTCTCCTCCATCTCCCGCGCCACCAGATTCGTGGCCAGATTTCCGAACCCATCGACGTAGATGACACGGCCGTGAATCGCATCTTCCTCACGCACAGGGTGCAGCAGGTTCAGGTACGTCAACGTGTCCACGGGCTCGCCGGCGTCACCGGGTCGAACGCCAGAGGCGATGTGAGCGGCCACCGGCGCGAAGATGTCGCGGCCGTGGAACGTTCGGCTGACGGGCGCCAGCCAGTAGGCGTCGCGGTTCAGGAGGTAGGCCGAGCAGACCTCTGGCACTGGGAGCCGGGTCGGCATGCCAAATCCGTCCTCTCGCGCAAGCGGCTGAGGGTAGCCCCCGGCACCGTGCGCAGACAGAATATAGGTCAGCAGTCCGTTATCGGGTGCTACGTAGACATGTCCGCCCGCCATGAGCACGACCGGGCGGCGATCCGTCCCGACACCCGGGTCGACCACCGCCACGTGGACCGTGCCCTCTGGAAACCGCGGGCATGTCGTCCCTACGATGAAGGCCCCTTGCGCTACGTCCTGTGGAGGGACGTCGTGGGAGATGTCGACGATGCTGGCATCGGGAAGGATTCCCAAAATCGCGGCCCTCATGGCCGCCACAAATCCATCGCGCAGGCCAAAATCAGAGGTCAGCGTGATGACGGGGGTAGACATCCCGAGCCCGCAGACCCACTAGAGGTCGATAGCCAGGAACCGCTGGATCTTACCGCTGGCGCTGACGATCGAGATGAGAATGAACACGCCGACCAGGAAGATGGTGAACTGGAAGAGGGTCTTCTCGATCCCCCTCCGCGTGCGGAATGAGCCCTCCGCGGAGCCGAAGAGACCCGAGCCCTGGCCCTTGACCTGAATCAGGATCGTAGCGACCAGAGTGATGGAAACCACAATCTGGATAGTGTTGAGGAATGTCATACGGAATCCTGCCGATCGACGGCACACCCAGCCCGATCGCCTAAGAGGTCACGGGCATGCGAGCCGCCCCTTGCTCTTGTCTCCTCCCATGATACACATCCATGATTATCGCGGCCAGCCTCTCCGAGTCGTGTCTCACCGGATGTTCCAGGTCGATGAGGTCGCCACGCTCCAGCTTCACATGCCTGAGTGGCCGGCCGTCGTGAAGCACCGGCTTGCCGAGGAAGCGTGTGCCAAGCTCGATGGGGTTGTTGTTGACAACAACGAAGTTGGTCACCGTCGGGAAGGTGTGACGCTGCAGCGCCTCGACGTGGTCCGAGACCGCGTATCCGCTGGTCTCGCCCTCCTGCGTCGCAACGTTGCACACGTAGACCTTTTTGGCTTTGGTGCGGCGAAGCGCATGGGAGATGCCGGACACCAGCAGGTTGGGCAGAATACTCGTATACAGGCTTCCGGGGCCCATTACCACGACATCCGCCTCCTCGATGGCCTCGACCGCCCACGGACTGGCCTCGGCGTTCGGCGGGTCGATGAAAAGCTGCTCGATCTCCCCACCTCGCTCGGTAATGCTCGACTCCCCAGACACCGTCTGGCCATCCGTCAAGCGAGCTGACAGGGTGAGATTCGCAGTGGTTGCGGGAACGAGTTGGCCGTGGACCGCGAGCACTCGGCTCGCCTCGTAGAGGGCCGCCTCAAAGCTGTTGGTCACGCTCGTCATGGCCACTATGAACAGGTTGCCGAAGCTGTGGCCCTTCAGGCCGTTGCCCTGCTCGAACCGGTACTGAAACAGGTCTGTCAGCACCGACTCGCGGTCGGACATGGCCACCAGGCAGTTCCGAAAGTCGCCGGGGGGCGGCACGCCGAGCTCTCTTCGAAGCCTTCCCGAGCTCCCGCCGTCGTCCGAGACGGTGATGATGGCGGTCAGATTGTCGGTGTGCTCTTTGATCCCGCGCAACAGCACGGACAGCCCGGTGCCGCCGCCTATGGCCACGATCCGAGGGCCTCGCTCGCGCGACCGTCTCGTGTAGATGGTATTTGCCAGGCTGTCTATGTTCTCAGAACCCAGTATCAGGGGACCTATCGAGCGGTAAAGGCCGACAGCTCCGGCCACGAGAACGGCTACCCCGGCCACTACCAGCAGAACGCCTTCGTAGTCGCCCGGCAGAAACTCTGGGAAGTTGAGCTCGAACACCCTCCGGCTCAGGAACGCTATGCCTACGGACCAGGCCGCGACGCCCAAAGACCCCAGCGCAAGCCACCGCTTTATGCCGATCCCCGGGTAGAGGAGCTTCAGAAGGCCGCCGCCGGGGAGTCGATTGCCATCGCCGTTGTCCGATGGGGCGCCGCGGACGCCGTTGCCGTTTTTCACTGCCTCAATGCCTCCAGCTCTCGTTTGAGTAGCTCTGACACGAGCTGAGGATTGGCCTTGCCCCGCGTCACCTTCATTACCTGCCCCACTAGAAATCTCATCGCCGCCTCTTTGCCGCTCAGGTAGTCTCCCACCGGCTGAGGATTTCCCGAAATGGCCTCTTGCACGGCCGACCGAATAGAGTCGGTATCGATGATCTGCGAAAGGCCGGAGGTCTCGACTATCTTTCCTGGAGAGGTGCCCGTGGCAAACATCTCCTCGAACACCGTCTTCGCGGTAGTCGAGTTCAGGGTTCCGCCGTCGAGCAACATCAGAAGCTCTATCAACTGTTTGGGGCGGATCTTAACCTCGGCGATTTCGCCCCCAGTCGAGTTGAGCAGCCGTGTGAGCTCGCCGAGAATCCAGTTGCTCGCCGACTTCGCCATCTGCCGCCTCGCCTCGCCAGACAGCTCCGATGCGGCGATCACCGACTCGAAGTAGTCGGCGGTATCCCTCGACACGGTCAGCAGATTGGCGTCATACTCGGACAAGCCGTATTCGTGTCTTAGCCGTTCCTTTCTGGCCTCGGGCAGCTCGGGAATGGCCTTGCGAATCCGCTCGACCCAGTCCGAAGAGACCAGCAATGGCGGAAGGTCGGGGTCTGGAAAGTACCGGTAGTCCGACGCATACTCCTTCGTACGCTGAGACACCGTGACTCCACGCTCCTCCACCCAGCCGCGTGTCTCCTGAACGATGCGCTCACCCTCGCGAGCCGCGCGCATCTGCCGGTCGGCCTCGAACTCCAGCGCGCGGTACACGGCGCGGAAGCTGTTCATGTTCTTGACTTCCACTTTTACGCCGAGTTTTTCCGAGCCGCAAGGGCGGATGCTTATGTTCGCGTCGCACCTAAAGCTGCCCTCCTCCATGTTCGCGGTGCTGACCCGGATATACCGCAGAATCGACCGCAGACGGGTCAGGTAGCTCCTCGCCTCGTCCGCGCTCCGCATGTCCGGTTCGCTGACAACCTCCATCAGAGGCACTCCCGCACGATTGATGTCCAGGAGGCTGTACGCTTCACCGTGAGGCTCGGTGCGATGCAGCAGCTTGGCGACGTCTTCCTCAAGATGGACCCTGGTGATGCCCACACTCTTTTCGCTCCCATCGGACTCGATAATGAGGCTTCCGTTGCTTGCGATCGGCTGATCGTACTGCGAAATCTGGTAGCCTTTCATCAGATCAGGATACGGGTAGTTCTTGCGGTCAAACTTCGTCGTCGAGCCGATGGAGCAATCGAGCGCGAGACCCGTTTTGATGACGAGCTCGACCGCCCGCTTATTGATGACGGGGAGCATGCCCGGCATCCCCATGCAGACCGGACAGACGACGGAGTTCGGAGGCGCCTCCTGGTAGCCCGCGCTGCAAGAGCAGAACATCTTGCTCTCGGTCAACAGCTGGGCATGGACCTCCAGCCCTATGACTACCTCGTATTCCATCCACGGCCGACCCTGGACAGGCTTCCCGCAAGTGCGGGGACGATTCAGTATAGGCAGCGACGTTCGTGGCTGGCAACCTTCTACGGCCTCCGAAACCGACCAAATCTCGCTAATTTGTTCGGGGCGGGCCCGCGCCTCGACGCTGTCCGAAGGTCGCCCAATCATTCGGACGTTTCCTCGGGCCACGCCTGCTCTCCAACCAGCGGCACGAACCTGCATGGCCCCAATGTCTTGATGGAGAAGCTATCCGCTGTCCGGGTTACCTTCATCAGCTCCTGCGCGTGTCTGGAGCCCACCGGAACGATCAGCCGGCCACCCGGCGCCAAGTCTTGCATCAGTCCACGCGGAAGCACTGGAGCCCCGGCCGCCACGATGATGCCGTTATACGGTCCTTCAGAGGACCATCCCAGCGCGCACTCAGCACGGTGGACCTCGACGTTGGCGTAGCCAAGAGCCTTCAGACGATCGGCCGCGGACTCGGCCAGAGTACCGATGCGTTCGACAGTAACGACCCTGCGGGCCAGCTCGGCGATAATCGCCGTCTGGTAGCCACTGCCCGTGCCGACCTCCAAGACGCTATCGGTGCGGCGTAGCTCCAGTGCGCTCACCATGACAGCGACGATGTAGGGCTGTGAGATCGTTTGGCCCTCTCCGATAGGAAGCGGCGCATCGTCGTAGGCCAGGTGGGCAAGCGATGGCGCAACGAACAGCTCACGCCGCACGCGCTCCATCGCCTCGACAACCCCGAGGTCGTCGATCTCGCGCCGAAGGCGGTCGATCAGTCTCCGCCTGGCCTGCTCAGCCTTGTCTTTCACAGGATGATTGGACCCGTGCAGCCGGTTCTAAACGGCCGTCCGTGAAAATCTCTATTCGGCTTTTGTATAACACATGTAGGCATCCTCTGCATCGGCGCTCGCGACGTCGGTTCCGTTGACGCCCTACTAGCACCATGCTAACCTGAATTTCGGAGACTGCGTCACCTGCCAAGGAGCCTCATGGCATCGGACTTGGATATCGCCGACCGCGAAATATCGAATGTCATACAGTCGGCGTTCCCTTTGGTCGAAGAGCCCTTCGAGGAGATCGGGAGGGCCGTGGGAATGTCCGGAGACGAGGTCATCCGGCGCATCGAGGTATTGAAGCGCAAGCACGTTGTCCGGCAGATCAGCGCTATCTTCGACACGAGGCGCCTTGGGTACAAGACGTTGCTGGTGGCAATGCGCTTCCCGCCCGACAGGCTGGAGTCCGCCGCCCAGGTGATAAACGAGCATCCCGGCGTCAGTCATAACTACGCGCGCGAGGGCGCGTACAACCTCTGGTTTACCCTGGCGGTTCCCCCGTCCGAGAGTCTCGATGACACGGTGGAGGAGATGGCCAAGCGGACCGGGGCGGAAACCTACCGCCTGATGCCTACCATCAGATTCTTCAAGATCGGCGTCAACTTCGACATGGTGAAGAACGAAGGCGCGGCCGACGAGTACTACAGTCCGGATGGCTTTGACCAGTCCGACCCGCAGGCGTGGAATAAGGCGGTGCCCATCACAGACTTCGAGATCGAAGTGGTACGAGAGCTCCAGGAGGACATCCAGTTGGAGCGGCGCCCTTTCGAGGCGATGGCCGGCCGGCTCGGCATTAGCCAAGGGGAGCTTTTCGCTGCGGCGGAGTCCCTCAAGCAGCGGGGCATCATGAGGCGATACAGCGCGGTCCTCCACCATCGGCGCGCGGGGTTCAAGTCCAACGCCATGGTCGTGTGGAAGGTCCCGGAGGAGCGGTCCATCGAGGTCGGCAAATTGATGGCGAAGTCGCCTTGGGTGACCCACTGCTACGAGAGGCCAACCTTCCCCGACTGGAAGTACACCCACTTCACGATGATCCACGCCACGTCCAAGGACAAGTGTGAGGAGGTCGCAAGCGAGATCTCCGAGCAGACCGCCATCGACGACTACATGCTCCTGTACAGCACTCGCGAGTACAAGAAGACCCGCGTCAGGTATTTTGTATAGAATCCATAGCGGGCGTCGAGAGCCGTGCTTTGGGTAAGGGCCCGAATCCGTAAGACCGGGCCGGCTCGGCACCCTACTAGGAGAATACGTGGCGGCATACTACCCAGTATTCATCGACGTTCATAACCGTTGCTGCATAGTGATCGGCGGAGGCAACATCGGCGAGGAGAAGGTCCACAAGCTGCTGGAGTGCGGGGCCAAGGTCGTCGTGATCAGCCCAGAGGTCAACGACGGCGTCAAAGAGTTGGCGGACGGGGAAAGGGTCGAGTGGCTGAAGCGCCAGTACCAACCGGGCGACCTGGCGGATGCGTTCATCGCCATCGCGGCCACCGATGACAACTCGGTCAACCAGCTGGTTGCCAAGGAAGCTCGAGGCCGCAATGTGCTTCTCAACGTTGTAGACGTGACCCACCTCTGCACCTTCATCGCCCCTTCGGTGGCTCGCCGAGGCGACGTCACCATCGCCACGTCCACCGGAGGCGCGAGCCCCGCTTTGGCCCGCAAGTTCCGTGAGGAGCTTTCGCGCAGCCGGCTGCTGGAGTACGCCGATCTGGCCCCGCTGCTCTCCGACGCGCGGGCAGAGCTCAAGCGCACTGGCGCCAGAGTCGAGCCCGACCACTGGCAGACCTGCATCACCGAGTCGTTGCTCGACATGGTTCAGGCCGGGGACACAAAGGGCGCCAAGGAGACGCTGATGGCCCAGCTGCTGGAGGGCGCGACGGTGGCTCCGACGGGCGATTAGTCCGGTGGCCGCAATCCTCATCAACTCTGAGATCGTCCAGTCCACGCCTCTTGCCTGAGAGATCCAATGAGCGCTCCAACGCGAGTAGCCGTCGGCTCCAGGACCAGCCCCCTGTCGCTGGCCCAGACCGAAGAGATCCTGGAGCCGCTGCGGAAGCTCCACCCCAGTGTAAGCTTTGACGTCGTTCCCATAACCACGGGCGGCGATCGCAACAAGAGCGCACCGCTGCTCAGCATGGCCCGCGGAATGTTCGTCAAGGAGATCGAGGCGGCCCTGTTGACGCGCGAGATCGACTTCGCCGTTCACAGCGCGAAGGACGTGCCAGCTGTGTTGCCCGACGGACTCGTACTGGCGGCCTTCGGTCCACGGCAGGACCCACGCGACGTGGTAATCAACAGGTGGTCTGCCCCCTTCATCGAGCTGCCCGCGGGCGCCCGCATCGGCACCAGCAGCCCCCGGAGAATATCCCAGCTCAAAGCTCTCCGCCCCGACGTAGAGCTTCTGCCCGTGAGAGGGAACGTGGGCACGCGGGTCGACAAGGCATCCGGTGACGATTTCGACGGCGTCGTCCTGGCCGCGGCCGGGCTGCTGCGGTTGGGCTTGCAGGACCGGATTTCGGAGTACCTGTCGCCGGACGTCTGCACGCCCGATGCCGGCCAGGGTGCGCTGGCAGTCGAGGCGCGGGCATCCGACCCCCACATCCTCGATATGCTTGGGGCAATCGACCACACGCCGACCAGCGTGACAGTTACGGCCGAGCGGGCCTTCGTCGAGGCCATCGGCGGAGGATGCCAGGTGCCTGTCGCGGCCTACGCCACGCTGGACGAGGACGAGCTCCGAATCTCCACGATGGCCGCGGTGCCCGACGGGAGCCGGGTATTTCGCGTGCACACGACCGGCGACGCGCGAGACCCGATCGCCGTCGGCCGCAGCGCCGCCGAGGCCCTCATGAAAACCGAGGCCTCCGAAATCATCACCCGGGGCGCCTCCGCATGAAGGCCGGCTTCGTGTCCCTCGTCGGGGCCGGACCCGGAGACCCGGGCCTCATCACCGTCAAGGGCCTCGAGTGCGTTCAGTCGGCCGACGTCATCGTGCACGACCGCCTGGTGGACAAGCGCATACTAGGCCACGCCAAGGAGCATGCCGAGCTGGTCGACGTTGGCAAGGTCCGGGGCGACGGAGGAGGGCGTCAGGCCGAGATCAACACCCTGCTCGTACGGAGGGCCAACCAGGGCGACTACGTCGTGCGTCTGAAAGGCGGCGACCCGTTCGTATTCGGCCGCGGCGGCGAAGAGGCCGAGGCCTTGCACGCCGACGGCGTTGCGTTCGAGATCGTTCCCGGCGTGACCTCGGCGATCGCGGTGCCGGCCTACGCCGGAATCCCGTTGACCCACCGAGGCGTATCCTCATCCTTCACCGTCGTGACCGGCAGCGAGTCCCCTGACAAGCCGAGCTCGGCTATCGACTGGGAGAGTCTGGGCCGCGCGGACGGGACGCTGGTCGTGCTCATGGGCTGGGAGAGCCTCGCGAGCATCGCCGGTTCGCTGGTCGGTGCCGGTCGCTCGCCCGAAACCCCGGTGGCCATCGTCCAGTGGGGGACCGAGCCTCAGCAGCAAACGGTCGTGGGAAATCTGGGCAACATTGTCGCCAGATCCAAAGAGGAG
Source organism: Chloroflexota bacterium (assembly GCA_022566795.1). Taxonomy (GTDB): domain Bacteria; phylum Chloroflexota; class Dehalococcoidia; order Lucifugimonadales; genus JADFIF01. The sequence goes on from JADFIF010000045.1 coordinate 8,872, forward strand.
GGCCTATCGCCGCCGGTGGTGGCCATCATCGGCGACGTCGTCGAGCTGCGGGGCCGCCTGCGGTGGTTCGACGACCGTCCCCTATTCGGCAAGCGCGTGCTGGTGACGCGAACGCGCGCGCAGGCCAGCTCGCTGTCGGCAATCCTCGCCAGAAGGGGGGCGCACGCCATCGAGCTGCCAACCATCGAGATCAGACCCCTCGACGACTACGCCGAGCTCGACGGCGCCCTGGCGCGGGTCGGCGCCTACGATTGGGTCGTGTTCACCAGTGTGAACGCCGTCCAGATCTGCTTCGACCGGCTGCGTTCGGCTGGACTCGATGCCCGCGCCTTCGGATCGGCGAAGGTGGCAGCGATGGGCACGGCCACCGTGGACGCCCTGGCGAAGTACGGCATCGTGCCGGACTACACCCCGCAGACCTACGACTCCGAGTCGCTCGCGGAAGGGCTCAAAAAGATAGGGGCCGGCCGGGCGAAGCTGCTGGTGCCTCGGTCCGACATCGCACGGGATACTCTGACGGAGTGCATGAGGGCGCTGGGCGCCAGTGTGGACGACGTGGCCGCCTACCGCACCACTATGCCGCGGGACTCTGCCGAGCATCTCAGGCAGATCATGGCCGACGGCGTCGACGTAGCCACCTTCACCAGCTCCTCCACCGTCACAAACCTCGTCGGCCTGCTGGACGGTGACCTTGCTCCCCTTTCCGACGTTACCGTGGCCTGCATCGGTCCAGTCACAGCGTCGACGGCTAGAGAAGTGGGGCTGAAAGTTGATATAGTGGCAGAGGAGCATACCGTTTCCGGCCTCGTCGACTCTCTCGAACGCTTTATTTTATCCGATAGTGGAGCCCGCGCGGGCGAGAAGCCGCCCCGGAAACCTCGTGGCCATAGGTAGTGCAGGGTAGGTGGTTCAGGTGACAAACTTCACGGGAGTGCGGCTCCGCAGGCTGCGAGAGTCGGCACCACTGCGACGCATGGTCCAGGAGACGCGCCTTTCGGTCAGCGACTTCGTCTACCCGATGTTCGTCACGCACGGCCGAAACGTCAGAAACGAGATCGAGCCGATGCCCGGTATCTACCAGCTGTCCCTCGACAATCTCATGGCAGAGGTTGGCGAGGTGTCGGAGCTGGGTATCCCAGCCGTCCTGCTCTTCGGGATTCCCGCGAAGAAGGACGCCCGCGGGACCGAGGCTTACGAGGCGCGAGGCATCGTTCAGGAGGCGATTCGCGTAATCAAGCAGACGGTGCCCGAGCTCATGGTGATTACCGATGTCTGCCTCTGCGACTACACCGACCACGGCCACTGTGGCGTTATCGCCGACGAAAAGGTGGACAACGACGCCACATTGGAGCTGCTGGCCAAGACCGCGGTCGGACACGCCGAGGCCGGGGCAGACATGGTGGCGCCGTCCGCCATGATGGACGGCCAGGTCGCCGCGATTCGCGATGCGCTCGACTCCGGCGGCTTCGAGCAGACGCCGATCATGGCCTACTCCGCGAAGTACGCGTCCGCCTTCTACGGGCCCTTCAGGGTCGCCGCACAGTCCGCGCCCCAGTTTGGGGACCGCAAGGGGTACCAGATGGACCCCGGGAGTATCAAGCAGGCCATGCGCGAGATCGCGCAGGACATCGACCAGGGCGCCGACCTCGTTATGGTCAAGCCCGCGCTGGCGTTTCTGGACGTGCTTTCGGCCGCCCGCGACGCCTTTGGCCACCCGTTGGCGGCCTACAACGTCAGCGGCGAGTACGCAATGGTCAAGGCGGCGGCTGGCAACGAGTGGATCGACGGCAGGCGGGTGACCACAGAGATTCTGACATCGATAAAGCGCGCGGGAGCCGACATCATCATCAGCTACCACGCCAAGGAGATCGCCGGCTGGCTCGCGTCCGAACGCTGATCTGGTGGGTTACCCAACCGCCCCCCAGCGGGAGGGCGGCCATAGACGAAAGGTCGCCTTGCCGACGATGAGGCGCGACTCGACGGGGCCGAACTCGCGGCTGTCGGTGCTGTGGGCGCGGTTGTCTCCCACGACGAAGTACTGGCCCTGACCCAGTCTCCACGACTTCGTCTCAAACCCCACCGCGGAGGGCAGTCCCTCGAGGTAGGGCTCCGACAACCGGCCGCCGTCGATCAGCAGCTCCCCATCGCGCACGCTCACCTCTTCGCCCGGGAGGCCCACGACGCGCTTCAGGTATTTTTCGGTGGTTTCTCGCGGATCGCGTACGATCACCAGATCGCCTCGCGCGGGCGCCGCGCGGCGATAGGCGTCCCGTCGCACCAGAAGCCAGTCACCGGCGCGAATCGAAGGATTCATGCTGTCGCCCGCGACCCTGTAGATGTGACCCAGCGCCACACGACGCGCTTGGTCCAAGAGCATCGTCCTCCACTTCAGGCCCACGGTGCTTTCATCGGCCTGCCGGACACCCTGGCTTGACATCGCGGGCACTCCGCACGTACGGTGCGCTGTGCCGAACGTGAGTCTCCGCGGGAGTTTAACATTGGCCGATACCGCCCTTCAAACGGTCCGGCACGAGATCGTGCAGGTGAATGGAGCCGACGCGCACTACACCCGCGCGGGCCGCGATGGACCGCCGCTGGTCCTCGTGCACGGCGGCGCTGGCAACCGCCACGACTGGGCCAAGAACATCAAAGCGCTGTCGGAAGCGCACCAGGTCTACGCGCCGGACCTCCTGGGTTACGGGCAGAACTTCAGAGACGACAAGCCACACACCGTCCGCCGCTTTTCCGACTTTCTTGGCGATTTCATGGACGCCGTCGGCCTTCGGTCGGCGTCTCTCGTTGGCCACTCGCTTGGGGCGAGGGCCTGCCTGGAGCTCGCCTCCCGCGCCCCTGAAAAGGCAGATAGCCTCGTGCTCGTCTCCCCCATAGGCTTCGGCCGTCTGTCTGTGCCCGGGTACATCCTTGGCACCATGGGATGGGCCGCCTCGAAGCTCATACGCAAGCGGCTTCCCTACCCGCCCCTGGATATCGAGCTGAACGAGCGCAGCCACGAGCATCTCCGCACGATAACCGCGTCCTCGCTTATTGTCTGGGGGAGGTGGGACCTTTTCTTTCCTCACCGCTATGCCCTTCGTGTTGTCGAAACGATTCCCAACTCCAGCCTATCCGTGTTTCCCCGGTCGGGGCACGCGCCGCACAGGAACGAGCCATCGGCGTTCAACGCTGCCGTCCTGACCTTCCTGTCGAGTGGCGGGCCGAATCCCCAGGGGTAGCCCCGGCAGGCGGCTCAGGACTTGCGAAGGTCAGGCGGTTACTGTATCTTCTAACCACTCTGAATTCAGACAGGCCCAATCAGGAGGTGCACGACATGAAGCCAGCATCGACTCTCGCGAGTTGGTGGCCCATCCATCGAGCGGAAGCCCACTGCGACATTCCCTGCGGCATCTACGACCCGATCACCGCAAAGATCGCGGCCCAGACGGTGCTCAAGATGGTGATGCGAATCCAGGGGGCCGAGCCACCGAGTCCGAGCGCGAGCGCCGAAGACAGGCGAGCTGCGTTCAACACGACGAATCGCTACGTCGTCGTCAAGGAGGAGCACGCCACGCTGTGCAAGAAGGAGCTCGACATCCTGTGGCACGACTACTTCCGCCCCGACCACCTCGAGGCGCACCCGGACCTGCACACCATGATCTGGGAAGCAACGAAGCTCGCCTCGCAGTGCAAGCAGACTGTGAACCTCGATGCGGCCCAAAAGCTGGTCGACTCGGTCGACAAGATCGCAACGGTCTTCTGGTCCACCAAGGGAGTCGAGTACGACGACGCGGTCGCCGACGTCCGTTTCGGGACCTAAGCGCAAGCCAGGCGCCACACAAGAGAGTGACCCCGGTCGACCGGGGTCACTCTCTTTACGACATATAGTCCTCTCTGGGCGGGCTGAAGATGTCCAGCGCCAACGACCACCCGTCCGAGCCCACGAGGCTATGCTCTACGCCTCCAGGAATTATGTAGGCGTCGCCCGGGCGCAGCGTGCGGGTCTCGCCTCCAATCGTGAAGTCGAACTCGCCCTGGAGGACGATTCCCGACTGCTCGTGGGGATGCGAGTGGTTGGGCACGACAGACTTTGGAGCGATCTCCACCATGCTCAGCATCGTCTTTTCTCCCCACATCGTGCGCAGCGTCACCCCGGGCGCTAGCTCCCTGCGCTTGACCTTGGACGAGTCGTAAAAGTAGGGCACTTCGGCCTCCTTCATTGCGTTTTGGCATTGCGTTTGGCAGCGCAACTGGCACCATATCTGAGCGTTTCGTCTCGCCAGGCGGACGCGCTTCTCACGCCCGTCGTGGGCGAGCTTGAAATCCGCCCCCGCCTGTGTTCACACCGGCACGCTGTCACCATCCGGCCCGGCCTCAGGCGCTCTTCGCCCGCGCGGCGTTGTCCGCGACGGTCAGGCAGGCCGTGATGAAGTCGTTGGCCGGTGTCGCGACATCTGCCTCTCTCCCCATCCTCGACACGGCGCCGTTCAGCACCGACAGCTCGAGAGGGTTGCCAGCGCGCAGGTCGGCGTGCATCGAGGAGATGAGCTCCTCCTTGTGCTCTTCAAAGTGGCCCATGGTCGAGTCGACGATGTCGGGCGCGAGCTTCACGCCCTTTGCCCTGCCGACGGCCTCCGCTTCGACCATGACTCGCCACGCGAGGTCTCGTGTGGCTGGCGTATTCATGACGTCTGCGAAGGTCGAGCGCGTTATGCACGTCATCCCGCTTAGCGCGCAGATGAAGACCAGCTTGCTCCATACGTCTCTGAGTATGTCAGTCGACGCTCGCGCCTCCACCCCGGCCCGCCCGAATACACTTTGGATTTTCCTGACCCGTTCGGTTTGCGCGCCGCTCTCCTCGCCAAACACGATCTCGGATGACCCTGCCTGGGCGACCACTCCCGGCGCCGTTCGCGCCGCCTCCACGTAGGCCGCGCCGAGCAGCACCGTATCTCGTCCGAACGCCTCGGAGAGCTGGTCGCCGCCACCCACGCCGTTTTGGAGCGTCAGGATTGCCGTCGAGCTCCCGACCGCCGGGGCGATCAGCTCGATGGCATCCCGGTTGTGGTAGGCCTTTACGGAGTAGACGATCAGATCGGCCGTCCAGCCGCCGTCGAGCCTCTCAACCGCCGCCGGGCGGACCGTGAACTCCCCGACCGCGGCGCTCTCGACGCGCAACCCCCTGCTCACCATCGCTTCGAGCTGCCGTCCTCTGGCGAGGAAGGTCACGTCGGCGCCGCTCCGCGCCAGCATGCCGCCGAACCAGCCGCCTACGGCGCCCGCGCCCATTATCAGTATCTTTCGCATCGCCACCTCGGCAGCGCACGAGCCGTTGCCATTGAAATCGTCGATCGGAATGTATCATAGCCGGGTGCTACACCACGGGCAACGTGAGTGTGGCCGGAGTAGCGCGGAAAAAGGGCCGCGTCCATCACATAAGCACTTTCCTTCGTCAACAGTCGGCTCGGACGTAAGGCAAGCGCGGTTTGACTCCGTCCAACCCCAAGGATAGACTAGCCATCGACCACCCAGAACGGCTGTACGCCCTGCCGAAGAAGAAGGAGGCACAAGATGAAATTTGGGTTGCTGTACGAGATGCAACGGCCTCACACCGACTTCAAGGTCGACCACTCAGCACTGATCGAGGAGACGCTGGAGCAGTGCGTTCTGGCGGACGAGGTGGGATTCGACTACCTCTGGTTCGTCGAGCACCACTTCCTGACCACCTTCTCAGGCTCCTCCGCGCCAGAGGTGATCATCTCCGCCCTCGCGCGAATGACCAGCCGCATCAGGCTGGGCTTCGGGGTCGTCATCCTGCCCAATCACCATCCCGTGCAGGTCGCTGAGCGCGTAGCCATGGTCGATCACCTCTCCGGCGGGAGAGTCGAGTTCGGCGTCGGCCGCAGCAGCCCTTACGAGCAGATGGGACTCGGAATCGACCCCAGGGACACCCGCGAGATCATGGAAGAGTCCTTGCGCATGATCCCTCAGATATGGACGTCGCCGGAATTCTCGTGGGAGGGCAAGCACTTCAACGTGCCGGCCCGGGAGGTCCTGCCGAAGCCGCGACAGGACCCGCATCCGCCCATCTGGATGGCCTGCACGCAGCCGGCCAGCTACGAGATCGCCGCGGGCCACGGCATTGGCGTGCTGTCCTTCGGCTCCGGCGCCCCCGCCGGCATGAAGGAGCACGTGGACCGGTACCGCGAGAACATCAAGAACGCGAATCCGGTCGGCTCCTTCGTCAATAACCAGTGGGCCAACTTCACGCTAGGCCACTGCGGCGACAACAACGAGAAGGCACAGCAGCTGGGTGCCCAGGCGATCAAAGAGTTCTTCGGCCCGAACCGGCCCTACACCGCCGACCGGCAGGACGTCTACGAGCGGCTGCTGGAGTCCTGGGGAGGCGTGCCCGACCACCTGCAGTCTAACTTCCAGCGCTTCCTGGGCGGCGAGCAGGACCTGGGCGGCGGCGGCGTACCCCGCGCCATGCTCGGCGAGATGCCCGCGGACCTGCTCTGCGAGCGCGGCGTAATCGTGGCCGGCGACCCCGACAGCTGCATAAACTCGGTAAAGCGTCACCAGGAGGTCGGCGTCGACCAGACCTTGCTCATCATGCAGTCCGACCAGATACCCCACGAGAAGGCCAAACGCTCCATCGAGCTCTTCGGCAAAGAGGTAATCCCGGCCTTCAAGTAGGCAGCCGTGGGCCGCCCCCCTCCTCAATCCTCCCCCGCGGGGGAGGAGGTGGCGGGGAGCCGCCGCGAAGAATCTGCGGAGGGGTGTAAGGCGCACGCCGTGCGCCCTTACGACGAGCCTCCTCCCCTCTGGTACGAACCGGGGACATGGGTAACGCCCCCTCCTCAATCCTCCCCCGCGGGGGGAGGGGGTGGCAGAGGGCTGCCCGCCCGTTGACGGACTCAGGAAGACAGCACGACTGCCGGACGCGGTCCTTTCCTAGCCTTCCGCGTCCACCCACCTCCACCGGCCGGCCTGAGCTCCGATTTCATCCCGAGTCGTGACATTGTCGGACCTATCGATGGCCCGACTCCCCGTATCGCTCCTGCACCCCATCCCCTGAACCCTAAACCCCAGACCCTAGACCCCCGTCCCCCATAACCCTAAACCCCAACGGTACCCCTACCACGTCGCTTTGGGTCATTCGCACCTCGCTGCCTCTACTTGATTCGTCCAGACTCGAGGGCGAATCACTCAGAAGGAGGTGACGAGTTGGGTCTCATATCTAGGATCTTTCTGCTCTTCAAGGCGAAGGCGAGCTCTGCCATGGACAGGGTCGAGGACCCCAGGGAGATGCTCGACTACGCGTATGAGCAGCAACAGGAGCTGCTTCGGAAGACGAAGCAGGGTCTGGTCGAAGTGGCGACTGCGAAGACGCGGCTGGAGAAGCAGGCCGACAAGCTCCGGGGGCAGGTTCCACGCATCGGGGATCAGGCCAGGCGGGCGCTCGGCATGGGTCGAGAGGATCTGGCCCTGATAGCACTCCAGCGCAAGCAGACCGTCTTGACGGAGCTGGAGCAGCTCGACGTTCAGGCCGCGGAGGTCGCCGGGGAGCAGAAACGGCTGGCCGAGGTATGCCAGCAGCTGGCCGCCAGGATCGAGGAGTTCCGGATCCAGCGGGACGTCGTATCCGCTCGATACAGCGCCGCCAGGGCCCAGGTTCGCGTCAGCGAGGCGGTCACCGGCGTCTCCGGCGAGTTCGCCGATCTCAGCATGGCCCTGGGGCGGGCGGTCGAGAAGACCGAGCGGATGCAGGCGCGCGCCTCGGCCATCGAGTCGCTGGTAGGGTCGGGCGCACTGGCACTGCCAACCCACAGCGGCGACCAAGTCGAGGCTGAGCTTCGGCAGCTGGCGGCGAGCAACGCGGTGGAAAGCGACCTGGCGGCCCTGAAGGCGGAGCTGGGTCCCGGCACCCAGATGCCGGCGTTAGGCGACGGCGACGAGCAAGAAGAAAGGAGCGAGTGAAATGGTAAGAGCGAGTAGACCGAAGAATGAGTGGAGAGTCAACCTGCCCGGAGAGAGGGTACGGTACTTCCAGACATATAGCGAGGCAAGGTCATGTGCGGAGAGGGCCGACTCGGCCCGCCTCCTCAAGTACATGGATGGGAAATGGGAGCTGGCCTTCGAGTTCAAGGAAGGCGAGCCGGTCGACGTCGACCGCGACGACCCGCCCGAGGAGCGTGCCCAGCCTGTCCCAGGGGAAGGGTCCGAGGGCTTGTTCCACAGTCTGTTCGGGGGCGGCGCCGAGAGCACCGACGACCTGGCTCACGGCCAGGTTGTGATCATCGCCGCCCGGTGGGTGCTGATCGTGGCAGGCCTCGTCCTGGCCCTGTGGATCACAGACGACACGAGCAACCTAGCCGTTCAGCTGGTGGTCATCCTGGGGCTGGCGGTGGGTAACTTCTACCTCCACTCTCAGGTCCTGCAGCGGCGGCCGACTATGTCGGCGGTCGTCTACGCAGCCAGCGCCGGGGACCTGACGGTGATCTCGCTGCTGGTTGGTATGGGGGGCGGCCTGGAGTCGGGCCTGTTCGTGTTCTACTTCCCGGCCATCCTTGCACTGTCCGTGGCGTTCCACCCCCGGGTCACGGCCCTCTTCGCGGGCACGGCCATCCTGGTCTATGGAGTGATCGGGGCCGCCACTCTGAGCGGGGCCGGCGGCGAGGTACTTGTCACCCGGTTGATCATGCTCGCCGCCGTAGCGGTGTGCGGAAGCATCTACTGGCAGGTCGAGCGCAGCCGGCGCGAGGCCGCCGCCGAGCGCCAGGAGTCTCTGCTGGCCCAGGTCAAGCGAGAGGTTCCAGCCGGCCAGTAGTAGTCGACACAGCCAAACGCACTCGAAAGGAGAACAGAGATGGTTAGCGTAAGGAGCAAAGAGCAAGAGGCGGCAGAGGACGTCTTCTTCGGACAGGTCGTGATGATCTGGGCGCGGTGGTTCCTCATCGCCGCCGGGGCGGTCCTGGTTCTGTGGACAGCCGAAAGCGATACAGACAGGGTGATCGGGATCCTCCCGGTGCTGGGTCTGATGGGCGTCAACTTCTTCCTGCACGGCCGGTACCTGATGGAGAAGCCGGGCAACAAGGCGCTGATCGCGGCCGCCAGTATGATCGATGTGGCGATCATCACCGTGGTGGTCATGTTTGTCAGCGACGACAAGGGGCTGAGCAGTCCGTTCTTCATCATGTACTACCCGGTCCTCCTGGCGTTCGCCTTCGTGATGCCGAGGAAGGCCACTCTGGTCTACACCGCCGCCGTTGTTGGGGCCTACGCCGCTGCGGCCATCGTGGGCAACACGCTGGCCGACGCGACGCCGGTCCTCGACGTGGGCTCGGGGAAGACCCTCCTGACCCGTGTGATAACCCTGGCGGCGATGGGCGGACTGGCGTCCTTCTACTGGAGGATCCAGCGAGGCCGTCGACGCGTGTCCATGGGTGAGTCGACGGAGACGCAGCAGGAGCCTGCGGTCTCCTAGGGGACCCTGAGTGTCGAGAGTGAGGAAGACGTCATGACGAGCATACTTCGCCGGCTGACCCTGATCATAAAGGTGTGGATGAACAAGCTGCTCGCACCCGCGCAGGACCCCCGGCAGGTGTTCGCGGACGCCTACCAGCGGCAGCAGGCCACACTCCTCAAGGTGCGTCAGGCGATGGCCAACGT
>JADFIF010000046.1 GCA_022566795.1 Chloroflexota bacterium
TCGGCAAAGAGGGTTACTACGACCACGAGGCGGACAGGATGTTCCTTGAACACGAGATGCTAAATCGGAGGATTGTCGACGTCGGTGACGCCGACATCCTGCCCACCAACGTGGAGGGAACTTTCCAGAACATCACCGCCATGACGCGGCAGGTGCTGGCCCGCGGGGCGATGCCGGTGGTCCTGGGCGGAGACCACGCCATTACCTTCCCCGTCGTTCGCGCCTACGAGGAGCCGCTCCACGTCGTCCATTTCGACGCCCACATCGACTACTCGCCCTTCATGCACGGCTTCGAGTACACGAACTCGCATGCCTTCCGCCACATCCACCACATGGACCATGTGCGCAGCCTGACGCAGGTAGGCATCCGGAGTCTTCGGAACCGCCGCGCCTGGGTGGAGGACTCCCGTAGCGACGGGAATCGCATTGTGGGCATGGAGGAGTTCCGCGACATCGGGCCGGAGGGACTGGTCAGCGGCCTACCGCAGGATGACCGTTGCTACGTCAGCATCGACATAGACGTCCTCGACCTTCCACTGGTCCCCGGCTGCGTGTCGGCTGAGCCCAACGGGATGAGCTACGCGGAGCTGCGCGATTCGCTGATTGCAATCGCGCGACGCATGGATGTCGTTGGCTTCGACCTGGTGGAGGTCAACCCGCAGCTCGACGTGGGTACGGGGATCACATCGTATCTGGGCGCCCATACGATTCTCGAGTTTCTGGGCCACATATGCGACCAGCCCCGATGGGTCGCCAGGCGGAAGGCGAAAACACTGCAGCGTGTCGACGGGGGCGTTGACTAGCGTGGCGTCCTGCGGGCTGAAAGTAACTCGAGAGTGACGCCATGCCGAATCCTCTGATAATCGACTGTCACCTGCATATGTACGAGTCCCAGGACCTGGCGCTATGGGAAAAGGACAACTACGAGATATGGGAGTACGGAGATAAGGCCGAGGTCCACTCCGGTAGATTCGCGGGCGACGTCGGCGACGCGCTGAAAGCGCTGAGCGAGGCCGGCGCGGCCAAAGCCGTCGCCGTCAACCTGTTCGGGTTATCGCCAGCCAGGCAGCAGGCTATCGCGGAGCTGCCCGAGGGGCTGACTCCGACGGAGGAGAGGCGTGAGATAGAGCGCATCGACGAGAGCATGGGCGACCGGTTGAAGAGCTTCAACGAATGGGCCTGTGGTGTGGCCAAGGAGCATCCCGAGTTCGTGCCTTTCATAGCCGCAGACCCATGGGTGTTGCCCGTGGAGGAGATGTGCGACCACATCGTTGACCAGGTCAGGCATGGCGGCGCCAAAGGAATCAAGCTTCACGGAATCATCCAGCAGGTGCACATGAGCGATCGACGCATGTGGCCCATATACCAGACGTGCGTTGAGGAGGGCATATCCATAATTGCTCACTCGGGCCCGGCGAGGGGTCCTGACCAGTACGCGGAGCCCCGCGCCTTCGCGGACGTGCTCAAGGCTTTTCCAGACCTGGTCCTGGTGCTTGCTCACCTCGGAGGCGGAGCCTGGGGACAGATAAGGGAATGTGCCGATGCCTACCCGCAGGCCTACTTCGACTGCTCTGAAATCCTGGCGTGGACTGGAGGAACGAAGGCGCCGAGCAATCTGGAGCTTGCGCGGCTGATCAAAGAGATAGGCCCTCATCGAGTCATGATGGGGTCGGATTTCCCCTGGTACGACGTAGACTATAGCGCGGACTGGGTCATGAGCCTTCCGGTTCTATCGCAAAGTGAGAAGGAAGGCATCGTGGGCGCCAACGCCGAGCGGATTCTTCGGCTGTAGGACCCCGAGCTCGCGCTGCGGCTCGCTAGGAAACTATCTCAAAAAGGCAAATGCCATGTTCCGACCCACCCGCCCATAGGGTCTTTGGCTCCTGGGGGCACATCCCCCAGACCCCTTGCCAGAGGGGTCAGCCCCTCTGGACTCCCTGGACGGGATTTTGAGATAGTCACTAAAGGATTACACCCTTATCTTTTAGGGCCACCAGGTCATCCCACGTGTAGTCCAGCAGGTCTATCAAGATGTCCTCGGTGTTTTCGCCATGCGCAGGGGCCATCTTCCGGGTCGACAGCGGTGTCTTGCTGTAGGTCACGGGCGTTTGCGTCCACTTCGTAGGGCCTAGCACCGGGTGATCGAAATCCACCACGTAGCTGTTGGCAACGACCTGGGGATCGGTTGGCAGGTCCAGGGTGCGTTGCACCCGCTCCCATATGACCTCTTCGTTTCCCGTGAGAATCCGCACCCATTCGTCGCTGCTCTTGGAGGCGAATATGCCGTCCAGCAGCTGCACTAGCTCAACTCGATTCTCGTACCGGGCGTCCATGGTGGAGAAACGAGGGTCATCGACCAGGTCCGTCCTCCCAAGCGCGCGGCAGAATGGAGCCCAGTACCGGTCCTGGCCCATGGAGAAGGCTATCCACTCCCCATCTTTGCACCTGTAGTAGTTCCACAGTATCTGGCCGACGCTCTGCCGGTCGAAACGCTCGAACTCCTTCCCCGTCAGAAACGATATGCCGTTCTGCATCCCTCTGGCCCAGATCATGCTGCCGAGGTGGGAGATATCGACCCGCTGTCCAAAACCGAAGCGTTCCCTGGCCACAACCGCGCCGATGATGCCATATGACAGCATCATGCCCGCGATCTGGTCGGCGATGTCGAGCTGATAGGGGGTGTCGTCATCCGGTCCAAACCACCACAACGCGCCCGCTCTTGCCTCAGCCGTCAACGCGAAGGCAGGCTTGCCGGAGTCCGGCCCCTCCGGCCCATATCCGGATGCCGAGGCGTAGATGATGTCCTCGTTGTATCTGGTCAGGTCCTGGTAGCTGAGGCCCAAATTCTCGGCGACGCCCTTTCGAAAGTTTTCGACGAAGATGTCGGACTTCGCAACCAGCTTGTACATCACCTCCAGGCCGTCAGCACTCTTCAGGTTCAGCGCAATCCCCAGTTTCTGGCGGTTCATGCCTTCGAAGTAGGCGTTAACCCCTTCGGGAAGATCCGAGATGATGCCGCCTATTCGGCCAAACTGACGTCCGTGGTCGCCATCCAACGACTCGACCTTGATGACCTCAGCGCCCATGTCCGCAAGCATCATCGTCGAGACCGGCCCGAACTGCCACATCGTCCAATCGATGACCCTGAGCCCATCCAGAGGTCCGTTCTTGACAGGGGAGTTGTTTCTCATCTCACCACCTCGGTCCACGAGTACGATCTCAGATGCTCTTATCTCAGGCCTGATCTCCGCCGCAAGTCTACTATACCTCGCTTCATCAGAGCGCCGCCGGCACGCTTGTGGGCGAATAGCGGTAAGCGTAAATTCGCCCTCCCCGGCGCGACGATCCCTCCCTGCGCCAGGGTCCGTTTGAAAACCCTGTTTGACCACGCAGGTATGAGGTTGCTACACTCGGCCCATCTGTCGTGGCCGCAGTATGGCCACGGACGTAGCGTCAGTCGGCACGGGACCGGAAGTCGTAGCTGGCCGCCGCGGGAGCGTCACACGAACGGCGAAGGAGTTTTGAGGTATGAGCTCGAACGGCAGGGTCGCAATCGTTACTGGAGGGGGCACGGGAGTTGGCAAGCATGCTGCCCTCGCGCTTGTGAAGGAGGGGTATTCCGTTGCCGTCGCCGGACGCCGCCTGGAGCCCCTGGAGGAGGCAAAGGCGGAGGCAGGGGAGGCCGGCTCGCGGGTGCTAGTGGTGCCCACCGACGTTAGGGACCGCGATGCCGTCAAAGCCCTGTTCGCCAAGACGCACGAGTCCTTCGGGCGGCTCGACGTGTTGTTCAACAACGCGGGACTGGGTGCGCCCCGAGTACCGATGGAAGACTTGGCCTACGAGGACTGGAAAATGGTGGTGGACATCAACCTGACGGGCTCTTTCCTGTGCACTCAGGAGGCGATCAAGATCATGAAGAACCAGGACCCCATGGGCGGGCGCATCATCAACAATGGCTCCATATCCGCGCACGCGCCAAGGCCAGACTCCGTAGCCTATACTGCCACCAAGCACGCCATAACAGGACTCACCAAGTGTACCTCGCTGGATGGGCGCAAGTACAACATCGCGTGCGGGCAGATAGACATCGGCAACGCCGAGACCCCGATGACGGCGAGAATGCACGGCGGCGTTCCGCAGCCCAACGGCACGATAATGACAGAGCCTACTTTCGACGTGGACCACGTGGCCAGCGCGGTGGTCTACATGGCGAACCTTCCGCTCGACACGAATGTCTTGTTCATGACGATAATGGCAAACGACATGCCCTTCGTCGGCCGGGGGTAACCCAGCGAGGGCCGCAACTCTTTATCGATCAAACGGATGCGGCAGGTTCATTCTGTGCCGAATGAAGGCTCGATTGTCACTGTCACGTCTATCAGTAATACACCTTCTGACAACCTCGGTGCAGACCAAGCCGACAGGGGAACATGAGGCCCCGGGGTGTTTCCTTTGTACTTGGTCGTTGCCCTGCTTGAATTCGATGACTTCGGTTTCCTGGTCCATGCCCGAGAGTCCGGTGTGCCCACTGGGGATCTCGGCCTTTTCGAATTGAAGGGTTGTCGAGTGCGGAGTAGGTACAGGTAGCTCATCCTCGTTACACCCGAGCTCGCATAGGTCCGCTGCCACGGCCCCTGGTGGCATCAGAATCAACATGCCGAGGAGCAGCAGCGTAGTGTGAGGACCGTCACCTTCGCGTTGGTCTCCTTAAGCGGAGCTAACCATATCAAACTGCCTGGGTCCGAGTGGGGTTCTGAAGGCTAGAGGCTTGACCAAGATCTTGAGTAAAGCCTCAGCGGGATTCGGCGGCGTCCAGCTTTCCCTTCAGAGCCTTCAGGGACTTGTTCATCGAGGGGGTCGCCACCAATGGTCCAATGACGGCCTTGAACATCAGCTTCATGATGGGGTTCATTTCTGTAGTGAGCCGGCGCTCCAGGCGGGTTCCACCGTTCATGGGCTCAAACGTGAACTCTTGCAGGAAATCGTTTTTCCCGTCGTTGGAGATGAAGCTCAAGCGCGTCGGCGATTCTAACTCCGTAATGCGAACATCGTTCTGGAACTCCTTGCCCATCATACGGCCGGTGGAGCGGTACTGGCTTCCGACGGCGGCAGGTCCATCCGACACCGTCTCTACCCTGAGGCTCTCGTTCCACTCTCCGTGCCGCGTCAGATCGGATATGTAGGAAAAAACGTCTTCGGGCTTCGCGTCAATATGGACCCTGTAGTTTTCCACCAGCTTTGCCATTTCGACCTCCCTTGTTCCTCAGTTGCGGCCTTCCCGTCCGTGACTGCGAATAAACTGCCGCAACCGCTGCGTAAGTGGCCGTTATCATAGTCACCGGCATCTCTTGCGTCAAGGGGAGCCGGCTCAACACAGCTTCACCGCGCCAGCGGCAGAGAGCGTCTGTCTCAGACCGTCCCCCGCATACTGGCACCTGCCGTTGTCGCGGCCACGCCTGACAGAGGGCAAAGCGCCGGACGGGCTCCAGGTGGCGGAGCATCTACCGGCCAGCAGGCACATCCCTCGGTTTGACATGGCCAAGGGACTTCTGATAGCTTTTAGACCATGAAGCCGCGCATCCCAATGAGTGCGCTGGCAATTCTCGATGAAGGAGTTGTGCATGGCTGGAGAAGGGAAACTGGACGTAGAGATCATCTACTGCGTACCTTGAGGATATATTGGAGTGGCGGCCTGGATGGCCACCGAGTTCTACGCAGTTGGCGGCGGAGACGTAGCCACTACGATTACCCCTGGAGTCGCCGGGATTCTGCAGGTGTTTGTGGACGGCGACAAGATCTATGACAAGAAGGAAGAGGGCAACCAGACTCCTCACCTTAACCGGGTGAAGGAGTTGAAGGCGATCGTCAAGGACAGGCTCGGTGCCGCCGTAGCGGCCGACGACTGACTTGCTCTCATAGCCGGACCGAAAAGCCCTGGCTCAACGTCCAGGGCTTTTTGGTTGTGCGCCGTCTGGGAACCGACCCGGAGCCTCCGGACTGAATCTACCGAGCCAACGCGTAAAGAACCCTCCGAAGCCCCGCTCCCCGCTGACGCGTGGCTCTCATCAGGCCCACTTCAAAAGGCGAGCTCCCTCAACTTATCCGTCTCGAGGGTAAGCTGCTCATGGCCCTCTTCCGTGATCACGTGAACGTCCTCCCATTGGAACTGGACGTTCCCCGACCTCACGCCAGGCTCCGTGCTGATCACCATTCCCGGCTCCAGCCTCGTGTGGTCTTCAGGGTTTACGCTGGGGGGTTCTGTCAACAGCATGCCCTGGCCGTGGCCCATTCTGGCACCGGACAGTCTCGTTAGATCGGCAACTTTGTCTCTCGAATCTTCGATAGCTCTGGCGCCCAAACGGTATATCTCCGAGCACGTTACGCCAGGCTTCAGGGCGTCCGCCATCTTCTCGTTCACATCCAGCACCGCACTGTGGACACGCTTCTGGGTGTCGGTGGCAGGTCCTAGAGACGCCATGCGCACGTAGTCGACTGTATACATCCCGACGTACGCGCCCGCGTCGACGGCTAGTATGGTTCCTGCTTGCAGCGGTCTGTCGTAGTGAAACTGGTTCTTCGACCCGGCCACGTCAAGCTGCAGGATCACGAACGAGGTCCGATCTCCCCCCTCTTCCAAGACGAGTTGACGCATGCGTCTGGCGACCTCGCGTTCCGTCATCCCGGGTACCACCTGGCCGAAGAGTCTCTGCCGCGCCAGGCCAGTGACTTCGGCAGCCCGCTTCATATAAGCTAGCTCTTCACCGGATTTCACCATCCTGAGCCCAACCATAATGTCGGCAGCGTCCACGAACTCCGTATCAGACATCCGGCTCACCAGGTCAAGATAGGCCCCCACGGGCATCCCCATCCTCTGCTCCAGCCCGAGTTCAACGCCCAAACGGTTTCGCTTCAGCCCCGCGTCTCCAATAGCCTCTAGGACGACCGTTAGAGGGAAGCTGAGGATCTCGTCGTATTGACGAATATCAGTAACGTATGAGCCCAGAACCAGGTTATCCCTTCCCTGGGTCACGATTATCGGTTCTCGGTCCGCGGGCAGGATGAAGATAGAGGGCCTTGTTAAGGAGTAGTGCAGCGCTAGGCTGGCGGCGGTTCCGGTAAAATACTGAAAATTCTCCTCACCCGATATGAGCAGGGCGTCGATGCCCCGGCGCCCCATGAGTTCCCGTGCACGCGCATACCGGCTCTCCATCTCCTTCCGGGAGAACATCGCATATTCGAGATCCTCCGAGATCATCGCCTGCCTCCTTTGGTGCGCATTATAGTGCGTAGTCGGAGAGTGTTGTCCCGTACCCAGGAAGAGCCCGATTAGCCATTGCAACTCCAATCGTCGGGCAGGGGTCGCCCAGCCGCGAGGACCCCCCACAGAACATCCGCGAGCAACCCCCAGAATCACGCACCGATCCTTGCAGAGCCCGACCGTCATCTCCGCGCGCGATCTGACCAAGCGGTACCGCGACCTCACGGCCGTGGATGGAATCAGCTTTGACATCCGGCAGGGCGAGTGTTTCGGCTTCCTTGGGCCCAACGGCGCGGGCAAGACCAGCACGATGAAGATGATCTCGTGCGTCTCGCCGGTAACCGCCGGAGAGCTGCTCGTGCAGGGCTGGGACGTTACTCGCGATCAGCGGGCCATCAAGTCGGCGCTCGGGGTCGTGTCCCAGGCCGACAGCCTCGACTCGGGACTCAACGTGCTCCAGAACCTGCTGTCCTACGGCCGCTACTTCAACATCGACGGCGAGGCGGCTCGAAGGCACGCGTGGGAGGCGCTGGAGCTATTCCAGCTTCGTGACAAGGCCTACCAGAGCCCCGACGAGCTTTCGGGTGGCATGCGGCGCAGGCTGCTGATCGGGCGGGCGCTTCTGCACGAGCCGAGCATCCTGGTGCTCGACGAGCCGACGACCGGCCTCGACCCGCAGACCCGCCACCTGGTCTGGGACAAGCTGCTCCACCTCAAGTCGCAGGGCATCACTATACTGCTGACGACGCACTATATGGAGGAGGCCGCGTACCTGTGCGACCGCCTCGTGGTGATGGACAGGGGCCGAATCCTGGTGGAAGGCGCTCCCTCTGATCTGATCTTGAGCCACGTTGGGCAAGAGGTCGTGGAGATCCGCGTCGACTGGCGGCGCAAGTCACAGCTTCTGAGCGGCCTCAACGGCCACGGACTGGAGGCGGAGGACCGCGGCGACGCGGTGCTGCTTTACGGTGTGAATGGCTCCAACCAGATCCCGAGCGATCTGGACGACTACGATGTCATCCGGCGGCCCGGCAATCTGGAGGATGTCTTCCTGCGGCTGACGGGGCGGGAGCTGCGCGAGTCATGACGGCCCTCGCGCAATCGATCCAAACGACCCCGATCTGGGGCGGCTTCCGGGTCTGGCAGCGGAACCGCGACGCCTTCGTCCGGGCGTGGAAGGTCGAGATCGGCGGGATCGCGGTCGAGCCCCTGGTCATGCTGGTGGCGGTGGGCTTCGGGCTGGGAGCCTTCGTGGAGGACATCGGAGACCTGAGCTACGCCGAGTTTCTGGCTCCGGGACTCATCGCCAGCCAGGCGGTTTTCCATGCAACCTTCGACAGCACGTACGGGGCCTATTTGCGCATGGAGACGCACCACCTCTACGAGGCGATCCTGTTCACGCCTCTCGGACCCGCCGACATCGTGGTGGGCGAGGTCATGTGGGGGGCCACCCGGGCCCTGGTGGCCGGTGCTGCGGTTCTGACCATGGCCACCGCCTTCGGTCTCGTCGGCTCCCCGCTGGCCCTGCTCGCGATTCCCACGGCCTACCTGATAGGGCTGATGATCGGCTCGATCGCGATGATTCTGACGGCGACGGCCACGACGATAGGCGCGATGAACAACTTCTTCACGCTGTTCGTGCTCCCGATGTTCTGGGCGAGCGGGGTCTTCTTCCCGTTGGACCGCCTTCCGGACGGCCTCGAGGCGGCCGCATGGGCGTTGCCGCTGACGCCGTCCGCGGCGCTGGTCCGAGGCCTGGTCACCGGCGATATGTCGTGGTGGATGCTCCTGTGGCTCCTGGAGATGATCGCCTTTACGCTTGTAGCCTTGCGGCTGGCCTCGTTCTTCATGTATCGCCGGCTGATCAAGTAGTCTACCGCCAAGAATCAGCGTTTCGGGTGCTCGGAATCCATCCAGCCAGGCGCTTCCAGCTTCTGCTTGACGGCCCGAAGAAACTCTCCCGCGGGCGCACCGTCCAGTGCTCGATGATCGAATGTCAGGCTGAGAAACATCATCGACCGCACCATAACCTCTCCGCGGTGCACGCCGGGCTTCTCAGCGACCCTGCCGACTCCCAGGATAGCAACTTGCGGTGAGTCTATGATGGGTGTGAACGCGTCGATGTCGTAGCTTGCGAGGGATGTGACGGTGAAGGTCGCCCCCGTCACGTCGTCCACCGACAGCTGCGACTTCCGCGACTTGTCCGCCATCTCCCGTATCTCCCGCGCGATAGACAGGAGGTCCTTCTCGTCGGCGCGCTTGATGACCGGGACCACTAGGCCGTCCGGCACGGCCGTCGCCACCCCAACGTTGATCTCTTTCAGCAGACGTATCTCGTCTTCGCCAACCGATGCGTTCAGCCGCCGGTGCTCCTTGAGCGCCTCGGCCGTGGCCTTGACTATCAGGTCTATCTCCAGCGGCCGTACTCGATGTTCGCGCCACCTGGAGAGTAGCTCCTCCTTGAATCTTACCGCCTCGGTTACGTCGGCTTCGGTCGTCAGCGTCACCGGCGCCGTGGACTGGGCGCTGTGCATCATTCGGTCGGCGATGGTCTTCCTGATCCCCTTGAGTGGAATCACCTCCGCGACGCCACTAGGGGCGAGCGTGAAGATCGCTCGCTCGACGTCGGCAACGAGGACTCGACCATCGGGGCCAGTGCCCTGGACCTGGCTCAATTCGATCCCGTGCCGGCTTGCGAGCTGCCTCGCGCGAGGCACGACCTGGACCGCCGGCCTCCGCTCGGCGGAAAGTTCGGCCTCGACGGCGCGGGTCACGTCCTCCTCGATGATTCGGCCGTTGGGGCCGGTCCCTTGAACGCGGTCCAAGTCGATGTTGTGCTGGCCCGCGAGCCGTCGGGCGACAGGAGTCACCTGCACGCCACGGCCCCGTTGCCCGAGGGCGGCCGCGCCGGGAGGCTTTCGCCTTTCGACCCTGGGCCCGCGAGGAGGACTAGCCGTGGACGGTCGGGGCACGTCTTCGCCCGGGTCCGCGACCACGGCAACGATTGTGCCCACGTCTACGGTGGTCCCCTCCGGGGCCATGATGTGGGCGACAATGCCGGCTACGGGCGTCTCGAGCTCCGACTCGATCTTTGCCGTCTCGACCTCTACCAGCGGCTGGCCCGCCTCAACCGCGTCCCCTTCCTTGACCAGCCATTTGACGAGCAGCCCGTCCTCCATGTTCATGCCCCATTGGGGGAGCAGCACGTTTGTCGCCATCAGAGTTCTCCCGGGGCCGTTCAGCTACCTGGCGGCGGCCGTCGTTTGGCCCCAGAGCCTACGCCACCGCCGCGTAAATGGCGTCGGTTATTTTTTCCTCGTTGGGGAACACCAGCTTCTCCAGCGCCGGGCTGAATGGGAAGTGGCAGTCGAGGCTTGCGACGCGCTGTATCGGCGCCTGTAGAGTCCAGAACCCCTCCTGAGCCACCATCGCGGAGATCTCGCTGGCCACGCTGCAGCTCTTGTGGGCCGGGTCGACGACCACCAGACGCCCCGTCTTCTCAACCGACTTCAAGATCGTGTCCTTGTCCAGCGGCACTATGGTGCGAGGGTCCACCACCTCCACCGAGATACCCTCTTCTTCCAGCGCTTCGGCAACCGCAAGCGCTCGCCTCAGCATCCCCGCCAACGCCACGACGGTTACGTCGGACCCTTCCCGCTTCACGTCGGCGACGCCGAAGGGTATTGTGTACTCTTCCTCCGGCACCTCGGCGCGAACACCGGAGAGGTTGTTGTCCTCGAAGAACATCACCGGGTCGTTCCCGCGGATGGCTGTCTTCAGCAAGCCCTTTGCGTCGGCTGGGCCGGTCGGTATGGCGATCTTGAGGCCGGGCATGTTCATGAACATGGGGTAGGGACGGTCCGTGTGGTGGGCGGCGATGTTGTTGCCGTAGTTCATCCCACATCGGTACACGATCGGGAGATTGACCTGCCCGCCGAACATGTAGCGCATCTTGGCGGCCTGGCTAACGAGCTGGTCCATCGCCACCCACATAAAGCTGGACAGTGATTGCACGATGGGGCGCATCCCCACGGCCGCCGCCCCTACAGCCGCACCCATGAACCCGTTCTCCGACAGCGGCGTATCGATTACT
Organism: Chloroflexota bacterium; assembly: GCA_022566795.1. Lineage (GTDB taxonomy): Bacteria > Chloroflexota > Dehalococcoidia > Lucifugimonadales > JADFIF01. The sequence goes on from JADFIF010000046.1 coordinate 11,352, forward strand.
CTGTCACCGAATTCGCTGGAAAGCCCGCCGGTGACCCCGTAGATCCCGCCACGAATGCTCTCTCCCATGATGAATACGGACTCGTCGCGACGCATCTCCTCTTTGATAGCCTGATTCAGGGCCTCGACGAAAGTGATCTCCGGCATGTCTCAACACCTATTAGTAAGAATCGGGGTGGTAGATTCGGCTACGGCATCGGGATAGGGTCGGCGTACATGTCTCCGAAGAGGTCCTCGGGGGCCGGATATGGACTCTCGCGGGCGAACTGGAGGGCTTCCTCGATCGCGGTCGCGACCTCCGACTGGACCTGGTCCACCTCCGCCTGTGTGGCGATCCCTTGCTCGATGAGCATCGCCGTGTGGATGTCGATGGGGTCCCGCTGACGCCATGCGTCGATCTCCTCTTCGGTGCGGTAGGGCTCGCGAAGGATGCGGCCGAGCCCCTCCGAGTGCTCCTCGTACCGGTACGTCCGCGCCTCCAGCAGCGTCGGTCCTTGGCCGGCCCTCGCCCTTGCGACCGCCTGGGTAGTCGCCTCGTACATCGCCATGGCGTCCTGGCCGTCTACCAGCACTCCCGGCATGTTGTAGGCGACTGCCCTGTCCGAGATATTCTCGACAGCGACGGACTCGTTGAAAGACGTCGTCACCGCGTATTGGTTGTTCTCGCAAAGGAAGATCACCGGAAGCTTCCAGATGGCCGCCAGGTTCATCGCCTCGTGACACGCCCCCTGGTTGCTCGCTCCGTCGCCGAAGAAGGAGACCACAACCCTGTCCTTACCCTGCATCTTGGTGCCCAGGGCCGCCCCCACCGCGACGGGCAGGGCCGAGGCGACGATTCCGGACTCCCCCAGGATACCGATGCTGAAATCCGCGAGGTGCATCGAGCCGCCCTTGCCCTTGCAGAACCCAGTGCTCTTGCCGAGCAGCTCCGCCATCGCCTTCCGGACGTCGCCGCCCTTGGCCAGAGGGTGCCCATGCGAGCGATGGTTGCCAGTAATGTAGTCGTCGTCGCGTAGCGCGGCGCAGGCGCCCACCGCGACCGCCTCCTCGCCGATATAGCAGTGAGCGGCGCCAACCAGCTCCGCGCTCTGCACCATCACCTTGACGTTCTCGTCGAAGGCTCGGATCAGCATCATCAGCCTGAGCATCCTCATGAGCAGCTCTTTGTTTTCGTCCATGCGACCTCCTTGTCGACTCCGAACCCGCGGAGTAGGCCTCGCGCAGGGTTGGGGCCAATTATAGTAAGTCGATCCGGCGACCGCAGCGTACCACGATTCGCGCCGGCCCCGGTCCGAGTGTCCCTTGGCAGTCGAGGTTAGAGGGCTACCCCTCGCTCGTCAAGGCGATAGACCGATGAAGACCTTCCGCCCTATACCGCCGAACGGGAGATGTGGCCGCGGAATTCGAGTAGCCGTGGCGTGGGCGGCAACAGATCGACCCGGCGTGCCGAATTGGGAGGTGTTCGTCATGACATAGGTCATCCTTGCCTCCGACCAGGGCCGAAATCGGATCAAAGTGGCGCCGGTAGATTCCGACCGGGATCCCTCTTTCGGCCGCCCCGTGCCGATAGCGGGTGCGAATGAGGTGGTCGGAGCTTATGCCGGTCTTTGGTGCTTGTCAATCCTCTCTCGCTTCAGCGTGGGATACGCTTGGCCAGGCCTCTAGCCCTCTTGGGCTTGCGGGCCGCCTGACAGCGGGGAGTCGTCATATCAGCTAGGGATTGACCACTTCTTCGGCGAAGCGTTTGATCGCCTCGACAGTGTACGCTCGGTCTTCTGATGGCACCGAGAACACTAGGTATTCGAGGCCTGCATCTCGGTACCGCGCCACGTCGTCCACTATATCCGACAGCTCTCCTGTAAGCGGTCTGCGACCTCCATCGGCACCGCGCTGTGGACGACCGAGGTGAAGTGGCAGGGAAAGCGCCAGAAGGACGGCGTCCGGGTCTCGACCTTCCTCTTCGCATAGCCGCCGCAATCGGTGTCTTGCTGCCGCCAGCTCCTCTGGAGTGAGCCCTATGGGAAACCAGCCGTCGCCCAGCCGCACCGCTCTACGGAGGGCTGCAGAGCTGTTGCCGCCAATCCATACTGGAGGGTGGGGCGATTGCACCGGCCTCGGGAAAAAGGTCTTGCCCGATATCTGGAAGTGCCGGCCTGTATACTCGAGCACTTCCTCGGTGCACAAGGCCTTGAACATCTCGATGTGCTCGTCAGTGACCGAGCCCCTGGTCTTGAAGTCGGCCTCCATCCCCTCGAACTCCTCAGGCATCCAGCCGACCCCGGCGCCGAATATGACTCGGCCGCCTGACAGCACGTCGAGCGTCGTAATCATCTTGGCGTTCAACACCGGATGCCTGAGGGGCAGCACCAAGATACTGAACCCTAGCTTGAGCGTCTTGGTCATACCCGCGACGAAGCTTAGAGCCGTCACAGGTTCCAGCACATCCTGGCCCCGGGGGTCCGATCGCCCTGGACCCCACCTGTCGGGATATCGGGCGACAAGGTCCGCGGGGTAGACCGTGCGGTCGGCGAACCAAATGGAGTCGAGTCCCGACTCCTCGGCAGTACGGGCCAGGCGTTCTGCATACGGACCTTGTTCCAACAGCGGGGCCCCCAGGGCCACCGAGAAGGTGAGGGAAACACCGAACTTCACTGGCTCTCCTTCCTACGAGTCGGCTCGGCGCACGAAATCATATCACCCGCTCAGCGAGCGTGTTGCCCGGGCGACGAGAACCACCCGCGGGAGCACCCTGATAGGCCCACGGCCGAGCTGGGAATACGTCGAAAGAGCGGGCTGGAGAGGCGGAGTGAACCTCGCCGCCACTCTGGACTGGCCAGACTCAACGGGATAACCGCTCGCTCGTCTTGCCGGAGTGTTATAGAATCTGGATGCCTTTCTGAGAACTTCGAGACAGGGGGGAGCCACGATGGCTACGACTCAAACGAGGACCGACCCCAAGCTGATGGCCCATCTGCTCAGACGAGCGGGATTCGGAGCGACGCCGGCGGAGCTCGACCTCGCTCTGGAGCGAGGCTATGAAGCCACTCTGGACGACCTTCTCGACCCCACCGCAGCGGATGTATTGCCTGACGATCTGATCCGGCGGTATCACGTAGACCAGTCGGACCTCCGCGGCTCTCCAGCCGCCGCGGCCCACTGGATCTATCGGATGGCGACGACCGACTCACCTCTGCGAGAGAAGATGTGCCTGTTCTGGCACAGAGTATTCGCCACCGGCGCTACGAAGCTGATCCAGGCGCGGGTGGTAACCAGTCAGATAGACATGTTCAGAGAGCACGGCATGGGCAGCTTCCGCGACCTTCTCGTCCAGCTCTCTCGTGATCCAGCCATGCTCATGTGGCTGGACAATCAGGACAACCATAAGGACTCGATCAACGAGAACTATGGCCGAGAGATTCTGGAGCTATTCTCGATGGGGGTTGGCAACTATACCGAGGACGACATCAAGGAGTGTGCCAGGGCGTTTACCGGATGGCGGGTCGTAAACCCCGACTACATGTCGATCAAGATGCGGAACAACACCGCGAGGCCCTACGGATACATCTCCTGGCAGTTCGAGTACGACGATGAGGACCACGACCACGGCGAGAAGACGCTGCTCGGCGAGACGGGCGACTTCAACGGCGAAGACGCGGTGGATATCATCTGCAAACAGCAAGCGACCGCGGAGTTCATCGCCCGGCACCTGTACCACTTCTTCGTCGCCGACGAGCTTCCAGTCCCGCAATGGCCACACATGCCGCCCCGTGACCCCGCAGCCATCGAGGTCATGACCAAGGCCTACTTCGAGTCCGGGTACAGCATCAAGGAGATGCTCCGGGCAACATTCACCTCCGACTTCTTCAAGTCGGAGGCCTCTCGCTTCGCCAGAATAAAGAGCCCGGCAGAGATGGTCGTAGGCACGATGAGGCTGGCCGGTGGCCTGGAGATCCCATCCGGCGACACCTACGCCGCCGCAAGCGCCTGCGCCAACATGGGCCAGGCGCTCATGGCCCCACCCAGCGTCGAAGGGTGGCAGGGCGGTAGCGAGTGGATCAACACCGGAACCTACGTCGAGCGAGTCAACTTTGTGGGAAAAATCCTCAATGATCCCGACAGGCCAGGTGTGAGGGCCGTCATCGACCGCATCGGTCGGACGGCAAAGGGCTCCGCGCTCTCGCCAGAGAAACTGGTGGGCGCCTGTCTTGAGGTACTTGGCCCGTTGGACCTCTTGGACAGCACACACAGGAACCTCGTCGATTACGCGACCAAGTTCGGCGAAGTCAGCTTCTCCGACGAGGTACTGTCCCCCAGGGCTGACGAGGCGGTCGTCGCTCTCATCCAGCTGATAGTGTCGACGCAGGAATACCAGATGGCGTAGCCTCAGGAGAACGGTCCGATGACGACGACAGCGTTTCGGTTAGAGTACCTCACCAACGTTGGATTCTGCGCAGACCAGGGCGGCCGTGGGTTCATGATGCCAACGGCCATGGCCATAAGGGACGACGGCCGGATATTCGTGGTGAGCCGCAGCAACACCACCGCGCTCAACATCGTTGGAATCCAGATGGTCACGCGTGACCACGAGTACTTCGGTCAGATCGGCAGCTACGGCAGAGAAGCGGGACAGATGGTCTGGCCAACGGCTTTGGCCTTGGACAAGCAGCGCAACCTCTACCTGGCCGACGAGTCGCTACACCGGATAACCACATACGACAATGAGGGGAGCCTCGTCTCCACCTGGGGCACCAAGGGGAGCGGGCATGGCGAGTTTGACGGCCCGTCGGGCATACTCTTCGATGCAGACGATAACCTGGTCGTGGTCGACCACCGAAACCACAGGGTCCAAAAGTACACGAAGGATGGCAAGATTCTTTCCGAATGGGGTTCGTTTGGCCACGGCGACGGCCAGTTCAATCTGCCATGGGGCATAACACAGGATAGGGAGGGCAACCTCTACATCGCCGACTGGCGCAACGACCGCATCCAGAAGTTCGCTCCCGACGGCACCTTCATCGCGAAGTATGGCACTCCCGGTGACGGTGACGGCCAGTTCAACAGGCCGTCCGGGGTAGGAGTCGACTCCGAAGGAAACATCTACGTCGCCGACCGGGGCAACCAGCGGGTGCAGGTACTCGATTCCGACGGCAACTTCCTGACCAAACTGCGTGGCGAGGCGACTCTGAACCCCTGGGCACAGGAGTACCTGGAGGCCCAGGCGGACGAAAAGGCAGCTCGGGCCAAATTCGTGCCGGTTTTCGAGGTAGACACGGACGACCCGTCAGAGGTCTCGGCCCGTATCGAGCCGTACTTCTGGGACCCCGTCGCCGTCGTCCTCGACGACGAAGACCGCGCCTACGTATTGGAGACCTGCAGGCACCGATTCCAGATCTACGAAAGGGCTTAGATCAATCAGGAGTAACTCTGGCGTCACAGGGTGAGCCGGGGTAGGAGAAGGTTGATATGGCTGGTGAGAAGACCCGTAGCCTCGTCGTTACCCAGCTCTCGGGTGGAAATGACTACCTCAACTGCGTGGTTCCGTACGCCGATCCACGCTATATCGACAGCCGGCGCAACGTCCGCATAACGGAGGACAAGGTCATTCCTCTGGACAGGGGGTACGGCCTGAATCCGGGCATGCAGCCGATCAAAGAGCTCTACGAACAGGGCAAGGTTGCCATCATTCACGGAGTCGGGTATCCGAACCCCAACCGGTCGCACTTCCGGTCGATGGACATCTGGCACACGGCCGAGCCCACCAAGGTGGGCGACGAGGGCTGGCTAGGCAACGCGATAAAGCAGATGCATCCCGACGGCGACAACGTGGTGGCGGCGGTCAACTTCGGGGCCGGTCTCCCAAGGGCGCTGGCGGCGAAGGGAGCGCCCGTCGCCTCCGTTACCAACCTGGAGACCTACGGTCTGATGAATCACATGGAGGCCGAGGATCAGCGCAACGAAGCGCTGGAGGTGTTCCGGAGAATGTACACCCAGGCTATCGGGAGCGGTCCGGTGATGGACTTCCTGAGCCAGACGGGCCTGGACGCCCTGAGAGGAGCCGACATACTCAGGGCGGTGCCGGACCGGTACTCCTCCAACGTAGAGTACGCCTCCAACTCCTTCGCCAAGAGCATGAAGGGAGCAGCTCAGGTCCTGCAGGCCGATATCGGCACCCGAATCTGCTACACGCAGCACGGCAGCTTCGATGGCCACACGAACGGGCTGGCCCTCCAGGAGGAGCTGTTGAGCGACGTCTCTGGAGGAATTCGCGACTTCTACTCCGACATGAAGGAGCACGATCAGAGCGAAGACGTGCTCGTATTCGTCTTCTCCGAGTTCGGGCGCAGGGTGAAGGACAACGGCAACGGCACCGACCACGGCTCGGGTGGCGTCGCGTTCCTGATTGGCGACCGCGTTCAGGGAGGCCACTACGGCGAATACCCCTCGTTAGAAGCGGATAAGCTGCTCGAGGGCGACCTGGAGTTCAGCCTGGACTTCCGCAGCCTCTACACCGAGATACTCGAGGACTGGCTGGAGGTCGATGCCAGGCCGGTCGTCAAAGGTGACTACGAGAGAGTCGGCTTCCTCAAGGTCTAGAGCTTCGCATCGAAGGGGCGCTGGGCTGGCGCCAGCCTGGGTAGTTACGAGTCGAGGCCGCGCTCACCCACGAATCCGATAGCCGGCGCTCGCTGTTTGCCATTATACCCACGCTCAGCGCCAAGTAACTATCTCAAAATCCCGTCCGGGGAGTCCAGATCCCGACAAGTCGGGACTGGCAAGGGGTCTGGGGAGCCTGCCCTGAGCCTGTCGAAGGGATGTGCCCCCCAGAAGCCAAAGACCCTGTGGGCGGGTGGGTGGGAATAAGGCTTTTGCCTTTTTGAGATAGTTTCTTGGTCGTGGAATCGTTGGCCACCGGCCAAAAGAGACGTAATTTTCCGGCAGTGCGCAGGCGGAATCCAAGGGCCAGAGGGCTTGACACATTTTGGATGCATGTGATAATTTTCACCGGACTGAAAGGCCGCGTGACCCGCTCGGCCACACTGCCTCCG
>JADFIF010000047.1 GCA_022566795.1 Chloroflexota bacterium
CCCCAGCTCGCCGAGGGCGAAGACGATGCCGATCTCTCCCTCCTCCGCGTGGATGTTTCCCTCATGGAAAACGACGTTCAGCAGCGGCACCACCGCCGCGGTGCCCAGCGCGAGGATGGCGCTGGTAAGCACGAAGTAGCCGATGCGGCGCGGATGCTTGATGCCGGAGAATAGATTTCTGACCCCGCGCCTCTGCTTCGCGGCCCTGGAGAAGTCTTTCTCCGGCTGCTCCTCGGCTTCGACCGAGCGCAGCATCAGCGCCGGAATGAGCGACAGGAACCAGAGTGATAGGCCTGCGTATGCTGCGAACCGGTACGCGGTAACCTTGCCGACGTCGTCGATGAACAGGGCGGGAATCAACCCCGCCGCCAATGCGCCCGCCATGGCGGAGAAGGTGCGGAAGCTGCCCGCGACGGCGAAGAGATGCACGCGCTCGCCCGGGCGGCTGTTCTCCATCATGAATGCCGCCTCGGACGTGTGGTGAAGGTTGTTGAAGAAGGCGGCCAGCGCCGGCCCCGCCAGCAGAATCGACTCGTTGCGCGTGCTTATCATCACCAGCGCGATCACGGCCGCGACTCCGTCTCCCAGCAAGAACGAGGCCTTCCGGCCGATGCGGTCCGACACGAGGCCCGCGGGAACCGCCGTCACAGCCGACGCGATGAAGCCGATCATGAGACGCAGGCCTATGAACCGGATGTCGAACCCGAGGGCCAGCAGGTACAGATTGAACAGCACGTTGAACGACCCGTGGATCATGTCCATGCCGATGACGTGCAGAACGTACAGGTTCGCGTTGCGGCTGAACTCGCGGGTCTTGGCGAGGTAGTCCGCCGCGAATTTTTGCATGGCACCGCTTGCCGGTGGTGTGGTGTCGGTGGGGTTCGTCATCCGTAACCGCTGCGTCAGGTTGCAGGTAGGCTAGCATCCGCTCATAGCCGACGCATCGGTCTCTGGTCGTATCTTCACGGCCTGGCTCCGCTCTGGGCCTACTGCCATCGGCCTACCTACACCTACGCGTCCGGTCCTAGGTCAGTCGATGTCCACGAGCCGCTTTCTGATGGCGTACACGGCGGCTTGGGTCCGGTCTGCCAGGTGCAGCTTCTGCAGAATGTTGCTGACGTGGGTCTTGACCGTCTTCTCGGAGAGCACCAGCTCGTCGGCGATGTCGCGGTTTGTCTTGGCGTCGGCGATCAGCCGCAGCACCTCCAGCTCGCGTGCTGTAAGGGCGTCGAAGGCGTCCGTCTGGGTTGGCGCGCTGAACTCCTGCATTAGCCTGGCGGCGATGGCCGGATGAAGCAGCGCCTCGCCGCGGTGGACCGTGCGTATGGCCGAGGCCAGGTCTTGCGGCTGCACGTCTTTCAGGAGGTATCCCGCGGCGCCGGCCTTGACCGAGCCGAAGACCTTGGTGTCGTCGACGAAGCTGGTCAACGCGATCACGCGCGTCGTGGGGCTAAGCCCTCGAATTCGCCTGATGGCCTCGATCCCGTCCATCTTGGGCATCATCAGGTCCATCAAGACGACGTCGGGCACGAGGCGCTCGACGCACTCCAGCGCCGCCTCGCCGTCCGGGGCCTCGCCCACGACCTCCATGTCCGCCTGCAGCTCCAGAAAGGTGCGAAGGCCCTGTCTGACCACGGCGTGGTCGTCGACGATGAGGACGCTGATAGTCTCAGGCATCTTGCAGCTCCAGAGTCACCGTGGTGCCCGCGCCGGGCTTGGAGTCGATGCGCAGACGGCCGCCCAGGCTGTCTGCGCGCTCCTGCATGGAGGTCAGGCCGAGCCGCTTGGAGTGGGCCGACAGCGCGTCATACCGGACCCCGGGGTCGAATCCGGAGCCGTTGTCGGAGATCGAGAGGGTCGCACCTTTATCGGCCACCGCCAACCTCACGTCGATCTCGCTGGCCCCAGAGTGCTTCAGCGCGTTGTTCAGCGCCTCTTGCGCGATTCCGAAAAGCTGTCTCTCGACGCTGGGCTTGATGCGGCCTTCGCCCTCTGTTCGGACGTCGATCTTCACAGGATATACCCTTCGCAGGCCGGCGACGTACCTCTCCAAGGTCTCCGCGAGGCCGCTCCCGGCGACCTCGGCCGGCCGGAGCTCGAAAATCAGGGTGCGCAGCGTGTTCGTGGCATCGCGCCCCAACCTTTGCAGCTCCCGAATTCGGTCTTTGGCCTCGGCGGGATTCTGGCCGACCAAGGTCGCCGCGGCCTCGGCGGTCAGGTCGATGCTGAAGAGCGTCTGCGCCACCGAGTCGTGCAGGTCGCGAGCCAGCCGATTTCGCTCCTCGACCACGCTCAACTCGCGACTTCGCTCGTACAGATTGGCGTTCTCCATCGCTATCGCCGCGTGGGCGCCCAGCATCTCGATTAGCTGCTGGTCGGACTCTGAAAATTGGTCGGAGTGCAGCTTGTCGGTCAGGTAGAAGGCTCCAACCACCTCGCCCCTGGCCACGATCGGTATGCCCATGAACGACTTCATACGAGGGTGATGGTCCGGCCAACCCTCGAATCTGGGGTCGTCTTCAACGTTGGGTGTGCGGTACGATACCGGCTCGAGCAACGTCGCGCCCAGCAGGCCATGCGTCCTCGGCAGGGGGCCTATGGCCTTCCACTGCTCGGACGTCATTCCCGAGGTGATAAACCGGTCGAAGCCGCCCTCCTCATCCGGAACCCCGAGCGCCGCGTAACGCGCGTGGGCGAGCTCGCGCGCCGCATGCACGATCTTCTCGAGCACGGGCTCCAGCGCCAGCTCTCCGGTGATAGCCAGGATCGCGTCGTTGATAGCGGCGTAAGCCGGAATGGCGGTACCGCATTTGGGGCAGCTGAAGCCGTCTCTCATGGAACTTCGAGGTCTGTCTTGGTCCGAAAGGTCTGGGTCTTCTGAGCGCCGAGCTGGGTTGAACCTGTGTGACGGCCTCGGGGTTGACCGATTATATAGGCTCGGGGCGGGGCGCCGTCAACCGGCCCGTATCTAGGGCTGCCTGGAGCTGGGGGCACTTTCATCGCTATCAAGCCGCCAACGACGGGCGGCTCCTCTGCCGCGGAAGAATCAGGTTGCTGTCGCCGAACTCGTGCCAGAGGTAACCGGCCGCGACCGCCTCGGCATAGGATGAGCGCACGAGCTCTTGGCCGGCGATTGCGAACAGCATGGCCAGATGGCTGGCCATCGGGTCGTGAAACCCGGTCAGAAGTCCGTCGACGACATTTATGCCTCGGTCGGGATGTATGTAGAGCCGCGTGAAGCCCCCGGTGGCACGCACGCGCTGGCCGTCGTAGGCCGATTCGAGTGCGCGCACCGCCGTGGTGCCGACCGCTATTACGCGATGGCCTTCGCTCGCCGCCGCGTTGACGACGTCCGCGGTGGCGGCCGGAACCTCGAAAGGCTCCGGATACATCGCCTGGTCCTCGACCTCCTCGGCCTCGACCTCCAGGCTGGAGACGCCGGTGTGCAGCGTCAGCGGAGCGATCGTCACTCCGCCCGCGGCGAGGTCTTCGAGGACGCGCTCGGTAAAGGGACGCGCCGCCGATGGCATCTCCGCGCTCCCCGGAGTCCGCGCGAAGACGGTCTGGTACGCCTCCAGCGGATAGTCACGGTCGACGTAGCCGTAGCGAATCGGCGTGCCGAACCGGACCAGCGCCGCCTCGACGTCGCCGCTCATTCGCACGAACCAGAGGCGTGGGAGCCCTGGATACCGCGCGACCAGCTCAGCGGTCATGCCGCCGACCTCGAAGCTCTGGCCGGCCTCCAGCGGCAACGGCCCAGGCTCACTCGTGCTCCAACGCGGCTCGGCCAGCCACAGCCCGCCACCGTAACGAGTCGAGAGGTTGAGGATGAACGGTCCCAAGGAGCCTCGCGCGGGAAGGCTGGCCGGCAGCGTCGCGCTGTCGTTCACTACCAGAACGTCTCCCCGCCCAAGAAATCGCGGGAGATCGCGGAAGCTCCCGTGAATGCTTCCATCGGGCGTCGTCACCAGGAGACGGACCTCGTCCCTGGCCTGTCCACGGTCTTCGGCCGGCTCCTTTGCCTGAAGGTGCGCGGGGCGGGAAAATGCCAGTGCGTCGCGCTTCATGCCGCCACCTCCCAGGTCTCACCCTGGGCGCGGAATCGCTGCCCGCTCACCGCCATCGGGTCTTGCCCCAGTAGCCAGGCCCAGAAGGGCAGCGTTACGTCAGGCAGCGGGCGGTCGGAGATATCCTCGCCCGGAAACGCGAGCTGATGCATCTCGGTCCGCATGTCTCCAGGGTCGACGGCGACCACACCGACGCCGCGCAGCTCATCTGCCAGGGTCAGCGTGATCAGATCGAGAGCGGCCTTGCTTGCGCCGTAGCCGCCCCAGCCCGGGTAGCCGCCAACGGCCGCGTCGCTCGACAAGTTGACGATCAGGCCCCTGTGCGCTGTCAGAAGCGGTAGGGCAAGCTGCGTCAACGCCAACGGCGCCAATACGTTGACCGCGAAGACCTGCTCCAGGTCGTCCAGCGGATAGTCTGCCAGGCCAGGCAGTGGAGCGGCGCCCAGCGTCGAGGCGTTGTTGACCAGCAGGTCCAACCCGCCCAGAGACGCCGCAGCCGCGACGAGGCGGCGCCTGTGCTCGTCGTCGGTTACGTCTCCCGCGATGGCGACGACCTCGCCGCCATGCCCCTCGATGGCCTGCGCGGCCCTTTCGAGCGGCTCGCGGCCCCTCGCCGTCGTGACCAGGGCGTAACCCTGTCGTGCCAAGAACTCGGCGAGCGTGGCGCCCAAGCCGCGACTGGCTCCCGTGATCAATGCTACCCGTCTCATCGTCGATACTCCTTGATTAGTGATGATTTCAGACTAGCCGGGGATGGACGCGGGCACATCGGGCGGTGGCCTGAAATCTAGCTGGGACTCTAGGGGTACGCCTTCTACAACCTGAGGTGGAGCCAACCAGCCTGTCATGCTTGAGCGAAGCGAAGCATCTCCCGGCCGCCAGCGCGGAGACTCTTCGCTCCGCTCAAGAGTGACATTGAGAGGCGGCGCACGGGGCCTTTTCAATGTCGAGAGGCGGAGAGGCGGCAGTCCCGCCTGCAGGCGTGCTCGGTGATATAATGCGCCGAGCCCCAGACCGCGGCCATGCGAGGCGAGCGTGTCCAGCGAAAACGACCGCGTCGACGTTCTGGTTATCGGCGCCGGCGCCTCCGGCGCGGCCTTCGCGTGGAGCCTCGCTGAGGCCGGCATCGACGTGATGTGTCTGGACCAGGGCGGCTGGCTCGACCCCGCCTCGTACCCGTCCACCGAGGACGACTGGGAGATCCGCCGCCAGACCGATTTCCACCCGGACCCTAACTTCAGACGGCTTCCCGAAGACTACCCCGTAAACGACTCCGATTCGCCCATTGCGCCCCTCATGTACAACGCGGTCGGGGGCAGCACCATCCACTGGAGCGCGCACTTCCCCCGCTTCCATCCATCGGACTTCCGCGTCAAGACACTGGATGGTGTCGCCGACGACTGGCCTGTGTCGTACCGGCAGCTCGAGCCCTTCTTCGACCTCAACGATCGGATCATGGGCATTGCCGGAATCACGGGTGACACCGCCTACCCCGAGAAGTCGCCCAGGCAGACTCCGCCGATACCGTTTGGCAGGCTAGGGGATACCGTCGCCTCCGGCTTCGACAAGCTGGGCTGGCACTGGTGGCCCTCCGATAGCGCCGTGCTGACCGCCGCCTACGACGGGCGCGCCGCCTGCAACAACTGCGGCCCCTGCGACATCGGCTGCACCCGGCGGGCCAAGGCCAGCACAGACGTGACCTACTGGCCGAAGGCCGTCGCCAAGGGCGCCGTGCTTCAGACCCATGCCAGGGTCCGCGAGGTGACCGTCGGCAAGGATGGCCTGGCCGACGGCGTTGTCTACTACGGCGCCGATGGACAGGTCCATCGGCAAGACGCCAGAGTCGTGGTGATGGCCTGCAACGGCATCGGGACGGCGCGGCTCCTGCTCAACTCACGTTCGCCGTCGTTTCCTGATGGGCTCGCCAACTCGTCGGGGCTGGTGGGAAAGAACCTGATGTTCCACCCCTACGCGATGGTCACCGGAGTCTTCGACGAGGATCTGGAGAGCTACAAGGGACCTGTCGGCCTCAGCCTCATCTGCCAAGAGTTCTACGAGACGGACCTGTCGAGAGGCTTCGTCAGAGGGTACGCGTTCCAAGTCCTCCGGAGCTCGGGTCCGGTGCATACCGCCCTCGGAGGAATCAGCGGCCATACGATCCCCTGGGGCGAGGAGCACCACAAGATCTTCGCGGACAGGTTCGGACGCACGGCGACCTTTGCCGTGGTCGGCGAGGACCTGCCGGAGGAACGCAACCAGGTCACGCTGGACGCCCAGCTGACCGACTCAGATGGGATTCCAGCGCCCAAGATCTCTTACAGGATGAGCGAGAACAGCTTGAAGATGATGGAGCATGGTGTCGCGCGTGCTACGGAGGCGCTGGAGGCCGCCGGCGCTCACGAGGTCCTGGTCAACCCGCTGCTGCGCCCGGCCGGCTGGCACCTGATGGGCACCGCGCGGATGGGCACTGACGCCAAAGTGTCCGTCGTCGACCAAAATGGCCGCTGCCACGACGTAAGGAACCTCTTCATCGTCGACGGGAGTATCTTCGTGACCGCGGGCGCCGTCAACCCGACGTCGACCATCCAGGCCCTGGCGTTGTATATAGCCGACTACGTGAAGAGCAACGCTCGGGATATTCTGGGTTAGTACTTTAGTCAGCAAGAAAGCGACACGTACTTTTTCTCACCCGCCCACCCGTGAGGTTTATGGTCTGGGGGACACCTCCAGACCCCCGCCAGTCCCGACTCGTCGGGACTTGGAACCCCCGGGGAGCACGAGGGGCTCGTCCCCTCGGAGCCTTTTCGAGGGTGGGCGGGATGTATCAAGACTTATGCAACCAAGCACTACGTAGCACGGTTGGGCGATTCGAGGGAGTGCCCGGGAGAAGCAAGCGATGGACGCTTATTCAACGAGACCGGCCTCCGTCCTCGTCGAGTCGCAGCGCGCCGTGCTGACCGATGTCCTGGACCGGCTCATCCCGCCTGCCGGAAGCCTTCCGGCGGCGGGTGCGCTTGGCGTGGCAGACTACATCGACCGAGTTCTCGCCGGCTCCACCGACCTCCGGCGGACGATTCTCGAGGTGCTGCTCCAGATCGACGCCACCGCGGGCCGGGAGCACTCGAGGGCCTTTTCCGAGCTGGAGGGCAGCCGCAAAGACGCCGTTCTGCGGCGGGTCGAGACGGTGGAGCCGGAAGGTTTCCAAGCGCTGCTGCGGCAGGCCTACAACGGCTACTACAGCGATCCTACGGTCATCACGAGCCTTGGCCTGGAGGCGCGGCCCCCTCAGCCTGCGGGTTATGAGCTGGAAGCGGGCGACCTATCGCCACTGGAGAAGGTCAAGCGTCGAGGACGCATGTACCGCGAGGTGTGATCTCGCTCGGTCCCGTGTGTGCCTGTGAGCTCTCCGGCCCGGACGCATATGACGCCTTATTTCGAAACTCGGCGAAGTTTCTAGATCTCCTCGGCGGGAGTGCCAAATGTTAGTTCACGTCACCCAGGTACAATGCGTCCGCGGAATTGACAAAACTTCCCTGAAGGACGTCTCGCAACGCCGCAGGATAGACCCGGTGCCGGGAAAGCTCCTGAATCTCTAGCCATACGACACCTGTCTGATTTACGTCGGGCGAATGGCCAACCGTCGGCTTGTAGTCGCCCTGCAACTGACACTCGAACATGATCTCAACTTGATGCACATCAGGGTCCCACGCAGCAAACTCATGGTTCCGGCCGATGTAATCACGGACCAACCGGATTCGACCAACTGTAACCTCAGCGCCAATCTCCTCGAAACATTCACGCTTGAGAGCATCAGGCAGGCTCTCACCCGGATTCTGTCCTCCACCCGGGAGAATATACCAATCGCCCGCCGAGTCACGACTTCGGCACACCAGAATCCTATTGTTGTCCGTAATGATAGCCTTGACCGAGACTCTGATTGGCTGCAAGTCGTTCGCTCTCCGTTTAGCGGTCAACAACGCCCCCAGCACTGACGGCGCGACAACACTCTTTGGAGGTGCCGGGTGAATATTCGACATGCCGGATTGGGGAACAGGGTCAGAGTTTTATTGCGCGTTCGCCGGTCCGCACTGAACCTGACTGGATGACCTTGGCGTTTACGCCCCGAAGGTTAAGCTGTTTGCCTTTTGGCGAGTTGACGAACTTCATCGCATCCACGCCGAAGCGCTCGATGAATTTCTTGCAGCCGGTGTGAGGCACCGAGGTCACCTCAATAATCGCCGAACCCATGGCAATCCGCGTGCCGGCTGGCAGATTCTCTTGGCCGAGGTCCATGTCGACAAAGAACTGATCGCCTGCCAGATGCCAGCGGTCTCTGTCCTGAGATATGAGCTGGATTATGCGGGAGTTCATCAAAGTTAGCTGCATCTCGGGATGGGCCGAGCCGTCTGGGGTCATTTTGCTGCCCCTGGCCTTCCAGTTATCGCCCACTAGACCTTCGGCGACGTCCAACTCGCCGACTTCCAGAACTTCTCGTTCGAGGGTCTGGGGACGGCGCACGATGAGCCCCACAACGCCTTCGCTCTTCGGCGATTGCCCGATACTTTGCAGGTTGGCTTCAAGTTGTTCCAAAGTCATTTGCTTTACTGCAACCATTTGACCGGACCTCCTAGCGTGGAATATCCGTGCCATTATACAGGCTTATGTAACGAAGCTGCCGATCGAAGCAGGATCACATGTTAACTACATGCGCTTCGATAGATAGAACGTCCATTAATCTAATCAGGGTGCTGAAAAACGTTTCCCGCCCTGGCCCTGGCCCGTTTTGGGTTAGATAGAGGCAGGAATTCATATCTGAGGGATACCCTTTCCATGGTTCGACAGTCCTTCGCTGCGCTCGAGGACAAGGCTCACCACAGGCTTTGCTCAGGAGGCTCTCAGACTCCCGGCAATCGCGACGGATCGGGACCGCACTCGCCATAATTAGCCAGCCTGCTAGCCTCCAACGGCCAGAGAGAGCCGGCGCGCGTACGGCTCAGTACCCCATGCGGCCCTCGCGGGCCAGCCACGCGAACTGCTGTGGCCGGCGGCTGGCTCCGGGGTCCATGATGACGTTGACTAGCGACGCCTTGCCGGAGCTGAAGGCCCGCTCCAGCGCGGGCCGTATCTCCTCCGGCTTGTCCACGTACTCGCCGTGCCCTCCGAATGCCTCCATCATCTTGTCGAAGCGCATGCTGGGCTTGAAGTCGTTGGGGTCCTCCTCGCCGTCGACGTAGGTCCTCACCCACTTGTCGATGTTGGCGTTCTGGAAGACGACCCAGACTATCGGCAGCTTGAACCGCACCGCCGTCTCGATGTCCATTCCGTTGAAGCCGAAGGCCCAGTCGCCCTGCAGGCATACCACGGGCTTGTCGGGGTGGACGACCTTTGCCGCTATGGAGAACGGCACGCCCACACCGACGCAACCCGCGACACCCGCGTCCAACCGCTGCCGCGGGAACCAGTTGGGAATGACCTGGCGGGATATGTCCATGGTGCTGGCCCCATCGGCCACCACTATGGCGTCCTTCGGCAACACGTCGCGGATCTCCTTGAGGATGCGGTAGTAGCCTATGGGCGATACGTCGGAGTTCAGCATGGGCTCGATCGTGGCCCCGTTCTGCGCCGCCTTCTCGGTCAGCCCCGTGAGCCACGGGCTCTCGCCGTAAGAGACGGGCACCTCGTCGAGCGCCTCCACGAGCTGCGCCATCACCATCTTGGCATCGCCCGCCAGCCCCACCGTAGCCGGCACGTTGGTGCCGATCTCGCTGGGCTCGATGTCCACCTGGATCAGCTTGTAGTCCGGAGCGAACCTAGGCGGCTGGCCGAAGTGGAAGATCCAGTTGAGGCGAGCCCCGACCAGCAGGATCGCATCGGCGCCCTGAAGCGCCTGGGTCCTGGCCGCCGAGACGTTGGACGGATGGTCGGGCGGCAGCATGCCCATGCCCATAGGGGAGGTCAGGAACGGAATCTGGGTCCGGTCGACGAACTGAAGAAGCTCTTCCTCCGCCCAGGACCATGCGGCTCCCTTGCCTACGATGAGGAGAGGATGCTTGGCCTCGCTGAGGACCTCCAGCGCCTTCCTAACCTTGCCGGGCTCCGCGAGAGGCCGAGGGGGCTCGGGCGCCGGAGCAGGGATGGGCACTTCGCTCTCGTCGACGGTCCCAGAGATCATCTCGGCCGGCAAATCGAGGTAGGCGGGTCCCGGCCTGCCCGTGATGGCCTGTTTCATCGCGATGTTGATGAGCGTGGGAATTCGCTGGATGCTCTCGGCCGCGTACGCCCACTTGCTCAGGGGCGCCGTGTACTCGACTTGGGGGAGCTCCTGGAAGTCGCCCATGTTCCGACGGCGGAGCTCTGCGGAGCCGCCGATGACCAGCAGCGGCCAGCAGTTGGAGTAGGCGTTGGCGATGGCGGTCAGCGTGTTGGTCTGACCTACGCCAGAGGCGGCGATGCAGACGCCCACGCTGCGCGTCATGTACGAGTGGGCCTGGGCGGCCATCCCCAACGCCTGCTCATGGCGCATCGAGATGACTCGCAGACCCGCCTTCGCGCACCCGTTGACGATGTCGCCTACCGGGTCGCCCGGCAGGACGTAGACGGTGTCCACCCCCTCGCGCTTGAGCGAGTCGATTACAAGCTGGGCCCCGCTGATCTCGGCCATGTCCCCCTCCTCCTAGTTGGTTGCGCTAACTGCGGTGGCCCAATTCTACCGGCGTTGCCATCAGTGTCAAGCCAGCGAAGGCGTCCGGTCAGCCCGTGGTGTCGTCCACTCGGCAGCCTGACGCGGCTCGGTGATAGAATGGCGCCACTCGGTGACAAGGGAGCCAGCAGTGGCGCAGCAGACGATACCGTCTTTCCGTTGGAGCAATCCTACGAAGGTCCGATTCGGCGTTGGAGAGCTCGCCAGTCTCCGCGACGAGGTAGATGCCGTCGCGGGGACGTCGGCCCGCGTATTCCTGGTCACGGGCCGCCATAGCCTGCGGTCTCGTGGGATCCTGCAAAGAGTGCTCGACGCTCTCGGGGAGTCTCGCGTGACCCTGTTCGACCGGGCCACGCCGTTCCCGCCGCCCGATCTCGTGGATACGGCGCTGGACCGGTGTCGAGCGGCCTCTTGCGACATCGTCGTGGCCGTGGGCGGAGGAAGCGCCATGGACCTGGCCAAGGCCGTGGCCGTGCTGGCGGCACACGAGGGAAGGTGCGCCGAGTACGCCGAGCGCCGCAAGACCATCGAGCGGGCAGGGCTGCCGTTCATCGCCGTGCCGACGACGTCCGGCAGCAGCAGCGAGGTGACCTCCGGCGCGGCCCTGTGGGACATGGAGGCCAAGCGCTCGATGGGACTTGGCAGCCCCTTCATGTTTCCGACGGTGGCCATTGTCGACCCGGAGCTGGCCACCAGCATGCCCAAGACCCTGGCCGCGGTGACCGGCATGGACGCCTTCACCAGCGCCTTCGAGTCGTACTGGTCCCTGGATGCCGAGCCCATCGCCGACGCCATCGACCTGGAGGTCGTGCGCATCTTCGCGACCAACCTCGAGCGCTCCAGCATTCAGGGCGATCTGGAGTCCCGGGCCTCGTGCGCCCTGGGAGCCACGATGTCGGGGATCGCCTACAGCAACAGCCACCCCAACGTTTGCCACGCCGTCGGCAGTCCGCTGACCCTATTCTGGGGCGCGTCCCACGGACAGGCCGTCGGGATTACGCTGTCGGCCTTCCTGCGCTGGAACGCCACCGCCATCCCTCACAAGCTGCCGGCGCTGTGGGATGCGCTGGGCGTCGAGGACCTGGAGGAGGCCGTGAGGCGCATCACACAGATCATGGAGCGGTGCGGCCTTCACACGAAGCTCGGCGGACTGGGCGTCTCAGCGGCCGACATGGAGACGCTGCTGGAGCACATCCGCTGGGACCGGCTGGGAGTGCTGCCACGGCCCATCGACCGCGACGAGATGCGCGGACTGCTTGAAGCGCTGCTGTGACGCTCGGCTGAATACGCGTCGCTAGAAGTCGCCCGCGACCGCTGGCCCGAGGACCAGAACGGCCACGAACAATCTCAGGCGTCAGTAGATCCTTCGGCTTCGCTGGAATGACACGCGCGTGGGCAACCACGCACCGCACACCCTGAGCTTCGCCGCGTTCGCCGGCGCAGTGTGGGCTGTCGTGTGGTGGCGGCTAAGGCGCGGGAGCTTTCGGGCCCTCAGCATGCGCCGACTGCCCGCCGTCTTCCTCCTCGATGAGGAGCCGTAGCTCCTCCTTGGTCTTCCTGATCTCCTCGATTTTCTCCGAGATCTTGTCGAACAGCCCCCGTCGTGCCTTGATGCCCTCGGCTATGAGAAAGGCCGCGGCCTCTGACCGGCTGTTCGCGATTCCGCCCTCCACCAGCTCGTCGAGCCGGTCCAGGCTCTCCTTGTTCGTGCGCACCATCACGACGTTGTCTCGGCTGGAGCGCACGCCCTCCAGCGTATCCTTTATCGTCTCTCGAATGCTCCCGCCGACACTCTCCGCGGCCTCAGACCCGCGGGCGACAATTATGCGAACGCCTTTGTTAACCTCGTCCACCACTGTCTCGATGTCCTCCACTAGCTTTCGTCCTCGATGTCGATGCTCGTTGCCCAATGTAACACCTCGTTCCTAAGTGGGTACTTACATGTAAGTATAGCATTCCTACGCAACGAATACGAGCCGAGTCCCAAGCACCCTAACAGGGCTCGGTGCAGGCATTGAGGTTGCTGTGGTACTACGCCAGGGGGCACTGGCTCAGGACGGGCGTGATCTGAGGGCGCTTCAGGGATTCGGACCTCGGGGCAAGGCCCATCACGCGCGCTGTGCTATTCTTGTATCAACGCTTGCGGGCGCAAGGCCGTATCTTCAAGGGTTCATGGTAACAACTCCCGATCCGAATGCCGTTGAGCGGCAGGCATCTCCGCACCCGATAACCAAGCTTGCGTGGTACCGCGATTGGGTGCTGCTGCTGGCCGTCTCGGGCGTCCTTGCCGTCGATCAGCTCACCAAGTACCTTGTGCGGACCAACATGCGTCTGGGCGAGTCCTGGCCCAGCGAAGGCCTGTTCCGTTTGACGCACGGTACCAACAGCGGATCGGCCTTCGGCCTGTTCCCCAACCAGACCGTCCTGCTGGCCGTGGCGTCGGTGGTGGCGATAGGGTTTTTGGTCTACTTCTACCGAGCCCACGCCATGCCCAGGGCGCTGCTCAGGTTCGCCATAGGACTGCAGCTCGGAGGAGCGTTGGGCAACCTGATCGACCGGCTCAGAACAGGAGCGGTCGTCGACTTCATCGACGTCGGCGCGTGGCCGATCTTCAATCTCGCCGACTCGTCTATCGTCGTCGGCATGGCGTTGCTCGTCGGCATCCTGCTTCTTGGCGACGCCGGCTCGGGGACCCCGGCAGAGCCCGAAGACGGCTCCGGCGATTCCGGCGGCCCGTGAGATGGCCGAGACGCTGACGTTCACCGCCGCCGAGGGCGCAGATCGGCTCGACAGGTTCTTGTCGGAGAGCTGCCCACACTTGACGAGGTCCAGGCTTCGGCAGCTCATCTCCCTGGGCAACGTGACCCTGGACGGTGCGACCGCCAAGCCGGCGTCCAGGCTTCGCTCGGGGCAGATCGTCGTCCTAAGGGTCCCAGACCCAGAGCCGATCGACCCGATTCCGCAGCAGATCGCGCTAGACGTCGTCTACGAAGACTCGGACCTGATCGTCGTGAACAAGCCCGCCGGAATGACCGTTCATCCGGCTCCCGGCCACAGAGACGGTACCCTGGTGAACGCCGTCCTGGCGCACTGCCCCGACCTTCAACGAATCTCAAAGACCGTCAGGCCCGGCGTCGTTCACCGTCTAGACAAGGACACCTCCGGCCTGATGGTCGTGGCCAAGAACGAGCGTGCCCGCGCCATGCTGGCGGATCAGCTAAAGCGGCGGCAGTTTACGAAGCGGTACGTGGCCCTGGTGCATGGGCGCCCCGACCCCGCCGAGGCGGTAGTGGATGCGCCGGTCGGCCGCCACCCCAAGAACCGGAAGAAGATGGCAGTCGTGGCGGGCGGACGCGAGGCTTCGACGCGGTACATCGTCGTCGAGCGCTACCGCAAGCGTTCCCTGGTCGAGGCCACGCCGGTTACGGGGCGAACGCACCAGATTCGCGTGCACCTGGCCTCGATCGGCCATCCGATCGTGGGGGATAGGGTGTACGGTAGGGGAGAGGCCGGACTGAGCCGGCAATTCCTGCACGCCAGGGTGTTGGGTTTCCGGCTTCCGTCGACTGATGAGTACGCCGAATTCTCATCGGAGCTGCCGGCGGACCTGGCCGACTTTCTTGCCGGCGTTGAGGCTGCTGACCGGCGCTGATTCACGCGCCGCAGCGCTTGAGCGCCAACAGTCCCTTCGGAGTATCCACGCCTCCAGGCTTGTGCTACGGCGCGCAGCTACTCGATGAGCAGTAGCAGGAACATCAACCCGATGGCCGCGACCACCATCGCGAACTGCGCCAGTGACCCGGGAAGCTCCTTTTCGGCGTGGAGCTCAGGAATGAGGTCCGACCCGGCAATGTAGATGAAACCGCCCGCGGTGAACGGCAGCATAAACACCGTGTAGTCGCCGAGGCTCGGACCCAGTGACAGCGACACGACGACGCCCACCAGCGCCAGCGCCGCGGAGAGAAGGTTCATCTGCAGGGCCCGGCGTGGAGTGAACCCCGCGTTTATGAGAATCCCGAAGTCGCCTTGCTCTTGAGGGATCTCGTGCAGCGCGACGGCCACAGTGGTGGCCACTCCGACAGGAATACTAACGAGGTAGCTCGCCCCGATAATGAGCCCGTCCAGGAAGTTGTGCATGCCGTCGGAGACAAGGTTAATGTAGGCCACCGGATGGACCGGGTTCACTACACGGGCGCGGTGCTCATGGTGCCAGTGCAAGAACTTCTCCATCATAAAGAAGAGCAGGATTCCAACAATGACATACAGCGAGGTCAGCGCGGGCGACGAGGACGTCTCGAAGGCCTCGGGCAGCAGGTGGACCAGCGCGTCGCCGAAGAGGGCGCCCACCGCCAGGCTAATAAGCAGAGGGATGACCCGGTCGAGGCGTTTGACCCCGATCATGATCGTGACAATCCCCACCAGAGAGATGAGACTCACCAGCAAGGCGCTGCTCAGGGAGTAGACCCACTCCGTCATGCTAGCGCGCGCCCTGGCGGAAGAGGTCTGCCGTCAGGACGTATGGCACAGGTGCCCGGGCAGGCTCGTACGGGCTGAAGCTTTGTCTCGACGGTGGGCCTGTCTTGCAGGACATATAGAGGTGGCCTCAGAAGGGCTAACGCTCGGGCGCCTCGAGGCACGCCCGGCAGACGATGTAGAACTCCATGCGGTGACCGACGATCTCTCCCGCGATGTCTGCGCCTATGGTCCGCAGCAGACGCTCGATAGTCGTGTCGCGGAACTCGCCGACATTGCCGCAGGTGACACAGAACGTATGGTGATGGTGCTCGACGCGGGCAAGGCTGTACTTCGGAGCGCCGTCCGGCAGCGCCAGCTTGCACAGGACGCCCGCATCGAGAAGGAGCCTGATCGTCCGATAGACCGTGGCGCGGCCGACTCCTGGGAGCTCTTCGCAGATGTCCTCGGCGCTGAAGCCCTCCTCTTTCCGATCCAATAGCCTGATCACGCTGCGGCGCGGGCCGGTCAGGCGGTAACCTCGGTCCTCGAGCACGCTTGCGGGGTCTGGTCTCGCAGGTCTGCTGGCGATCATATGATACTTAGTCTCATCTTTTACGTGCTATCGACGCTGAGTAGGTAAGGTAATTGAGATAAAGTATCATTATGTTCTCGTCGAGTCAAGCGCCCGCCCTGGCTCCGCGCGAGGAGAACCCGATAAGCCTTTTCGACCACTACTACTGCCTCTGTTTTGCCAGGAAGAGCTCGTACCGGGGAGGCCACCATCAGACCTCGAGCAAAGTGCTTTCGCCCGCGGCAGTTTTCTCCGCTACGACGGCTGCCATTGCACGCCGTGCCCTTGGGTGCCCGCCGGCGCTCCATGATAGAATTGCCATTGGAGAAACCCAATGGCAATGCTTGACCAGAACATCCGCCTGCGCTACGCTCCCAGCCCCACTGGAGACCCGCACGTCGGCAATATCCGCACCGCCATCTTCAACTGGCTGTGCGCCAGACACTACGGGGGCTCGCTGATTATCCGCGTCGAGGACACCGACCAGACGCGTAAAGTGGAAGGCGCCACCGAGGAGCTGCTCGAGGCCCTGAAATGGCTCGGCCTCGATTGGGACGAGGGTCCCGACATTGGGGGGCCTTACGGGCCGTACTACCAGTCTGAGCGCCTCGAACACTACCGAGAGGCCGCCGACCGTCTCCTGGAAAACGGCGACGCATACCGGTGCTACTGCTCTCCGGAGCGTGTAGCGGACGTGCGGAAGGAGCAGGCCCGCCTGAAGCAGCCGCTTGGCTACGACCGCAAGTGTCGGGGGCTTTCTTCGTCCCAGCGCGCCGAGTCCGAGAGCGCGGGCGTCGTGCCCGCCGTTCGGTTCAAGATGCCGGAGGATGGCATTACGACCGTGGACGACCTGGTGCGTGGCGAGGTCTCATTCCAGAACAGGCTGATCGACGATTTCGTCGTGCTCAAGTCGGACGGGTTCCCGACGTACCACCTGGCGGCGCTGGTCGACGACCACCTCATGAGGATTACCCATGTGATGCGGGCGGAGGAGTGGCTCCCGAGCGTGCCGCGCCACCTGCAGCTCTACAGGGCTCTGGGCTGGGAGCCCCCGCGCTTCGCCCACCTGCCCATCATCCTCGCGCCGGATAGGTCCAAGCTGAGCAAGCGCCACGGCGCCACGTCGATCATGGAGTACCGTGAGCAAGGGTTCCTGCCCGAGGCGATGGTCAACTTCCTGAGCCTGTTGGGATGGTCGCTTGACGACAAGACCGAGCTCTTGTCGGTGCCAGACCTCATGCGCCACTTCACCATCGACCGCGTCGCCAAATCGGCGGCGGTTTTCGATCGCGACAAGCTTAGCTGGATGAACGGCCACTACATCCGGCAGCTCGAAGACGACGCGCTGGCCGACGCGTTGCTGGAGCATTGGCGCCGCTATCCGCCGCGGGAGATTTCGGAGCTGCCCGACAAGTCCTATCTGGTGCGGATAGTCCCGATCATACGAGAGCGGCTCAAGACCCTGGCCGACGCGGCGCCGCTCATACGCTTTTTCTTCACCGACGACGTCGAGTACGATGGCGACGAGCTGGTCCAAAAAGGCATGGATGCCGCGACTACTCGGCAGGCCCTGAGTGCGGCTCTGGCCGAGCTCGAGGAGCTGTCGCCCTTCGACTCCGGCACCCTCGAAGGGGTACTGAGACCCATGGCCGAAGACCTCAACGTGAAGGTCGGGCAGCTCTTCGGCTCGCTGAGAGTCGCCACCACCGGTCTCCGCGTGGCGCCTCCGCTGTTCGAGACGATGGAGCTCCTTGGCAAGGAGCGGACCCTGGCTTCCATCCGCAAGGCGATGGCCAAGCTGTAGCATCGGGTCGCAGCACCATCGAACGCCTCGATTCACCGGTGGCCGCGCCGTCCTTGACACCCCATACGGCGCTACCTATACTGCGATTTGGTCTCGGCATCCGCTGGACTACCCCTTGGTCGCCTGAGAGGGGCGGGGTGCGAACTTGTCCCTGAAGATTCGACTGGACGACGACCTCAAGACCGCCATGCGCAGCCGCGACGTGCTGCGCCGGTCGGTGCTCCGTATGCTGCTCTCGGCGGTCCACAACGAGGAGATAGCGAAGCAGATGGAGCTCGATGACGAGGGGATTACCGGCGTGCTCGGCAAGCAGGCCCAGCAACGGCGCGAAAGCATCGAGGCGTTCACCCAGGGCCAGAGGCAAGACCTGGCCGACAAGGAAAAGGCCGAGCTTGAGTTCATCATGACCTACCTGCCCGAGCAGATGTCGCGTGAGGACATCGCCGCCGTGGTCAAGAAGGCCATCGCGGAGACCGGCGCCGCGGGGCCTCAGGACATGGGCAGAGTCATGAGCCGCGTCATGCCCGAGGTCCGGGGCAAGGCCCAGGGTCGCGAGGTCAACGCCATCGCATCGGAGCTGCTGAAAGGTGCGGGTGGCTAGCGCGGAAGTGGCCACCGGAACGACTGGGCTGGACGGCGAAGTGAGATTCGGTGTCGTGGTGTTTCCGGGCACCTGGAGTGACACCGACTGCTATCACGTCATCAAGAACGTCCTTCGTCAGCCGGTCGAGTACCTCTGGCACAAGGAGACCGACCTGTCCTCCTACGATTGCGTCGTGCTGCCGGGCGG
>JADFIF010000048.1:0-5710 GCA_022566795.1 Chloroflexota bacterium
AGCGCAGAAGGTCAACATCGGCGGCATTGGAGACCACGGGATCTCCATCGGCGTCTACTTCTTCGACCCTGACGGCAACGAGATCGAGGTCTTCTACGAGATGCCCAAGAGCGAGTGGCCCGCCGACGGCGAGCTGTTCTCTGGGAAGTTCCCGCAGAGCCTCGAGGGCGGCGAGGTCGTCGAGGCGGTCGTGGGGCGGTCCTGACGCCCCTCGTTGAGCTCGTCCTCGACCGCATCCCTCGCAACAAGACCTCTGCGTCCACCGAAGCCGGCTCCGACTCCGACGTCGCCGCCGACCTCGATCGCTACCTTGCGTCCGGAGACGCGTCCGACCGGGACAGGGTCAGGTTGTTTCCAGCGGCGTGGGACGAAGCATGCAGCGCCTTCGGAAGACGCCAGGTTTAGCCGCCCTGTATGACGCGTACGAGGCGGCGCCGCTCATGACACCCGTGTGCGCGAGCTCCTGAGCCGCGAGAGCTCAAGTAGCTGATTCGCACCGTGGACACGCCACCGGAGAAAATCCCTGAAATCGCCGTAGCGGAGCTTATCGACCGGTATTCGGTGTTTCTCCTGGATGCTTACGGCGTCATCATGCGAGGGTCCGCGGCCCTGCCAGGCGCGCCGGAGCTCATCGCGGAGCTCGACCGTCGGGGAAAGCGGTACTACGTCATGACCAACGACGCCTCCGCCCTTCCGAGCACCAGGGCCGAGCGGCTGCAGGGCCTCGGGCTGCCGGTGGGTCCCGATCGCATAATCACATCCGGCGCCCTCCTCGTAGGCTACTTCGAGGCCAACAACCTGAGCGGCTCCCGCTGCGTCGTGCTTGGCCCCGAGGACAGCTCGCGCTATGTGGAGCTCGCCGGCGGCCGCGTCGTCCCTCCAACCGACGATTTTGACGCCATCGTCATCGGCGACCAGTCGGGGTTCCCCTTTCTCGAGACGCTGGATGCGCTGATGAGCGCCCTTTTCCACAAGGTGGACCGGCAGGAAGATGTTCACCTCATCTTGCCGAATCCGGACCTGATCTATCCCGACCGCGATGAGGGCTACGGGTTCGCCAGCGCCAGCGTCGCGCTGATTCTGGAGGCCGCGCTGGAGCTGCGGTACCCCGACCGGCCCGATCTCCGTTTTGTTCGTCTCGGCAAGCCTCACCCCGCGATCTTCGCCGAGGCGTTGCGGCGCAGCGGCACCATGGACATGGTAATGATGGGCGACCAGCTCGAGACCGACATCCGAGGAGCCAACGACTTCGGCATCGACTCGGTGCTGGTCGACACGGGCGTATCGGCAGCCGAAACGGAGACCTCCGGCCGATTGGGGCCGCGTCCGACCTACCGCTTGCGCTCGCTGGAGTTGTAGCCCAGCAAAAAGATCCGCAATGGCAAGCGGCGTCTCCCCCCATCGCCGTTCCCGGCGGGTCGCCTCATCTCGAAAAGAGCGCCCTGTTCCTCTACCTCAACGTCGAACCGGTCCAGCCAGCGATGTAATAGTATAATCCCTGTGTTTCCGAATCAGGTGTATTTCTGTGCAGAACGAACTGAGTATGGCCCATGGCTGAGCCAAAATCTCCCTCAGCGACACTGTTTGAGCGTCTCGGGGGGTACGATGCGATTGCTGGACTGATCGAGGACCTGTATGGACGAATGTTGGAAGACCCTCAGATCGGCGACTTTTGGAAAGGCCACAGTACCGATAGCCGGGTGAGGGAGCTCCGATCGTTCGTAGATTTTGTTTGTCAGGCGGCCGGGGGACCAGCTATCTATCGAGGCCGCGACATGCACACTTCCCATCAAGGCTTGGTCATCAACGAAAGCGATTGGATTGTATTCTCCGAACTCGCCGTAGCAGTGTTGGAGGAACGCGAACTTCCTGGAGCCGAAAAGGAAGAGGTCCTATCCCTTTTTGAGGGCTTCAGGGAAGTGTTGGGCATTAACGACCGACCTATGCGGGGGCGCGATAGCGTTTCTATATATCCTCACGGATTGTCCCGGCGCGAAGAAGAGGTCTTGAGGCTGGTAGCCGCAGGCAAGAACAACCCCGAGATCGCACGTCAACTGTCCATCAGTCTCAACACGGTGACCCGACATCTAACTCACATCTTCTCCAAGACCGCTACCGCCAACCGAGTGGAAGCTGCCCTCTTTGCCGCTCGACACGGCCTCTTGTAATTCCTGTACGATTCCCGCTGCAGCTTACGTCCCCACTACTCCCAACGCCTTGCGGGAGCAGCGGTCATCGAATTCCCGTGGCCCTGGTTTCTCTCGTCACATCGATGATCTGTGTCTAACACGTTTAGCGTGGCGCTCAGCAGGCGTGCTCCGGCGCTGTTCAGTAATCCTCGGGAAGATCACAGCCTCGTGGGATGCGCTATTGCTAATTCGCCCCTTAGAATTCCCTGAGCGGATCGCCGATTAACACACCCCCAATTCATCTGGCATCGCTTCCCGAGGCTGAGAGAAAGGAGCAAGGATTATGACGAGTCAAGAGGAAAAGTCCCTCTACGAGCGTCTTGGAGGGTATGACGGAATTTTTGCCGCGGTTGACGATTTTCTCGATCGTGTGACCAGTGATCCTCAGATCGGCGTTTATTGGAAAGGCCACAGCAACGACAGCATGGAAAGGGACCGCCAGCTAATCGTAGATTTCTTGTGTGAAGCCTCTGGCGGACCTGCCCACTACAGAGGCCGCGATATGAAGACGTCCCACGAAGGCCTCGGCATCAACGACCCCGACTGGAAGATTTTCATGGACCACGCCGCGGCCATGCTCGACCACTTTGAGGTGCCGCGACAGGAGAAGACGGAAGTCCTTGATTTTTTCACTAGTCTCAAGGGCGACATAGTGGAATAAGCGCGGAGCAGCCGGCATATTGATGGGGGGCGGTGGCTACCCCTGTATGTCCGACACACGGGTCACCACGTTCCCGCACACCCAGTGATGGTCATGGCCGTAGTGGACATCAGGCGTGCCCTCAATCTCGTGGTCAGACGCATTGGACCTCAGATTTGTTGCCTACGGTCTGACGACCATCTGGACCTGGTTAGAGGGCTTGACGAGCGCCTCGAAGGCCTCTTGAATCCCGTCCAATGGGATGAACCCCGCCTCCGAGAGCATTGGAGCCATCTGGACCTTGCCGGACTGTATGAGATCGAGAGCGATGCGCCAGTCCTCCGGCGCGGTACCGAAGGACGCCTGGAACTTCACCTCCCGGGCGGCCCAGTCCACCGGCAGCACCGACGTCGGCTCCCACGCCAGGGCGATGAGAACCACCTCGCCGTGCCTGCGGACGAGATTGAAGGCGTCGTCCAACGTGCCTTTGGCGGCGGCGCACTCGAATACCACGTCAGGACCCGTACCGCCCGAAAGGGCCACTATCTCTTCGAGGGCGCCGTCTTTGGCTGGGTCTACGACGGCGTCCGCGCCGAGCCGTCGGGCGGCCTCGGCCCGCGCCGCCACAGGCTCGGATACGTAAACCGCGCTGGCGCCGGCCGCCTTGGCGACCTGCAGGCAGAAAAGTCCTATGGGGCCTGCGCCCAGCACCGCGACCGAGTCGCCAAGCTTCATCTGCGATAGCCGCACCGCGCGTACGGTCACGGCGCACGGCTCGCACAGCGCTGCGGCCTCGTCGGACACCCCGTCCGGAAGCACGATCGGCTCCCACTCCTCCATCAGGACGTACTCGGCGTAGGCGCGCAGCCTGCCGCTGGCGAACCCCATGGTCCGGTAGTTGAAGCGAGGGTCGGTGCGCTGGGCCGGCTCGGACCCTGGCGGAGCGGTGCCGCCTCCGCCCACGACGCGGTCACCCACCTTCCATCGGGTTACACCCGCGCCGACCCTGTCGATTATCCCGCTGTACTCATGCCCCATGACGGTTCCCGCTGGAGCGATGTCGTACAAGAAGGCGTGGACGTCCGTTCCACATATGGCGCAGTAGCTGACCTTGACCACCACCTGCCCGGGACCTGGCGCCGGCGTGGGTACCTCTTCGACGACTAGCTTCTGATTGCCTTTATACACCGCGGCTCTCATGAAGACCCTCCTGGGGTTACGCACTCTCCGAAAGCTGTGGAGTCTGCGGATGCGCGTAATCATACTCCGCGTCGGTGGATTTGTCTTGGGACCCCCACAGCCGCCGCATGCTCGGCAAAAAAGAGAGGCAGACCCTCGGGCCTGCCTCCTGAGCAACTAGGGCACGGGTGCGCGGCTACTCGTCCTCGACGCCCTGCTCCTTGAGATAGTCTATGGCTCGCTGAACGTTCGTAATGCTCTCAGCATCCTCATCGGATATTTCCAGCGCGCTGCGGTCAGTGCTGAACTCCTCTTCGAAGGCCATTATCAGCTCGACGAGGTCCAGAGAATCGGCGTTTAGGTCCTCGGTAAATGATGCATCGGGGACGACCTCCGCCTTGTCGACGCCGAGCTTGTCGGCCACTACTGTCTGCACTCGGTCCAGGACTGTCGCCATTATCGGAACCTCCGTAGTCGAAATGTTGAGATCATGATGGAAATCTAACGGCCGGTCGTCCGCGCGACCGAGCCGAGAACACCGTTGACAAACCTCGAGGAGCTGTCCGACCCGAACACCCTGGCCAGCTCTACCGCCTCGTTTATCGCGACCTTGGGCGGAGTATCGCCGCCGGTCAACTCGTGGATGGCCATACGCAGCAAGTTCCTGTCGACGATGGCCATCTGGCCGATTGGCCAGTTTGGCGCAAATCGCGTGATTATCTTATCCAATTCCTCCAGATTTTCAAGTACGCCCCGGACGAGGTCGCCCAGAAACGTGCGCCCAGATCGAGACAGAAAGTGCTCGGCGATGTCCCGGTCGAGCAATTTCAACGGGTCGCGTCCGACGGCGTCCGCCTCGAACAGTATCTGGAGGGCGAGAATGCGTATCTCTCGCCGCGTGGCGGGGACTCTGCCTTCAGCCATAGTGGGCCCGTCTGCAACGAGAGAGCGCACCGGGGTCTAGTTCCTGTGCAGGCTCAGGATCGATTCGATGTCCGCCACGTTCACGACTTTGGCATCGCGGCTTATCCGCTTGACCATCCCCGTGAGCGCCCTGCCGGGGCCAATCTCTATGAATCGGGAGACCCCCTTGTCGACCATGTAGTCGATCGAACGCTTCCACTGGACGCAGGCGCAGATCTGAGACACAAGCTCCTGTTTGATGGCTTCGGCGCTGGTCAGGGGCTCGCCCGTGCAGTTGGCCACGATGGGGATCGTGGGCTCTCTGAACGCCAGGCTGTTTATGGCGTCGAGCAACCCGACCTTAGCGGGCTCCATGAGACCGGAGTGGAACGCGCCACCGACCCGAAGCGGCACCACCTTCCTGGCGCCCCGTGCCGATGCGAGGTCGAGGGCCTGCGCCACCGCGATACGCTCGCCGCTCATGACAATCTGCTCGGCGGTGTTGACGTTCGATACGTACGTCCCGGTCTCTCTGGCGATCTCTTCAAGAGTCATCTCGTCGAGACCTATGATCGCGGCCATCGTACCCGGGTTCTGGTCGCATGCCGCCTGCATGAGCTCGCTGCGCACGCTGACGAGGTACGCCGTTTCCGCGACAGTGAGCACACCGGCCGCCGTCAGCGCCGTGTACTCTCCGAGGCTGTGGCCCGCCATCAGCACGGGTCGGGGCATCGCTTCAGCCCCCAGCTTTTCCTCCATCGCCTTGATGCAAGCCAGGCTGACCGCCATGATGGCGGGT
>JADFIF010000048.1:5809-18306 GCA_022566795.1 Chloroflexota bacterium
TGCGCGTTGACCGTCTGTCTAAGGTCGTCCTCCGGTCCGTTGAACAGAGTATCCGTAAGTGATCTGCCCAGCGCCTCGTCGACCTCATCGAAGATTGCCCTGGCGGCGGGCGATTCGTTGTACAGCTCGCGCCCCATTCCGACGGCTTGCGCGCCCTGGCCGGGGAACAGGTACGCCACCGCCGAGTCTTGGCCCTTCGGCATGAACGTCAGTGTCATGGCTAGCTCCTGAAAACGAAAGAAGACAGATAGCGACCGCTCCGCAGCATAGAAATCCGCCGAGGCGGGCTCACGCCGCGTATAGTCTTACGAATTTGGCAGGTCTCCAGACTCAACTCCGCTGTGTAGGAAAGGACGGTCGGTCGGGAGCCTCACCCGCGCAACCCCGACTACTCTGCAGGCACAACCTCTCGGCCGTTGTAGTAGCCGCAAGAGGGGCACACCCTGTGTGGCAGCCTGGCGCTGTGACACTGGGGGCATTCGGCAAGCGTGATTCGCCCGATGGCGTTGTGCGCCGAGCGTCCGCCCTGACGCTTCTTGGAGTGCTTTTTCTTGGGTAGTGGCGGCATCAAGCTCCTCGGATCACGACTCTACGTCGCTGGAAGACGCCAGCTCCAGCAGCGCGCCCCAACGCGGGTCTGGTGGTGCTGCGTCGCACCCGCATCGAGTCTCGTTCAGGTTCACTCCGCATGTCAAGCATATTCCCGCGCAGTCCCTGCGACAAACGGGCTGCATCGGCACTTCCAGCGAGTAGAATTGCCTTATGGTCTCAGTCAGATCGAGGACGTGGTCTTCGTCGATTCGGCAATGCTCATCCCCCGACAGCTCGCTCGCGGTCCCAGCTGCCGGACCACCATCCCACCTGGTGAAGAACTCCTCCTCGATCAGCATGTGAACCGGCTGCGCATGGTCCGTGAGACAGCGGGAGCAGGAGACTATCGCCTCCGACTCCAACGCCGCACTGACCCAGATGCCGCGGTCGGTCCTAAGCAGGCGGACCGTGCCCCGGACCGTGGCCTTGGTTCCCTCGGCCAGGGTGAGGGGCTCGTCGACCTGGAAGCTTCGATTGGCCCCACTGGACTCCCTCAGGAGCTGCGAAACGTTCAAGTACATTCCGGCACCCTCCCACTGTCGATCACCCTCGTGGAAAAGTGTAGGGCACACGCGAATATTGTGTCAAGTTTCACATAGTTCAGTTCTGGGAGCCATCGCCGCGGGCCTGGCCTCAGTATGTGTCCAGGTGGCGCCTCGCCGCGTGCTTGAGAATCTGGGGAGTGGGCTCCCTCGGTTCGAGCTGCATACGCAACGACAGGTAGCGGGCGTAGGCGTCCACCTCCAGCCAGCGCAGGTCTTCGTCATTGCACTTGTCCGACATCGCGACCGCCAACCCTAGGTCTGCCGTTTGCGAGACCGCGCATATCGCCTCGAGGCCTGTGATGTGCGCGAGCTGAATTTGGGCGCCCATGGCCGGCCGGCCCCGCCTCCGCAGCTCCTCGTCTATGATGCCGCGGACCAGCCGCCCGTTGGCCAGGTAGAAGTCCTCCAGTCCCACCAGCAGTCCGACGGCCCGCCGACCCTCGATCGCGGTCGCGTAGCGGCCCGCCTCCGCGGGGTCGTTCATCATGTCTTGCAGCCCCTGGACGCAGTCCACGACACCTCCGTTTCGTGCCAGGTCGCGGGTCAGATGCTCGCGGTCTCCGGTCGCCCGGCTTAGCGCGCCAAAGGGTCGCGTGATGCTCCTGATTATCAGAGCGTTGCTCGGGTCTGAGACGACCCAGGGCCGGCCTTCGGAGGAGTCCAGCCCGGTGGCTTGGTGTCCGTCGAGGACGCGCCCGACGTAGGCGTTGAAAGCCTGCCCGACCATCCCGACGTATCCAGCCCGGTCGAGCTCGATTAGGTCGTAGTACAGGCCGTGAGTGACTCGCCGCAGCAGGAAGCTGGGCAGCGGAACAAGATACGCGCCGCCCGGCATGCGCAAGATCGGGAACTTGCGGAAGGGGTTGAGGTTGTACGGCTCGAAGTGAGGGTGTCGCCCGTCGGGTACACCGAGCATCGACCGATAGGTCATGAAGTCGCACGAGAGCATTCCGAGGAGGCTGGCGACCTTCGCATCGTCGATGCTCCCAACGCGAGGGTCGGCGGTCAGGTCCTCGGCGCTGAAGGGAGCACCCCCGGTTTCGAGGCATCGCCTGTACAGTCCGTAGCCGGCGGTCCAGGCTTCATCCAGCGTCAGACCGTGCGTCCGCGCGAATGCGGCCTCGAACTGGAATCCGGTCTCACGTTGAAGCTCCGGCGCCAAATCGCGGTAGAGTACCAGCGACCGTGGAACGTGGGTCTGGTCCTGGTCCGGCAGCTCCTGATAGGCCTTCCGATGAGTCCACGACCAGGCGTTCGGCGGAGCTTCGATTCCGAAGGCGGAGTCCTGAGATGTGACAGCCGCCGCGGCCAGATCGCAGAGCATGCCCAGGTCGGCTTCCTCCAGGCGGCGAGCGCCCTCGGCCGAGCCGGCGTCCTCCTCGAGGAGCGCGCGCACCACCATCGCCAGCCGGTAGCCCGCCAGCGCGGTTTCGTGGCGCTCCAGTCCGCCGGCAAGCTGTCTGGCCGCGACTCGGGAGATGGTCAGCAGGGCATGATCCACGGCGTAGCCGCTGACGGCACGACGAAGCAGCGCCACTAGTTGATGATGTTCAAAGTGGGCGGTCATGGGTTTCGCTGTTGGTGCCGGATGTGCGCGCGGGTATCGACGAACCTCATGTCAAAGGGACATGGTGCCCGGCGCTCCAAGATCCGGCCAGCCAAACAGGCCCTTCCATACGGGCCCAGTCGATAATTGCATCCAATCAATACTGCACCCCAATCAATACTGCACCAGGGAGTGTACGTCGTAGCCTCCCAGTCGCGCTCTGCCCCTCAGCTCGGTAAGCTCCACCACGACCCCGACGCCTGTGACCACGCCCCCGGTCCGCTCGACGAGCTTGGCCGCGGCAGACATGGTGCCGCCCGTAGCCAGCAGATCGTCGACTATTACCGCCCTGTCTCCAAGCGCGATGCCGTCCCTGTGGATCTCGACGGCGTCATCGCCATATTCGAGAGTGTAGGCGGCCTGGTGCGTATCGAAGGGCAGCTTACCCCGCTTGCGCACAGGGACCAGCGGCTTCGCGAGTTTATAGGCGACCGGCGCCGAGAACAGGAACCCTCGGGCGTCTATGCCAACGATCGTGTCCGCCGCCTGCCGAACGCAGTAGTCGGCGAGGGCGTCGATGACCGAACGGAAGGCGCCGGCGTTCTGGAGCAGCGGCGTGATGTCCCGAAACAAAGTGCCCTGCGTCGGGAAGTCGGGAACATCGCGAATGTACTTCTTGAGGTCCAATTGTTGCCCACTCGGCCAGCGACCACGGTGCGGTGCCGGCGGCGATCTGCCCCCAGGCGTCGGAGGGGTCGAGC
Organism: Chloroflexota bacterium; assembly: GCA_022566795.1. Taxonomy (GTDB): domain Bacteria; phylum Chloroflexota; class Dehalococcoidia; order Lucifugimonadales; genus JADFIF01. The sequence continues at coordinate 9,253 of JADFIF010000048.1, forward strand.
GTCGCCCCAAGAAGCCCTGGCAATGATAAGTGCGCGCCTAGCTCTGGTCAACCACACATCCGACGGCATCGCGCCACGCGTGATCTGACCGACTCACGCAACGAGCGCCGATTCGGCGGGGGAGGTACTTGCCCGCCGCGACCGCCGGTGCTAACGTTGGCTCACGATCCGGAAAGGCTGGCAGGGGCCTAAATGTAGCGGCAACCCCCTGTGGTTGCGGGCGTTGGCAGGCGCAGTTGCCTGCCCTTGCCGAGGCGGCCCGGGCCGGGTCTCGCGTACCCTCCGCGTACGGCGGGTTTCAAGCCCGCCCAAAAAAGCGAGCGTCTCCAATGCGAGTAGCCGTTATGGGCGCCGGTGGGGTCGGCGGCTACTTCGGTGGCCTGCTGGCCCGCGCCGGCCAAGATGTCACACTCATCGCCCGAGGCGCCCACCTCGATGCCATCCGGCGCGGTGGGCTGCGCGTCTCCAGCGACCTGTCCGGCGAGTTCGTGGTCGGGTCGAGCGCTACCGATACGCCCAGCGCCGTCGGGCCGGTCGACCTCGTCCTGTACGCGGTCAAGATGTACCACAACGCCGAGGCGATACCCGCCGTGGCGCCGCTGGTGGGGGCCGACACCGTGGTCTTGACGTTGCAGAACGGGGTAACCAACGGCGACGAGCTGTCCGCCGTTCTGGGTCGAGATCACGTCATGGTCGGCGCTGCCTTCGTTCAGGCCCGTATCGGAGAGCCCGGCCATGTGGAGCAGCTCGGACAGCTCGGCCGCGTCGTCTTCGGGGAGATGCATAAGGGAGTCACCGCAAGAGGGCGCCGCCTGTTGGAGGCGTTTGAGGCCGCCGGCTGGAACGTCGAGCTCTCGGAAAATGCACTCGATCCGCTGTGGCGGAAGTTCATCTACCTGACGGGCTCGGCCGGCGTCAACGCGGTGACCCAGGTCCCGTTCGGCGAGATGCGCTCCATCCCGGAGACGCGGGAGCTTCTCCGCAGCGCCTACCGCGAGATAGTCGAGGTGGCCAAGGCGCGAGGGGCCCCCATCGCGAACGACTTCAGGAATGGCAACCCGGTCGAGCTCGAGGGTCTGACCGGGACCGTCGTCCGCATGGCCCGAGACTCCGGCGTCGCGGCCCCGGTCACGAACGCGATCTACGCTCTGCTCCGGCCGGCAGCACTCCGCATCGAAGCCGCCCGCTCCCATGCGCCTGGAGTCGGCTCATGAGCGACATGCCTCCAATCCGCTCGCTGCTCAAGAGCCACTTCGGCTACGACGAGTTCCGGCCCTCGCAAGAGGAGATCATCGCCAGCGTGCTCGACGGCAACGACAGCCTCGTTCTCATGCCCACCGGCGCCGGCAAATCGCTCTGCTACCAGCTGCCGGCGCTGTGCCTCGACGGGCTGACTCTCGTAGTCTCTCCACTCATCGCGCTCATGAAAGACCAGGTCGACGCCCTCAAGGCCAACGGCATCGCCGCGGAGTTCATCAACAGCACACTGTCGCCGGCCGAGCTGCGGCGGGTCCAATCCGAAGCGCTGGCCGGAGCGCTGAAGATTCTGTACCTGGCCCCGGAGCGCCTTGCCCTCGCGGGATTCCAATCGTTTCTGGGGCGTCTTGGCGTGAGCCTCATCGCCGTGGACGAGGCCCACTGTATCTCCGAGTGGGGGCACGACTTCCGTCCCGACTATCGCAACCTGGCGGCGCTGCGAGGCCTCCTTCTCGGCACGCCTGTGATCGCCCTGACCGCGACCGCCACCGAAAGGGTCCGCCGCGACATAGTCGCGCAGCTGGGGCTGAGCGGTGGCCGCGTCTTCATATCCAGCTTCAACCGTCCGAATCTGACGTACGCCGTCCGCCCCAAGCGGCGGGCCTTCGACGCCCTCCTGGCCCTGTTTGAGCAGCACAGGGACGAGGCGGCTATCATCTATCGCTTTTCCCGCAAGGACACGGAGAACCTGGCGCAGAGGCTGTCGAGCCACGGTATCGATGCGCTCCCCTACCACGCCGGCCTCGATGGCGAGGTTCGGAGGTTGACTCAGGAGCGCTTCGCCAGGGACGAAGTGTCGGTCATTGTGGCCACTATCGCCTTCGGGATGGGCATCGACAAGCCCGATGTCCGCCTCATCGTCCACTACGATATGCCCAAGTCCGTCGAGGGCTACTACCAGGAGACGGGCAGGGCCGGCCGCGACGATCTTCCCAGCGACTGCGTCTTCTTCTACTCGCGGGCCGACAAGATAAAGCACGAGTTCTTCATCAAGAAGATCGAGGACCCGAGAGAACGAGAGAACGCCCGCCGGAAGCTGGACCAGGTGGTGGAGCTGGGCGAGCTGGAGACGTGCCGCCGGCGCTACCTGCTGGCCTACTTTGGCGAAGAGCAAGACGCGGAAAACTGCGGCGCCTGTGACATCTGCCTCGAGTCGAGTCGCGTCGACGAGCCGGCGGTAACCGATGGTCCAAAAAACTTCGACGCCACGGAGATTACACAGAAGATTCTGTCGGCTGTCGCGCGCACAGGCCAGCGGTTCGGGGCTGGCCACGTGAGCCAGGTGCTCAGAGGGGCTCGGACCAGGCGGGTCCTCGATCTCGGCCACGACCGCCTCACCGTCTACGGCATCGTCTCCGACTTCGGCGACGAGGAGATCAAGGAGATCACGGAGCTGCTCACGCAGCGCGGGCTGCTCGAAAGACAGGCCGGCGACTACCCGATTCTCGCCGTCACCGAGGCCGGCTGGCGCTTCCTCAGAGACTGCGGCACCATCAGCCTGCCCGACCCCCGGAGAGACTTTTCCAAATACTCGACCTCGCGAGCCGGTCAGGCGGAGTACGACCGCCGTCTGTTCGAGAAGCTGAGGGCCTTGCGCGGGCGCCTGGCTGCGGACAGGGGCGTTCCGCCATACGTCGTCTTTGGCGACGCGGCTCTGCAGCAGATGGCCTACTTCCTGCCGCAGGGCGCGGACAGCTTCCTCAAAATATCCGGGGTCGGAGAGGCGAAGCTGGCCCAGTTTGGCGAGCCGTTCCTATCGGTAATCCAAGCCCACGCCAACGAGCACGATCTGAGCGAAAAACCGAACACCACCGAGGTGAGGCCGCCGAGGCGCCCGAGCCTGGGCGAAGGGTCCACTCTCGACGCCACGAAACGGCTGCTGTCCCAGGGTACGCCCATCGAGGACATCGCCGCCCAGCGAGGACTGGCGTTGACCACGATTCTCGGGCATCTCGAGGCCCTGATCGACGCCGGCGAGCACCTCGAGCTCGACCATCTGACCCCCGACCAGGACCGCGCCGCGAAAATAAGGGCCGCCTTCGAGACCGCTGGGACGCTCGCCCTCTCGCCGGTCAGGGACCTGCTCGGCGATGGCTTTTCGTACGAGGAGATCCGGCTGGTCCGGCTCGGGCTGAGGCGACAGGGCGCCGAGCGATCGAGGGCCGGCGCATTCTAGGGTAGGGTAGGAGATTCGATGAAGCTCGGCAACTTCCTATTTCCCGAGAGCAGGACGCCGGAGAGCGACTTCGAGGCAGTCAACGACGCTCTTGCCGAGGCGCAGCTATCGGACGAGCTCGGCTTTGACGCCGTTTGGCTTGGCGAGCACCACTTTGACGGAGCCTGCGCCTACGTTGACCCGACGACCTTCGCCGGCGCCGTCGCCGCCACCACAAAGCGGGTGAAGATCGGCTTTTCGGCGGTGCAGATGGCGCTGCACCATCCGGTCAGGCTGGCCGAGCAAGTCGCCCTCCTGGACAACCTCAGCAACGGGAGGGTCATTCTGGGCACGGGAAGGGGCACTGCGTTCAACTTCTATGAGTACCGCGGCTACGGCATCCCGTTCGAGGAGGCACAAGAGCGGTTGGTGGAGGCCGAGGAGGTCATCGTCAAGGCATGGACGACGCCCGACTACAGGCACGAGGGAAAGTTTTGGAAGCTTCAGATACCGGTGTTGCGCCCCAGGGTACTCCAGGACCCTCACCCACCCATCGTCCGAGCGGTCGCCAGCGAAGGCACCATGCTGGAGATGGCGCGTCAGGGGCGGCCTTTCATGCTGGTCAATCGCCCGGACGACGAGACAAAGAGGCGGTTCGAGCTGTATCGTAAGGCCATGTCGGAGGCCGGCTTCGACGAGGAGGCCGTCGCCCGCAGCATGGACGACTGCTGGATATGGCGGAACGTCATCGTAGCCGAAACCGACGCCGAGGCCGAAGCGCTGGCGGTCAAGGCCTATCACGGGAGCCGCGACCACATCAACGGCGTGCGCGAACGGCTCAACACCACGGCCGAGCAAAGCTCGCTGAGGGGCGAGATGGCCGACCCGAGACACACCTTCGAGCACGGCGTGATCTTCGGCTCGCCCGACACGGTCACGGAGCGCCTTGACCGGCTTCGCAAGATCGGCATGGGTGGGCTCATAATCCACTTCAGGCTCGGACCGCTGTCGCGCGATGCCAACGAGAACAGCCTCCGGCTCTTCGCCGCCAGGGTCGCGCCGGAGCTCAACAGGCTGAAGAAAAAATGCGGAGTGTAGTCCCAATCCGTCGGGATTTCCCGGAGTCTGAGAGCCTGCCCTGAGCAAAGCCAGTGGTGAGCCTGTCGAACCATCGAAGGCGATGGTCGACAGAGTTGTTCAGCGCCGTGTTAGGGCGCCGGCTGACGACCGATGGTGACGGCATGCCGAAGGCGCTTGGCAACTGGAGGTGATTCGATGATGCCAGCCGGGATTTCCAGCTACAGGGCCCCGTTCATGGGCACTACGCATGTCGTGTCCTCCAACAACTACCACGCCTCTGCTGCCGGCTACGGCATCCTGGAGGAGGGCGGCAACGCCGTGGATGCCGGGGTCGCCACGGGCCTCGCCATCAACGTCACGATGCCTCAGATGACCAACCTGGGCGGAGTCGCGCCGATCATCATGTACCTGGCCGACAGGGCCGAGGTGCAGACCGTCAGCGGGCTGGGGCGCTGGCCCAAGGGTGCCACGCTCCAGGCCCACATCGAGAGGTACGGCCACGAGATCCCGTCGGGCATGGCCTCGGTCGTGGTGCCGTCGGCGGCCGACGCGTGGCTGACGGCCCTCGAGCGGTACGGGACCATGAGCTTCGAGCAGGTCGTAGCGCCCGCGCTCGAGCTGGCCGAGCGCGGCTATCCCTACACGCCCAGCATGCTCAGGATGGCAACACGCTTCGAGGACTTTCTGAAGGATTGGCCGGCCAACGGCGAGATGTTCATGCCCGGCGGCGAGCACCGCCGGGTCGGAGACCTCTTCACCCAGCACGAGCTGGCCGGGACCTTTCGACGAATGATAGCCGCCGAGCGGTCCGCCGCGTCCCGTGGCCGGGCGGGCGCGGTCAGGGCGGCCCGCGACTATTTTTACCGGGGCGACATCGCCCAGGAGATCGCCAGCTTCTGCCGGGACAAGGGCGGGTTCCTCACCGCCGAGGACCTCGGCGATTTCCACGTGAAGGTCGAGCCGCCTCAGCGAGGCAGCTACAAGGGCCTCGACATCTATACCTGCGGCTTCTGGTGTCAGGGCCCGGCGCTGATCCAGGTCCTGCACATCCTCGAAGGGATGGACGTCGGAGGTCTCGGACACAACAGCGCCGGCTACCTGCATGTGTTGGTGGAAGCCATCAAGCTGGTGTTCTCCGACCGGCACAGCTACTATGGGGACCCCGAGTTCGTCGACGTGCCGGCGGATGGGCTGCTCTCGAAGGAGTACGCGTCCCTTCGGCGCACGCTGATCGACGGTGAAAGGGCGTGGCCCGAGATGCCGCCCGCGGGCGACCCCGTCGGAATGAACCATCGCCGAGATGAGGAGGCCGTTGCCACCCTCGACGGTGGAGCCCAAGACACCGGCAGGGAGGATGAGGGGGGAACGGCGCAGCTCTGCGTCGTAGACCGCTGGGGCAACGCCTTCAGCGCGACTCCCAGCGATCTGACCGTCCATGCGCCCCTCGTTCCCGGTCTGGGCGTGGGGATCTCCCCGAGAGGGGCCCAGGCGTGGTTGGAGCCCTCTCACCCGTCATGCCTCGAGGCATGGAAGCGCCCCCGGTTGACCCCCAATCCCTCCCTGGCGCTGAGAGGGGGCAAGGTGGCGATGGCCTTTGGCACGCCCGGCGTCGACGCCCAGGTCCAGGCCATGACCCAGATGCTGATGAACATCGTCGAGTTCGGCATGGACCCGCAGCAGGCCGTGGAGGCGCCGCGAGTCATCAGCGCCAGTCACCCCGATTCCAACTGGCCGCACGCCTACTTCCCAGCCGTCGTGAGGGCCGAGGCCCGCATTCCCGAGCAGACGTTGAGGGACCTGGAATCGCGCGGACACAAGATCGAGCGCTGGCCGGACTTCGGAGCCCGCGCCGGCTCTCTCTGCGTCATCACCGTCGACCACGAGCGCGGCCTGCTCGTCGGCGGGGCCGACCCCAGGCTAGAGTCGGCCGCGGTGGGCCGCTAGCCGCACTACCGCTCCCTTAAGTCTAAGGTCGGGCTTTCACCCCACAGGTGAGATCTCACCGGCGCTGGCAACTTGCTATAATGCCGCCACTCGGCGCAGGGGTCGAGCGGTTCGCACCCGCAAGCCGCGCAAGAAAACAGGGAGGAGTCATGCACTCTATCTTCGTCACGATACGCATCAAGCCGGGCTTCGCCGCCCAGTTCACCGAGGCGAGCTTCGGCGACGGCCAGGGCTCCGTCAGAGACGAGCCGGGTTGCTTCCGCTTCGACATCCTAAAGAACAGCACGGACCCTAATCTTTTCCACCTGTACGAGGTCTACGAGAACGAGGCGGCGCTGGAGGCGCACCGCAACGCCCCCCACTACAAGAAGTGGCGCGAGACGGTCCAGGGCTGGTTCGACGGAGACCCCGAGCGAGTGGTGATGACGACGGTCTTCCCCTCGGACGACGGCTGGAATAAGCAAAAGCCACATCTGTTGGACTGGTAGGTCCATCCCTCGGCAGGGGCTCGAGACACGGGCCGATGTGTGAGTCTGCCCGTATCCTCTGGGCTCATAGGACGATATACCAATAGGGCCTCCGGTCCCTTCCTGCGCCACACCCACATACCGGGAGCGGCCTCGTGGACGAAGCTAGCTTGGTCGCCAGGGCCAAGGACCTGGACCCCGGCGCCTGGACAGACCTATACGAGCGATACCATGCTCGCATCTTCACCTACCTGCGGTACCGCGTGGGGAGCGACGAAGTCGCGGAGGACATCGCCGCGACCGTTTTCCTGGAGGCTGTGGAGCGCATCGGCTCTTTCACGTACCGCGGCGTGCCGGTGTCGGCGTGGTTGTTCCGCATAGCACACAACCTGGCGGCGGACCACTTTCGCCGCGACTCCAGACGGCCTGTGGAGCCCCTGGATGATGGCGTGCGGGCCTCTTCGACAACCCCCGACGATATCGTCGAGCGAGACCTGGCGAGACAGGACCTTGCCATCGCTTTGGAAGCGCTGACCGATGATCAGCGGCAGGTCGTGCTCCTGAAGTTTATCGGCGGATTCACCGGTGCGCAGATCGCCGAGATTCTGGGGAAGCCCGAGGGCGCCGTCAAATCGCTGCAGCATCGGGCACTTAAAGCTCTCCGTCGTACTCTCGAGCGGGAGGACCTCCATGCCGGATGACTTCGAGACCGTTCTCGACTCGTGCCTGACCATGATCGCGTTGGGAGAGGCCGGGGTCGATGCGTGCCTGGCGGCGAACCCGGAGCATGCTTCCGAGTTGGAGCCGCTGCTGCGGTCCGCTGCTCTCCTCATGAATGCTCCGCGACCGGGGCCGACTTCTGAGGCCGCGGCGTCCGGCGCCCGCCGCTTGGCGTCTGCCGTCGAGTTGAGACGAACGCAGAACGAAGGCAAAACACAGTCGCACACAGGAGGCGAGCCTGAGATGACACAGAGCTTCGAGGCAAGAAGCGGCGACGTCGTGCTGATGGTCGGGACCAAAAAAGGGGCGTTCCTCCTGTCCAGCGATGCTTCGAGGCGAAGCTGGACGACGTCCGAGGTGCATTTCGAGGGTAGCGACGTCTTTCACATGGCCTACGATGCTCGCGAGGGCACGATCTTCGCGGCGATCAACAGCATGGTCTGGGGTCCGGACCTCCAGCGGACCTCGGACTTCGGGCAGACGTGGCGGCGGCCGGGCCGAGGACCACGCTTCTCCAGCGACGACCGCAAAGTGAGTCGGGTCTGGCACGTCGAGCCTGGCAGGGCCGACGAGCCTGGAGTCGTCTACCTCGGTGTCGAGCCGGGCGGCCTCCTCAAGAGCTACGACGGCGGCGACACGTGGAGCGAGGTCATTGGGCTAAACAACCACGAAACGAGGGACCGCTGGCAGCCTGGACTAGGAGGTCTGTGCCTCCACAGCGTGGTCCTTGACCCATCCCGAAGCGACCGAATGTGGGTCGGCATTTCGGCGGTGGGGGTCTTCGGTACCGAGGACGGTGGCGAGACCTGGGAGACTATGAACAAAGGGGTCCGGGCGGACTTCCTTCCCGACAGGTACCCGGATATCGGCCAGTGCCCCCACAAGCTTGTGGCTCACCAGGCTAGGCCGGAGGTCCTCTACCAGCAGAACCACTGCGGAGTATTCCGCAGTGAGTCAGGCGGGTCGAGCTGGGAGGATATTACCGAGGGCCTTCCATCGAGGTTCGGCTTCGTCCTCGGCCTCCACTCGCAAGACCCGGACACGCTCTACGTGCTGCCGGAGGACCGGGTCCTCGGGGAGGAGGCGGGGGGCGGCCGGCGATTCGTGACCGACGCCAAGTTCCGAGTGTTCCGCAGCCGGGATGCGGGCCGCAGTTGGGAGGCGCTAACGAAGGGACTACCCCAGCGCAACGCGTACCTGCACGTAATGCGCGAGGGGATGGCTACGGACAGCCTCGACCCCTGTGGGATCTACGTGGGGACGACGAGCGGGCAGATCTTCTACAGCAGGGACGACGGCGATAACTGGGAGCTGTTGATCGACTATCTGCCGCCCATCAACTCGGTCGACTGCGCCACCGTCGTCTAATGGGCTGCTTGCTGGAACGCGTCTTCAGCCCACTCCGTGGTTCCTATCGTTGCCAGGGGGAAA
>JADFIF010000049.1:0-14294 GCA_022566795.1 Chloroflexota bacterium
TTTGGGAACAGGAGGTCGGCGGTTCGATCCCGCCCACCCCGACCAGCCTGCAGTGAGACGCCTGGCATCGTTGTTTGGTACCTCCACGCTGTAATAGCGACCCGACCTAAGTGGACACAGGAGTAGTCATGTTGAACGCTAGACGACAGTGGTTTCGGGGCTATGAGGCGCTACCCGTAGGGATTCCGGGCCTGCTGATCTTCGCCATCGTCGTGGGCGTGGGGCTCCTCGTGCTGTTCCTCATGCCGTCGCGTGTAGACTGGTTGAGCCGGATTGACCCGAGCATAGAGCGGAACTGGCATCGGCTTTTTGCCTTCTACATACTGGCCGTGGCCCTTTCCGGCCTCGCAATTTCGTACGCGACCCACGGGATGCGACGTCTGGGTGGCGTCGGCGACGGCGATGAGGAAGCCCACCTGGCTCCCGCGGGCGTCTGGCCTCCGATCGTGCTTGGGGCCGTTGAGATCGTCCTGTACACCACAACCCTGCTGATGGGACAGGCTGGGTTCATTGGCGTGTGGCTGATCCTCAAGGTAGCCGGCCGCTGGGGTGACTGGCAGGAACGCGGCCAAGAGGCCAGGAACCGGCTTCAGGGATTCCTCGTCGGCACGGCGCTGTCGTTGGTGTCCGCGGGCATTACCTTTGGCCTCATCAGGGGCTTCGTGGGAATCTCCGAGTAGACCGTCGATGACTGCGGCGCTTGCGGTCGTTCCAAGTCTGGCGCGCGTTTCGAGTGCTTAGGCACCAATACGTGCGAGGACATGGCGTCTGAATATCCTCCCGAGGAACTAGACTACCAGGCGGTAGCCGAGTCCGGGCTGCGTGACCAGGTGGACAGGGCTGTACGGGTCGCCTTAACTTGCTTACTCTTCCCTTTGATGGAGACGCAGTGGGCGCCCCGGCAGGGTCAGACGTCCAGTAGGTCCCGCAGCCGGTCCGCGATGATGTGCTCCTCCCCTTCGTTGAGGGTGTGCACGTTGACGGTGAGCGTGTCCTCCCCTTCGACGGCCAGCCTGATGCGCGGGGTCGTCTCCAGCAGCTCGTTGAAGACGTCGGTGGCGGTCTTGCCGAGCTTGTCGGTATCGAGGGCGAGGTGAAGCATGAGTCCGACGAAATTGTCGGTTGGCACGACCCGGGTCTCCTTGACTCCGGAGACACCCTGCACCGCCCGCTCTATCGCCGAGAACCTGACGCCGTACCTCACCAGGCGCTCCTCGTGGTCGGTATCGATCCACTCCTCCAGAGCGGTCACAAGCCCGACAATCTCCTGGCGGTCCGCTTTCATGCCCCGCCCGAATGGGCGTGGGCCGATAAAGCCGTGAGCCGTGACCGCTTCGATCATGTCCTTCTTTCCGCAAACGAATCCGATAGAGTGGGGTGCGCCCATGTACTTGCCGCCAAAGCAGACCAAGTCGGCGGACTGGGCGTTCCTCCTGAAGTAGTCGATCGGGTAGATCTGGGCCGCGGCGTCGGCTATTACGGGCACGCCACGGGCATGGGCGATGTCGACTGTCTCCTCCAGCCCGACCACCGAGTCGTCTCGGTCGGCCTTGACCAGGAATGCCACTGCCGCCGTGTCGGGCCCGATGGCGCTCTCCAGCTGGTCGGCCGTGGTCCCGTCGTCGTCCCCTGCCAGGACGAGCTTGCTGCCCGGGACGGTGTAGGCCCTGTCGTAGCTGTACCGCTGGCGCTGCTGAAGGACGATCTCGCTCTTCAGGCCGGTCATGTCTGGAAGCTGGGCCGCCTTCTCGGGATCGTTGCCGGTGATGCAGGCGGCGGTGCTCAGCACCAGCGCCGCGTAGCAGCCGGCCGCCGCGTATGCGGCCTCGGCCCCTAGCAGATCGGCGATGCGGGCTCCGGAGGCTTCCAGGAGCTCCTCCATCTCCACGAAGCTCTTGCCGGCGTCCTCCATAGCCTTCATGACCACGGGCGAGGGTGTAGACCCGCCCCAGACGGTCGTGTTGCCGCCGGCGTTGATTACGGGACGCGCGCCGAGCCTGGTGTAGACGTTCTCTTCGCCGTTGCTTGCCATTCGTGCCCTCCTCCAGAAGTTGACGTCACGAGTCGATGTCTCAGACTGAATCCCAAGTGGGACTACCTGCTCTCAGGCAGGGAGTCCGCCGCGAGAGCCAGGGTAGTCCTACTCACCGACGCCGTCAACCACCCCCATGGAGCTCACGTGGCCACCTGTCGCGTCGTCCACCGGCCCGACCGGTAACCGAAGCGCCTGAGGGATTACGGTTCCGGCTCCTCCTGCGCCGCGCTGTCCAGGACAGCCTGGAGCTGCGGCGAGATGGTAGAAACCCCTTGCCCGTTAGCCGTCGTCTCGCCCACCGCTCCTATCACCACGGTGAACTGTGCTCCCGCGACTGCTCTTTGCAGACTGTGCAAGTGTATGAATATCCTCTGCGATTCACCCGGCGGAATAGGCGCTTCGGGACAGCATTCGCCAAACACATGCCACGACGTTACAAACTCTCCGGTGGCGGGGTCAAAGATACCCGGACAGCAGACGTTGAGCACACTGAGCGAGATGTCGGAAGAGTCATTCCTCAGGAAGAAGGTTTTTGTATCACTGCTACCTCCAAACCCGGCTAACGGCGGCTCGAACGCGATCTCGACGAACTCCAAGACGTCATTCTCCGTTAGCGGAACGCTCAGGGCTGCATCCTGGAAGAGCGACATGGTCGAGGTGGGCAACGGCACCACAGCTATGGTCGTAAGGCTGGCCGGTTGCTCCCTGCTCCACTGGACGATGCCCGCGTAGGCTACATAGAACGTCGCCAAGAATGCCGACACAGCCAGGCCCACTGCCAAAATCCCCCGCTTTCGTTTCAGTACGCCCATCTTCGACTCCTTTCGTAACTCTCAACCAGCTTTGGCTAACGGCCCTTCGCACGACGAGCCTTTCGACATACCGCTAACCGTCAACATCGCGTATCCGCAAGTGGCCCGCACGCGCCCTAGCCCTCGCTTCCCCTTGTCCACACCCATGACATCGGACGGTTCCCGTCAAACGGTCGATGACTGCTGCTTATGGCCACTCTCAATTTCCGGATCCTGAGGGATTACTGTTCAGGCTTCTCCTGCGCCGCGCTGTCCAGGACCGCCTGGAGCTGAGGTGAGATGGTAGTAGCACCTGCCCCGCCATTTGTCGTCTCGCCCACCGCCCCTATCACCACGGTGAATTGTGCTCCTGCGACCGCTTGTTGGGCACTGAAAACTCTAATGAAGATCCTCTGCGATCCACCCGGAGGAATGGGCGTTTCGTCGCAGCACTCGCCGAACACCTGGTACGCCGCCACAAAATCTCCGGTGTCGGGGTCACGAATGCTTGGACAGCAGATGCTGAGCACGCTGAGCGGGATATCGGGAGAGTCATTCCTCAGGAAGAGGGTTTTTGTATCGCTGCTGAATGCAACCCCGGATAACGGCGGCTCGAACTTGACCACCGCGAACTGCAGGACCTCGTTCTCAGTAAGCGGATCGGTCAGAGCTTGATCCTGGAATAGCGACATGGTCGAGCTGGCCAGCGGGACCACAGCTATGGTGGTGAGCGTCGCCGGCTGCTCTGTGCTCCACTGGACGATGCCCGCGTAGGCTACATAGAACGTCGCCAAGAATGCCGACACAGCCAGGCCTACCGCCAAAAGCCCCCGCTTTCGTTTTAGTACTCCCATGTTCGACTCCTTTCGTACTCCCAACTACCTTCATCAACGGCCCTTCTCACGACGAGCGGCCCGAGGTACTGCTAATCTGTCAAGATCACGTATCCGCAAGTGGCCCGCACGCGCCCAGGGTTGGGACCAGCCCCACGATGTGTTGGAGCAACACGATGGCATCGAAGACGTTGATGGCCCCGTCCTGGTTGAGGTCGGCGACGATGCGCTGAAGCCGGGTCGGCTCGATCAAGCCGACGACTATCTGAAGCGTGACGATGGCATCGAACACATTGACCGCGCCGTCGGTGCTGGGGTCGCCGCACATGCCCACCGACAGGTCCGCGGGCACTTCCGCCGCCCACTGGAAGAAGGTTGCGCTGGACGAGACAGCAACCCGCGACGGCTGTAGTCCTATCCGGGTCTCTTCGCCCAGCGATAGGGAAGACGGAGCAAGAGGCCCGACGGTTGGCTGCGTCGCCTTTAATCGGGTTCCGGTCGACCGCTGCAGGGGATACTTCCCTCCAACCGCGGTGCTGCGCCGCGCCGTCGCGGAGGCATCGACGGGGTTCCTCGCTAAGGACTCACCGATGCTGCTCGCGTAGGAGGGTGGACGCTCGCCGGCCCCTGCAAACGGGTCGGTGCCCGAGGCGCCCTCGCCGCTGGGGCCAACGGCGAATCCAGCGGCGGCTCCGCCGAATGCTCCCAGCAGAACCGCGAGGAGCACCGCTAGGATCGGTACGCTCATCTCTCTCATGAGGCGTTTTCCTGTATCTGCTCCGGCCAGCAAGGAAACCCCTGATTGAATGCGCAGCCTAGCATGGGGGTCTCGACGCGTCAAGACCGTTTTTGACTAGTCCGATATGGACACCGAAAGCAATTGGAGATCAGCGGTGGTGAATAGACGACGAATGGGCCTGGTGACCCACGTTTTCGTACCGAGACTGTTTAGGGATTGGCCCATATGGCCGCGACACGGCCCCAGCGCACTCGCATACCTTGGCGTGAGGAACCAACGGAGCCGCTATTACCGGTCGCCGGGGCTACCCAGAACCCGGCAGGTGCACGAACTGGCCGGTGCGCCGCCAGAGGTCGACGCCGTGCAGTCGCAGCTCGACGCTGTCGCCGGGAGCGCAGGTGTCGGGCAGTGCGGCCCGCAGGCGGAACGGGTACTCGGTCAGCTCCAGCAGGGCGGGGCGCTGCGGCTGGTTTTCCAGGACGACGGCCTCGAAGGTGTCGTCGCCGGCGGCGCGCCTCTGATCCAAGAGCTTCAGGAGCCAGTATCGCTTGCGGTCCTCCTCGAGCCTGGACAGCTCTCGCCTCTGCTCCTCGGCGCGCTGCGCGATGGAGGCCATGGCGTCCCTCCCGTACAGGGGCTCGCCGGACTCGAGGAACCGCATGATCTGCCTCTGCATTATCAGGTCCGAGTAGCGGCGTAGCGGCGAGGTGCTCTGTATGTAGGCCTCGACTCCCAGTCCGCCGTGCGGGCCGGGGCTGGTACTGACGGCCGCGGGAGGGATCCCGCGGAACATCAGGTATCTGCGGAGCGGGCCGTCGGCGACGCCGGCCGGTACCTCGGCGAGATCGGGCGCCGGCTGAGAGCGATAGGCGGCCGGCAGCTCGTTGCGCCGGCAGAGCTCGGCCAGGAGGGTGTTACAAAAAATCATAAGCTCGGCCACCATCTCCCGCGCGGGCGACGGCTCCCTCAGGACCTTCACCTCGATTCGGTCAGGCGCCTCCACCGAAACGATCATCTCGACGCGGTCCAGGAGCAGCGCTCCCCGCTCCTCCCTGCGTCCTCGGAGCGATCGGGCGAGACGGTCCAGTGCTATCAAGGGCTCCCTCAGCGGATGGTCTGCGCCGCCGATAACGCCATCGGCCTCTTCGTACGACAGGGCCGCGTCGCTGCGGACCACCGAGGGCGTGACGCGCCAATCGAGCACCTCGCCATCGTCGCTCACCTCGGCGAGAACGCTCAGCGCCGGCCTCTTCTCGGATTCGTGGAGGCTTCCGAGGCCACTGGAGATCTCCGGCGGAAGCATGGGTATCTTGAGCTCCGGCAGGTAGAGAGAGGCCATGCGCTCGTCGGCGTCTCGGTCAAGCGGCCCGTCGGGCGCTACCAGCGCGCTGGCGTCGGCGATGTGGATTGCCACCCGATAGGTGGTCGTGTCCTGCGTCGCGACTACCTCCAGCGATAGGGCATCGTCTCTGTCCCGCGTGTCTGGGTCGTCAATGGTGACCGTCGGCAGGTCCGTCAGGTCCTCGCGGGACTCCTGCGCCAGCACGGCATCGAGGTCGAGCTCCGCGGCCTCGGCCAGCGCGCCGGGCGAGAACGTGCGCGGGATATCCGCCCGCTCGAGCTCCAGGGGTTCGTCGGCCGAGAGCACGCCGGCCTCGACCAGCAGATCGAAGCTGAGGCGTTGCAGGTCGCGCGTCGCCCCGGCAACCGGCTGAAGCAGCTCGCGCGCCACCGAGCCTCTGGTGTAGTCGTCGCCGTGCACGGCGAATCCTCGCAGGTGGCCAAGCAGGTTAGCCTCGAGCGGAGTCATCTCCGGAGGGAGCTCGCCGCGAGACAGGCGCCCCATCAGGGACTCGACCGCCCCAGTCCGCTCCGCTTCCCGCTGCCGGCGACTCTCGATCTCGCGGACCTCTGCCGGCTTTCGAGCCTTGTAGCCCTCGCCGTAGCCGACGAAGTAGAGGGGGTTTCGCTCGATGTGGAGCAGCAGGGCGACCCTCCGCGCCGCATCGGAGGCGGGGCCCCACAGCAGCTCGGCGAGGGAATCGAGACTGACGGAGGCTGTCTCCTCTCGGACGACATCCCAGACCTCCGACAGATCCAGGTCCGACGCGACATCCTCGCTTCGACGGCGAAACTCATCGAGCTCGTCGGCGTCGGAGGCGACAACGCCGGTGGCCAGCACGATGCGGCTGCTGGGTAGCTGCGCCTCACGATTGCGCCCGACGGAGACGCGGACCCGTCCGCCGCCCTTGGCATCGGGCGTCGGAGAGGCCAGGCAGCGCACTAGGGTTGGGCCGCCCTTCAACCTCGCGACCACGATCTCTCCGGCCTGCACGGGAATCCCGCCTTCTCGAAAATACAGGGACTCCATGATAGCCGAAGATCTGCCCGACTGCCCTCTGAGGGGACCGGCCAGGCCCGGGCCTTCAAGTTGCCACGGCCTGGCGTTCACCCCGTGTAAATCACCGCTTGGCAAGCGGGAGAAGCTAGCAGAAAAAAATCAGGTCAGGTCGGCCAGCTTGGGCATGACCTCCTTGGCCAACAGTGTCATCGAGTTTACCCACGGGTCCTTGGGCCGCCACTCGTGTCCCATCGCCAGCAGGACGCCGAACCCGCCGACGTCCGCGTGCATCCGACGGAGCTTGGCCGCCACGTCGTCTGGACTCCCAACAACGAAGATGTTGTCCACCAGGTATTCGGGCGTGACGTCGGAATCGGGCATGTCGGGGTCTACCTTCATCAGTCCGAGCATCTTCATTTTCGGCAAGAGGCGCAGGAAGTACTGCTCGAAGTCCCGGCGCAGGACCCCGTCAAGCGCCTCTCGCCTCGCCTGCTCGGTCGTCTCGGCGACGTACACCTCCCGGGCGATTCGCCACAGCGCGCGGTCGGCGGTGCGCCCTGCGGCGCGCGCGCCCTCCTCGACGGCATCCCAGTGCGTCGTCAACACCTGGCCGGGGACCAGGTTGATGCTCATGGGAATCCAACCGCGCTCGCCGGCGAGCACCAGCGTCTCGGACCTGGGCGAGACGCCCGCCACCCCGATGGGCGGATGTGGCTTCTGGTATGGCGTCATGTGGAACCGCATGCCGAAATCGTCGTCGGGCTCCGGTATCCGAAACCGCCAGTACTTGTGCTCGTAGAGGCCTGGTTTCGGGTCCTCCCATATCTTCAGGACCACATCTATGGCGTCGCGGGTCATTCCGCGATGCTCGCCCGTCGAAGGGTCGAAGCCGAACACCTCGAAATCGCCGGGGAATCCGCCGGAGCCGACGCCCCAGTGGAAGCGGCCGCGGGCCATCTGGTCGAGCTGGGCGATGCGGTGGGCGATCATGAACGGGTTGTGGTTGGGCATGCAGGTGACGCCGGTGCCCAGGACGATGTTCTTCGTCAGACCCAGGGCCTTGGCGATGAACAGGTCGGGCGCCGGAATGTTCTCCCAGACCGTAGTGAAGTGCTCGCCGATCCACGCCTCCTTATAGCCAAGCCCGTCGAGGGTAACGATCTGCTCGAGGTCGTCGTCCAGGGTCTGGGCGATGTCGGAGCCGGGCGGGTGAAGCGGCATCGTGAAGTAGCCTACTTCCATGACGGACCTCCCAGGTGCTTTGCGCGGGCCGTTCCAGGACTGCCGCGACAGGCTATGCTACCTCGCTGACTCGGGACTGCCCTCCCGCACTGTCAGCGTACGGACGCGCGCAGTATATTCCAGGCTGTCGCTCCCCACAAGAAACGCCTTGTCGGGTCGACGCAAGGCTGCTAACGTTCCTTTGACGCTGGCACTGCACCGCTGACACCCCCGGGAGAATCCCCGATGCGAGAGCTAGACCAACGCGCGCTGGATACCCTGAGCGCCCTGGGCGCACATCCTGCCGCTCCGTTCTTCGAGGATGGCCCGGTGCGGTTTCTCTTGGAGCGCCTGAAGAGGCTGGAAGGGGTCGAGACGAGCCGCGATGCCTACGGCAACGTCATCGCCCACTACGCACGTCCGTTGGGTCGGTCGGAGCAGCCGCCCATCGCATTCGTGGCCCACATGGACCATCCCGGCTTCGAGATTATCTCACCCAGCGAGCAAGAGGGCGTGTTTACGGCCCGCGCATTGGGGGGCGTGCCGGTGGCGTCGATGACCAGGCCGACACCGCTCCTTGTATTGACGCCCGACGGGCGGAGAGTTCCCGCGGAGACCCGCCCAGACCCCAATCATCCGGTACAGATACGAGGCGCGGATCGGCGTGTGGAGGTCCGCCTCAAGGACGAGGCACGCATCGAGCTGCCGGTCCCGGCTGTCTTCGACCTGCCGGACTTCGTCCTGGACGGCGAGACGATCCGCATGCGCGCCCTCGACGACCTGGCGGGATGCGCGAGTATCCTGTCTGCCCTGGAGCAGGTGGTGGCCGAGGGTGCCGAGACCAACGTCTACGCCGTCTTCACCCGCGCCGAGGAGGGCGGCCTCTTCGGCGCCCGACTGATGGCCGAAGCGGGCACGCTCCCCCGGGAAACCCTCGTCGTCTCTGTCGAGTCGAGCCCGGTGATCCCCGGGGTGGCCCAGGGCGGAGGGCCGGTCATCCGGACCGGGGACGCGATGTCTACGTTCGACAACGGCGCTGAGGCGGTCTTGATCGCCGCCCGCCAGCGCATCAAGACGCGGGACCCCGAGTTCGGGAGCCAGCGACAGCTCATGAGCGGCGGCACCTGCGAGGGTACGGCCTTCGCGGCCTTCGGCTACCGTGTGACCGGTCTGGCCTTCCCGCTGGGCAACTACCACAACGCCACGACGCGCATAGCGGACCCCGACGGCGGCGTCGATGCCGAATACATCAGGCTGGCGGACTACCTGGGTGGTGTCGAGCTCATCGCAGAGGCCGCCAGAGGGACTTTTTCCGAGGACGACCTGCCTTCGCGCCAGCGACTTCGGGAGGTCCCCGACGAGGTGCGGCGGCGGCTGATGGCGACCTCTCAAAATCCCGTCCGGGGAGTCCAGAGGGGTTAATCCCCCTGGCAAGGGGTCTGGGGGATGTGCCCCCAAACCCCCGCAAGTCCCAACAAGTCGGGACTTGGAACCCCCGGGGAGCCCGAAGGCCTGTCCCCTCAGAGCCTTTCGAGGGTGGACGGGCAGGATGTATCAAGACTTATGCAACCAAGCATTAGCGGGCTAAGGCTCGCTGCGGTCCCACCCATCGAGCACCCAGTAGCCGACTCTGGGCACATCGACCGTGGCCTGCAGCCCTTGGGCCCGTTTCAGACGCTGGATGTTGTAGAGGTGGGTTATCTCCTCGAAGTACATGTGGCGGAAGGTGGCCTCCAGGGTGATCGTTCCCTGCTCGGCATCCGAGGCCGGCATAATGCCCGTCGGATGCGCCTTGTGCATTTGGACCCACTGCGGGCTCCGCTGATGGGGGATGGTGTGGGCGCGAAGGAACCCGACGTCGCGCTCCGCCATTACCTTACGGGCCAGGTCTACCCCGCCCCTGAGCTGGCCCAGGATGGCCGGCAGCTCCCAGTACCGGCGCTCGTCCAGGCGGCGGTCATAGTTTGAGGCGGCGACGCCCTCGACGTCGTCGACGCCGTGCTCTCCGTCGGGGAAGAGCGTGTCGCCCCACCGGACCAGCATCCACCTGTACAGGAGCGACGCCATGTGGCTGAGCTGGCGCCGAATGCTCCACTCGCTCCACGCCCACTTGTCCGACTCGAAATCGAGCTGTGCGTCGGTGAGGCCGGCGACCTCCGCCGCGATGAGATCGTGGAGCGACTCGTACTCGGGAAAGAGCGCACCCCCGGGCGAGCTCTCGGTGATCGACGATTGGGTCATGAGGCTACTCCTGTCAGGCTTGGCTAGCGTGGGTATATTCCATCCTTTACGCCGCTGCCGCGCCGACCTGCTCCAGCGCCGCCCGCAGGTGGGTCAGCGAGACGTTGCCGCCGCTCATCACCAGGACGACCTTCTTGCCCTGCAGGCGGTCCTTTATCTTGAGAGCGCCGGCCAGCGACGCGGCTCCGGCGTGCTCGGTCAGGTTGTGGGTCTTCTCCAGATGCAGCACTATGGCCTCGTTCATCTCCTCGTCGCTTACCAGGATGAAGTCGTCCAGCATATCTCTGAGGATGGGCTGCGTCAGCTCGTAGCCCATGCCCGTGGCGAGGCCCTCCGCCTGAGACCGCATCGGCGACTCGACGATCGTGCCCTGCTTCCAGGAGAGGTACGCGGCCTGAGCCTGGGCTGACTGGACGCCGATGACCTGGACATTCGGGTTGACGCCCTTGGCGGCGATGCAGGTGCCGCACGCGCCGCTGCCTCCGCCCACGGGGACGATAATGACGTCGACGTCGGGCAGGTCCTCCATGATCTCGAGGCCATAGGTGCCCACGCCGGCGATAAGCTGCGGCTCGTTCACCGCGTGGATGTACCGGTATCCTTCCTCCTTGGCCAGGCGCTCCACGTAGTTACGGGCCGTGTCGAAGTCCGGCCCGTGAAATATGACGTTGGCACCCAGGTTGCGCATCGACTCGACCTTCCCAACGTTGGCGCCCTCCGGCACGGCGATGGTCGCCCTGGCGCCGAATAGGCGGGCGGCGTAGGCGATGGACTGGCCGTGGTTGCCGCTGGAGGCCGTGGCAACTCCTCTGGCGCGCTCGTCGTCGGAAAGCTGGGACACGAGGTTGATTCCGCCGCGCACCTTGAACGCCCCAAGCAGCTGATGGTTCTCATGCTTTACGCGGACCTCGGTGTTCAGCAGCTTGTCGAGGGATATGTAGTGGTGTAGTGGCGTCCGCACGATGTAGGAGTCGATGCGGCGCCGGGCCTGCAGGACATCATGGAGGGTGGGTCTTTTCAATGCGTTGCGCTCCTTCTTTAGCTGTCCAAGCATTGAATCAGGCTTCCCCCCAATCTGCAAGATTCTCTCTTTGACCGGTACCTCCGAGGCTTCTTAAGATTGGTGGCAGTGGCTTCGGCCCCGCAAGATATGCGCCGTACCGCGGGTCGACGGCACCCCCGTGTGTCGCAGCGCCTTGACATTCCTGGTAGGATTTCGGTACACGAACCTGAGACCTTCGATGATGAGGGGGGGATATGGCCGGTCCGGGAAAGGCCAACGTGGCTGTCGGAAGGAGCACGGTCTACTCCAAGGGGGGCATCGTCTGCTCCATCTCGCCCGTGGCGGCGACCGCGGGCGCGCGTGTTCTCGCGGAGGGTGGCAACGCCTTCGACGCCGCCGTCGCGACCGCGGCGGTGGAGTGCGTGACGGTGCCGGCGGCGTGTGGCGTCGGTGGCGAGCCCTTCGTGCTCATGTACGAGGCAGCGTCAGGCAAGCTAATGGGACTCTCCGGCAGCGGCAAGGCGCCCCTGGCGGTGAGCCGCGACTACTTCGTCGGCAAGGGCTACTCGAAGATGCCCATTGCCGGGCCCCTCGCGGCGGCGATTCCCGGCGAGGTCGACGCCTGGGCCGGAATTCTGGAGCGATTCGGCACGCGGCAGCTCTCGACTCTGCTGGAGCCCGCCATCGGCTATGCGGAAGACGGCTACGCGCTGTCCGCCCGGCAGGCCAGGGCCTTCCAATTTCTCGGCGCGAAGCTAAACGACTACCCAGACACAGCGAAGACCTTCACGAAGAACGGGATGCCCTTCGAGGCCGGGGACGTGCTCGTCCAAAAGGACCTGGCGCGGACGCTGAGAAGGATTGCCCAGGGCGGCGCCGACGAGCTCTACCGAGGTGAGACGGGCCGAGAGCTGGTGCGCGCTTTGCAGGCCGCCGGCAGCCCGTACACGCTCGAGGAGCTTGGGCAGCACCGGACCGAGTGGCACGAGCCGGCCATCTCGACGACGTACAAAGGTTACACGGTCTACCAGACCGCGCCGCCCTCGCAGGGACTCATACTCCTCGAGATGCTGAACATCCTGGAGGGCAAAGACCTGACCGGCATGGGCTTCTATACGCCCGACACCGTCCACGCGATGGTCGAGGCCAAAAAGCTGGCCTTCGCGGACCGCAACGCCTACATGCAGGACCCGGCCTTCGCGCCCATCCCGCTGGATGAGCTGATCTCGAAGCCCTTCGCGGAGAGGCGTAGGTCTCTAATAGACATGTCCCGTGTGGCGGCCAACGTCGAGCGCGGTCCTCTGGCTGCTCCAGTTCCGGGAGATGGCGACACGAGCTACTTCTGCGTCATCGACGGCGATGGAAACGCAGTGTCCTTCATCCACAGCCTCTCGCACGGCTTCGGCTCAGGGTTCGTTGCCGGAGGCACCGGAATACTCCTGAACAACCGGCTGGGTCGAGGCTTCTCGCTGGTCGAAGGACACCCCAACGTGATCGAGCCCGGAAAGCGGACGATGCACACCCTCAACGCCTATATGGTGGTCAAGGACGGGGAGCTCAGCATGGTCGGCGGCACTCCGGGCGGCGACCGCCAGATCCAGTGGAACGCCCAGGTGATCGCCAATGTCATCGACCACGGAATGGACGCTCAGCAGGCCGTCGAGGCCCCAAGGTGGACCCATACGCCTGGAACAGACCCTGCGACTATCGACGACCCGTTCGTGCTGCAGGTAGAGCCCGGCATGGATGCGTCGGAGCTTGCCGAGCTGAGGGCAAAGGGCCACGACGTGACCCTTGAGGGGCCTCCGGGTGGGTCCGCCAAGCTCATCATGGTCGATCCGGCAAGCGGGGTCCGCACGGCGGGTTCCGACCCGCGGACCGACGGGCACGCGGTGGCCGTCTAGCCTTGAACATCTTCTTCGACGTCGATTACACTCTGCTGGCGGTCGACGGGAGCTTGCGGCCCAACACGCATGAGGTGTTCGAGAAGCTGGCGGCGGACGGGCATCGGATCTACATCTGGTCCGGCGTGGGAGTCCGTACGGCCGAGGTGCGCCGGCACGGCCTCGAAGAGCTCGTGGTCGACGTCTTTCAGAAGCCCTTGCACGACTTCGAGGCCCGGCTGAGCGTCTTCGACGTAAACGTGACGCCGGAGTTCGTCGTAGACGACTATCCCGAGATCGTCGGCGTCTTCGGCGGAGCCGTGGTCCGCCCGTACTACTTCCCCGTCGCCGGCGACGATGAGATGCAGCGGGTGTACCGAATTGCCGACGACTTCTCGAAGACGGGCCACTCGGACGACAGCGCCTTCCGACGCCGTCGCAACGGAGGCCCGAGCCCGGGCTAGCGCGCATCTCGCCCATTGCGGAAGCAACGCTCCCCAAGCGCGGGTCGTGCAGGGGTGGGTCTGAAACCCACCCAAAGGCGGGGCATGCCTCCTTCGCCCGCAAGCTTGTAGAGTCCCGCAGAAGAGATGAGGGCGTCACGGGACGGTTACCTTGATGCTGCCGAGCCGAGCTCACTAGAGGCGCCATGCCGATACGCGTGCTTTCCCCGGACGTCTCATCCAAGATCGCGGCGGGCGAGGTCACCGAGCGGCCCGCATCGGTGGTCAAGGAGCTCGTGGAAAACGCGCTGGACGCCGGGGCGACCGAAATCACCATCGAGATACGGGCAGGCGGCGTCGAGTACATTCGCGTCGTCGACAACGGTTGCGGCATCGCCCCCGACGAGGTCGAGCTGGCATTTCAGCGCTTTGCCACCAGCAAGGTCGCCAGCGCCGGCGACCTCGAGGCGATATCGACGCTTGGCTTCCGCGGCGAGGCGTTGCCCAGCATCGCGGCGGTCTCGACCGTCACGCTGATCACGCGCGCGGCCGGCGAGGAGTCCGGCACGAGGGTCGACGTCGCCGGCGGCGAGGTGACCCGTTTGACGCGCCACGGGGCCTCACGCGGTACCTCGGTCGCCGTCCGAAACCTGTTCAGGGATTTCCCCGCCAGGCGGAAGTTCCTGCGCTCGACGGCGACGGAGACCGCCCGGGTGCAGACGATGGCGGCGAAGTATGCACTCGCCTATCCCGAAGTCCGCTTC
>JADFIF010000049.1:14391-18210 GCA_022566795.1 Chloroflexota bacterium
GGTCGCCGTCCGAAACCTGTTCAGGGATTTCCCCGCCAGGCGGAAGTTCCTGCGCTCGACGGCGACGGAGACCGCCCGGGTGCAGACGATGGCGGCGAAGTATGCACTCGCCTATCCCGAAGTCCGCTTTGAGCTCCACATCGACGGCTCCACCGCGCTATCGACGTCTGGGTCGGGAGACCTGCGGGAGGCGGTGGCGAAAGTTTACGGCCTTCAGGTTGGCCAGGCGATGATCGACGTCGAGGTCGAAGATGGCCGCGCGGACGAAGGGCCGGCAGCTACCGGACTGATAAGCCCTCCGTCTCTGCACCGAGCCAACCGCAGCTACGTCAGCCTGTTCGTCAACCGGCGATGGATCCAGAGCAGATCGCTCGGATTTGCCCTGGAGCAGGCATACCACGGCCTCCTCATGGAGCGGCGTTACCCGATAGCCGTCCTCAACATCTCGGTGAAGATGGACGACCTAGACGTAAACGTTCACCCGGCCAAGACGGAGGTCCGCTTCAAGTCGGAGAGTCAGGTGTTCGGCGTCGTGCAGCACGCGGTCCGCGGCGCCCTGATCGCTCACTCTCCGGTCCCCGAGCTCAGACACGGCGCGAGGAGGGACGCCCCGGGGGCGGCTCGCGGCTCGGCGCCCGCTTTTTGGCCCGTCCGCCCGCTCGCCCGGTCCGAGCCCTCCTCCGCCTCACCGCATCACGGCGACGAGCCGAATGGGGCCCTGTCGCTCGGCCCCGCGCTCTTGCCACCGAGCGAGGCTCTGCCAGCGCTGCGCGTACTGGGCCAGGTGCAGAGCACGTACATCGTCGCGGAGGGACCCGACGGCATGTACCTGATCGATCAGCATGCCGCACACGAGCGGGTGGTATTCGAGAAGGTCAGGGATGACATAGAGTCAAAGGTGACGGAGGTACAGACACTCCTAGCGCCGGAGACCGTCGCCCTCAACGCCGCCCAGCAAGAGCTGCTTGCGTCACAACACGAGCTGGTCTCGCGGGTCGGGTTCCAAGTCGAGCCCTTTGGCGACCAGACGTACCTGCTGCGCGGAGTTCCCGCACTCGCGGACGGTGCCCCCGGTCAGGCTCTGCTGGAGGTGCTGGACTCGATGCTCGAGGGCGGCGGCTTCGAGTCGTGGGAGGAGCGAGCGGCCTACTCGATCGCCTGCCACGGCGCTATCCGTGCCGGAAAAACCCTGTCGCACGAGGAGATGACGGCCCTGACGCGACAGCTCGAGGCCTGCCGGCAGCCCAACACCTGCCCCCACGGACGCCCGACGATGGTGCACCTTAGCGCCACAAGCCTGGAGCGCGAGTTCGGCCGCCGGTAACTTTGGCCACCCCGAGCAGGCCCGGCTACCCAGAAGCCGACCCCTGCGTCTACCCAAATCAGGCTCTGTTCCCCGATGTCGCGCCCGATTACGTCCTACCCAGACGGAGCATCTGCACCGATGCCAGGCTTAGGCCGCCGTTACCCAATAGTACAATTGGCTTCGTACATTGGTACTATCGGGGCTTGGTTCAAGGCTCATTTGCTGGCATGATGGCGAGAGACGAAGGGACACATATGCGACAAGAGCGACATAGATGACAACCGAGCTAGGCGGCTCGACACCGGTGGCCCAGGAGCTATTGGCGCCGGAGTTCGGCTCGTCTCAGGTGCGGGACAACATCAACTACGCGGTCCAACGGCTGATCATCCAGTGCGGCGCCCTTCTGCGACAGCAGATCGAGCGCGCTGGCCCGGCCGGAAATCGGGCGGTCAACGAGGCTGAAGTCGACCAGATCATGTTCCAGTTCCAGGCCGCTTCCACGCAGCTGGAGTCCATGATCTCCAATGAGGTGACCGCCTTCGCCCTCGAACGCATCGGACAGGTGCTCGAGCATGCCCTCAACGACGGCAAGGATGCGTTAAACGAGCGAGCACTGCGAAGCAGCCAGCGCAACGCCGCGCCGCAACGGTCCGCGCCCGCAATTGCAGCCCAGCCGCACGAGCATGCGCCGGCGCTTGCGGCCCCCGGGCCCGGGGCTCCGACGACCGGAGCTATCAGCGAGGTCGGGCGCAGAAGTCACGATGACGGCGAGGCCTCGGAGACCCAACACCACGATCAACATGCCGTCGAGCCCAAATTCGAGACCGACGGCGAGATCTTCCAGGGCACGGTTGGCCTCTCGATTGACTCCCAGGGCGACACGGGAGGAATCGTGGACTTCATCAACGACCTGCGCCAGGAGCACGGAGTTCTATTGACCCAGCTAACGGGCGGGAGCAACAGCACATCGAGGTTGATCTTGAGGCTTCCGGTGCCCATAGCGTTTCGTGATGCGCTGAGGAGAATGCGGGGAGTATCCAATGTTTTCGATAACCCCGACAGCGACTTTGTGGGGGGAAAGCCCACGTTCACGGTGCAGCTTGCCGCCCGCGAAAGCTAGCGGGGAAGTTTCCCACGCGGCCTGCTATGGCACCTACCCGGGCGTCGCACCCAGGAGGCTTGGCGTGCCGGTCGCCTGGAAGAGTGAGCACGTATGAGGTTCTTGATCATCGAGGATTCCCAGGAGATCGTAGACGCGGTCTCGCTGTGCCTTAACCTGCGGTGGCCCGAGGCCGAAATAGCAAGCGCATCGGAGGGCAAGGCCGGCATCGAGCTCTGCCAAAAGCTGGCGCCGGACCTGATTATCCTCGACATCGGTCTTCCCGACAGTCCAGGCCTCGAAGTGTTACGCGCGCTGCGGGAGATCTCTGATGTGCCAATCGCGATGCTGACGGCGCAGAGCGAGGAGGCGGCAATAGCCCGATATCTGGAGGAGGGCGCCGACGAGTACGTGGTCAAACCCTTCAGCCACATAGAGTTCGTCGGGCGCATGCAGGCGCTCATACGCCGGAGCCGAAGCCGGCAGAAGCCCAAATCCAGGACGCTTCATGCCATCGACCTGACCATGGATTTCGAGGCCGCCGAGGTCTATCGAGCGGGTCAGCCCATCTCGCTAACGCGGACCGAGCTGGCGCTGCTGGAGCAGTTGGTACGCACCGCCACTCGCGTCGTCACCTACGAGGCGCTCGCCTCGAGCATCAGGCTCGAGGGCCATCCGGTGGACTCGGAAGGGCGGCTTCTGAGGCTTCACGTTCGACAGTTGCAGTCCAAGCTTGGCGATGACCAGGTCGAGCCGAAATACATCGCGAACGTCATCGGCCTCGGATACAAGTTTCTGCCCAAGATCACCTCCTCGATACTCCAGGAACCACTATCCGAGGCATCCCCGGCCGCCGAGCAACAGCAGACAGCCGAACCTGTGGTCGTGCCAGAGGCTCCGCGGACCGCGGCCAATGGAGGCCCGGCCGGCGCCTAGTACTTAGCTTAGAAACTCTCTCAACAAGGCGACCGCCTTGTTCCCGCCCTCCCGCCCACAGGGTCTTTGTTCCTCGGGGGCGCATCCCTTCGACAGGCTCAGGGCAGGCTCTCCAGACCCCTCGCCAGAGGGTTCAGCCCCTCTGGACTCCCCGGGCCGGATTTTGAGATGGTTTCTTAGTCAGCGAGAAAGCGATACATGCTTTCCCCACCACGCGCCCGTGAGGTTTATGGTCTGGGGAGCACGAGGGGCTTGACCCCTCGAAGCCTTTTCGAGCGTGGGCGGCTGAGCACTAGCGCACCAGGGACATCAGTGCAGAGAGGCTGAACTCTTCGCAGGAAGGTCTCCCTCTTTCCCCCTGGCAACGATAGGAACCACGGAGTGGGCTGAAGACGCGTTCCAGCAAGCAGCCCATTAGACGACGGTGGCGCAGTCGACCGAGTTGATGGGCGGCAGATAGTCGATCAACAGCTCCCAG
>JADFIF010000050.1 GCA_022566795.1 Chloroflexota bacterium
GAGGACGCCGACCGCGCCGGCCGCATGGTCGAGTTTCACGCCATCGGCAACTCGTTCAAGCTGACCGACCACGAGATGGTGGTCGTACTCTACAAAGGGCTCCTGACGGGCAAACGCTTGTGCGGCTGCCCAACCTGCCGCCAGAAGCGACCCTCCTAGCCGCCTCAGATCGCCAGTGCACCGCCCTCCAAAGGGCTTGCCGGGGCGCTGGCGTGGTTTACTCGGGTCAAAGGCGGGGGTTTGCTCTTCCCATGAGCTTCCCCGTGACTCCCCCCCGATTCCGACAGACCGCGGGCACCAAAGCTGTCGGGCCAATGACGTCCCGGTAGTCTGACGTCGTCGCGTCTACTTGCGAGAGGCCATCCACTCCTCGTGCGACGGGACCTCCTCGCCGACCACGTGCAGGAAGTAGTAGCAGCCCATCTCGCCCAAGAACTTGAACTGCTTGCGCAGGTCCTTCACGGTCGACTCGAAGTCGTCGTGGGACCGCAGATAGCTTCGGAAGCTGCCGTGGGTGCTCTCCAGCTCCAGCATTTGGCGGGCGTTGCCGATGATGGCCTCGATCTTGCGCCGGTTCCGGATGCCCCGCGTATCCTGCGACAGCTCGTCGAGCTCCGGCTCGGTGAGCGCGGTGAGGGTCTCTGGGTCGAACTCGCGAAAGGCCTCACGCAGGCCTGGCCACTTCGACTCGACGACCTTCCATGACATGCCCGACTGAAATACCGCCTTGCTCATGACCTCGAGGTAGTCGGCAAGGGCTTCGGGCTCGACCTGCTCTGGGGCCTGCATCTCGTCGCCCTCCTCTGGGGTTCCGTATCGTGCCTTCTTGCATCGCAGAGTCGCGGCGACGTCGACCTGCGCACCGGCCTCTGGCGCTTGTGTCTGCGGTCTCCGCGAGAGGCGTCGCATCCGGCGCTGCCGCGTGCCTCGTTAGCAGGGCGCCGAAAAGCTCTCTCGGCCATCGCTCTGGCGTCCATTCGAAAGAGGAAAGGGAGGGAATTTGTATCTGAGGGACACCCTCCAACTCCCCGACGGATGAGGACAGCACTCCCCATGTTTTGTCAGCCTGCGAAGTCACGGCTGCCGGCCCTGTGCCGGTCGAAGGGCTACTCGCCGTTCTTCGCCGCCAGAGCCTTCCGCACCGCCGCCGGATTCATCGGAAGCTCGGTCATCCGCACGCCCACCGCGTCGTAGATGGCGTTGGCGATGGCAGCCATCGGCGGCACGATGCAGACCTCACCCACGCCTCTCACTCCGTACGGGTGATTGGGGTTGGGCACCTCGACGATCACGGTGTCGATCATGGGCAGGTCCAGAGACGTCGGCATGCGGTAGTCCAGCAGCGAGGAGTTCATCATGCGGCCGTCCTCCGCCATGTAGTACTCCTCGTTGAGGGCCCAGCCGATGCCCTGCGCGACGCCTCCCTGAATCTGGCCCTCCACATAGCTCGGGTGAACGGCCTTGCCGACGTCCTGCAAGCCTGTGTAGCGGAGGATGGTGACCTTGCAGGTTTCAGGGTCGACCTCCACGTCAACGATGTGGGTGGCGAAGGCACTACCGGGTCCGGCCGGGTCGAGGTTGGCTCGGCCGACCACGGGGCCGCCGGTCTGCGGCAACAGCTCGGCCAGCTCCTTGAAGGTGATGCGAAGCTCGGGGTCAGACTTGTGCTTGAAAACCCCGTCGACGTGCTCCACGTCGTCTGCAGACGCCTCCCACAGGCGGGCGGCCCGCTCGATCATCTGCCTCTTGACGTCCTGCGCCGCCTCGAACGCGGCCCAGCCTGTCTTGAAGGCCGCCCCACTGCCACCGGTCATGGAGGTGAAGCCGATGGTCTCGGTGTCGCCGACCTGGGGGTTCACATCCTCGACTGCGATTCCCAGCACCTCGGCGAACTGCTGCGCGGCCGCCGGGCGCAACCCGCCGATGTCGACGGACCCGATGGTGAGGTTCACACCGCCGTCGAAGCCGACGCTGGCGATGGCACAGGCCGGGCCGGACCCGTTCATCCAGAAGCCCGAAGCTACGCCGCGACCCCTGTTAGGTCCCTCGAGTGTCGAATTGTAGTGCGCGTGCTGTTTGGCGGCCTCGGCCGTCTCAACGCAACCCACCGGAGGGTTGACCAGACCGTTGGACCGGCGAGTGCCCTCTTTCGCGGCGTTTAGGATGCGGAACTCGAGGGGGTCCATTCCGATCTTCTCGCAGAGCTCGTCGACCACCGTCTCAGCGGCGAACGCGGCCCCGGGGACCCCCGGAGCGCGGTACGCGGTGGTCTTGGGTTTATTGTCGACCACGTCGTGGGCGTCGATGAGCAGGTTCTCGATGTCATAGGGCGAGAAGATACACATCGCCGCGGCGTTTACGGGCGAGCCTGGGAACGCGCCCGCCTCGTACATCAGCGTTGCCTGAGCCGCCGTAAGCCTACCGTCTTTAGTGGCGCCCATCTTGATCTTCATGTAGCTGCCGGAGGTTGGGCCCGAAGCCTCGAGCACGTCCTTCCTGCTCATGGTCAGCTTCACGGGATGTCCGCTCTTCTTGGAGAGAAGCGCGGCCAGGGGCTCGAGGTAGATCGTCGTCTTTCCGCCGAAGCCGCCGCCGATCTCCATCGGCACGACCTTGATCTGGTGCGACGGCACGCCGAGGACCGCGGCCGTGCGCTCCCTGACCGGGAAGTGGCCCTGGGAGCTGCACCATACGGTGATCTTGTCCTGCGGAGTCCACCATGCGGTCGCCGAGTGGGGCTCGATGTAGCCCTGGTGCACGGTCTTGGTGCGATACTCTCGCTCGACGATGACTTCGGCCTCTTTGAATCCTCGCTCCACATCGCCCAGCACAGACTGGTTGTAGCTGGCGACGTTGCCCTCGAACTTCTCATGGAGGCGGGGCGCCCCCGGCTTCATCGCCGCTTCGACGTCTGTGACGGCGGGGAGGACCTCATACTCGACCTCGATGAGGCTCAGGGCCTCCTCAGCGGCGTGAACGCTTGCCGCCGCCACGGCGGCAACCGCATGGCCCTTGTAGAGCACTTTTTCGCGGGCCAGGATATTGCTGCTGACGTGGCTGAGGTTGACGGGCGGACCAGAGCCCAATACGACCGCCGCGTCCTCCTTAAGGGGCAGATCTGCGGCCGTCACTACGGCACGAATGTCTGGGAGAGCCTCGGCTTTGCTGGTATCGATGGACAGGATCTTGGCGTGGGCGTGAGGGCTTCTCAGGACGTGGCCTTGCAGCATGCCGGGGAGCTGGATATCGGCCCCATACTGCGCTTTCCCTGTTACCTTATCGTAGCCGTCGTGGCGAATCGGGCGCTTTCCGACGACGTTGTACTCTTTGCTCGACAGCACGATGTTGGATACCATTGGCCGTTGGACCTCCGTGTGGCTTGGGCATGTGGCTTGCCGGATTTTCCGGCAGCCATTGTACCACAGCGCGGCTGCGCACGGGCACGGCGGGCCAGGGCCAGAGTCGGGCCAGGATGCTCAAGACCCACGGGATGATTCCGGACGACCAAGGCTCCAGTATTTAGAAACTATCTCAAAGAGGCAAATGCCGTGTTCACACCACCCCTCCGTGAGGTTTAGGGTCTGGGGGACTTGTCCCCTCGGAGCCTTTTGAGGTGGGCGGGCAGGACGTATCAAGACTTACTGCAACCAAGCACGAGATCATTCCAGTCGCTGCGCCCATTAGAATGACCCGGAGGGCTTCTAGACGATGCCTCACTCGAAGGCCCACCCGTCGAGCCGCCTCCGCCCACTCTGCGTTGGCCCCTGCCTCCAGTAGCGGGATGCTGACCTGAGCCGCTCCAAACCAGTCTCCCTCGGCGCTCATACTTCCCGCCCAAATCCTCGTATGATATACTTCCGTGGTCTTCGCGAGGCGGCTGGGGTCGTGGCGATGGCGGCCCTTCCGCAAGCCCATGGGCCCCCCAAGGCCCAAGGAATATCAGACCATGGTAGAGCTGATCAAGAATGGGAGTGTCACCTCCGCCAAGGGATTCGTGGCCGGCGCAACCTACGCTGGCCTGAAGACGCAAGACGAGGACGCGCTCGATCTTTGCATACTTCTGTCCGAGCGCCCCACAGCCGTGGCCGGAACCTTCAGCACCAACAAAGTCGTGTCTCCCTCCGTGACCCTGAGCCGGCAGCGGGTCGCCGAAGGATCGGTGCGCGGCGTCGTCGCCAACAGCGGGTGCGCGAACTGCTGTGTCGGCCCGCAGGGCCTCGAGGATGCGAAGGAGATGGCGACGTTGGCCGCTCGGCACGCCGGGGTTGCCGCCGAGGAGATGCTGGTCTGCAGCACGGGCATGATCGGCGTGGAGCTGCCGATGGCGCTCATTCGCCAGAGTATGGACGCCATCAAGGTAAGCGCGGACGGCGGACCTCGCTTCTCCCGCGCGATAATGACGACGGACACGCGCGAGAAGCAGATGGCGATTTCACTGGAGCTCGACGGGCGCACTATTACGCTCGGTGGCGCCGCCAAAGGCGTTGGCATGATTCACCCAAACATGGCGACCATGCTGAGCTTTGTCGCCACCGACGCCGATGTGGAGCCGGTTTTTCTGCAGTCCGCTCTGAGGGAGGCAGTGGACGCCTCGTTCAATATGATCGACGTCGATGGCGATCAAAGCACAAACGACACGGTTCTCGTATTCGCCAACGGCGCCGCCGGAAGCCCCACCATCGAGTCGGGTTCAGCCTCAGCGGATGGCTTCAAAGAGGCGCTAACCTACCTGTGTGTTGGACTCGCCAAAGACATGGTGCGGGACGCCGAGGGAGCCCAGCGCCTCATCGAGGTCGTCGTGGGCGGAGCTAAGACCCTGGGGGACGCGCGCACCGCGGCGAGGGAGATCGCCTCTTCGATGCTGGTAAAGGCCATGGTGCATGGGCGCGACCCGAACTGGGGACGCGTCATGATGGCGCTGGGCAAGAGCGGCATCGATCTCGACGAGTCGCAGGTCGACATATTCATAAGCGACATCCACATAGTTCACGAGGGCATCGCCATACCCTATTTCAAAGATGCCGTTATTAGCGCCATGAGCTCGCCTGAGGTGCGTTTTGGGGTTAGCCTGAACAGTGGAGGCGCAACCGCCACCGCTTGGGGCTGCGACCTGACCGAAGAGTACGTGATATTCAACTCCGCCTACAGCACGTAGGAGCGATCGCCGTCCGCGCTCTGGGCGCCCATTGGCGGCGGTCTTCAAACGGGTAGCTCGTCTCCCTGGGCGCATACCTTGGGGAGGCATATCTTGGGCGCTTGCCCTCATACAGAGTTAGGTGGCATGACCGACCCCACGGAGGGAGGACATGGGCTTGGGACGATTGTAGTCAAGATCGGGGGTAGCACTCTCGGGAGCGGTGACACGACTCCTGAGGACCTAGTCGAGCTACAAAACCGGGGGGTCAGGGCGGTGGTGGTTCACGGCGGGGGCAAGGTCATCACCGAGTGGATGGGGAAGCAGGGCGTCCGGCCCAGATTCGTGCGGGGTCTGAGATTCACCGACCAGTCCGGTCTTGATATCGTCGTTGCGGTCCTCACGGGTCTCGTAAACAAGAACCTTGTAGTCTCGCTTGGCGCCCTCGGCGCCCGGACCATCGGCATTAGCGGAGTCGACGGCAGCATGCTCCAGGCTGTGGTGAAGGACCCGGAGCTCGGCCTCGTCGGCTCGGTAGTCAGCGTGAATACCCAGCCCATCGAGGCCGTCTTGAACGCCGGATGCATCCCCGTCATCGCCCCTGTCGCGGTGCAGCAGGTCGATGGTCACCGTCCCGGTAGCTCGATGCTGAACGTAAATGCCGATACGGCGGCCGGCGAGATAGCGGCGGCGATTCACGCGGAGCGCTTGATATTCCTCACCGACGTGGCCGGCGTGCTCGACTCGTCCCACCGGCTGATCCCTCGCCTGACCGAGCGTCAAGCCCGCGGCCTGATGCGGTCCAAGATCATCGACGGTGGGATGGTCCCTAAGCTGGAAGCCTGCCTCACAGCCCTGAAGGGCAACTGCGCAACGCACATCGTCGACGGACGTAGGCCCGGCGCTCTGGTGGATGCCCTGTTCGGCCAGGCGTCTGGAACGCGGATCGGTTAGAGGGCGCGTTGGCCGGTAACTCACCGCAGGAACCTGACGTTCCTCTGGACTTCGGCGGTCAGCAAGTGCCGACGAACCTGGGGCCGATCATCAAGTGGGCCGGAGCGATCCTCGGCCTCATCCTCCTGTTCGCGCTACTGTCCTTCCTGCGGTCGATCTACACGGACCTTCTGTGGTTCGACGCCCTGGGATTCAGGAGCATCTTCGTCAAGATTCTCCTCACCCGCATAGTCATGTTCTCGGTCGGCGCGCTTGGTTTCGCAGCCCTGCTATCGACAAGCCTCTACTTCGCCCACAGGTACTCGCGCGGAGAGGTGGACTTAGAGCTGCCCCCCGAGGCCATTGACCTGCTGCGCAAGCTGGTAGTGTGGGGCGCCGTTGCGGTGGTCGTGGTCCTCAGCATCATATTCGGCTCGATCTTCGCCGCGCGGTGGGACCTGTTCCTACGCTTTTCCAACGCCGTGCCCTTCGGTATCACCGACCCGCTGTTCGGCCGAGACATCTCTTTCTACCTGTTTACCCTGCCGATATACAGTTTCGTGCAGGGATGGCTGCTAGGCGCCATCGTGATGATCATGCTGGGGACCGTTGCGCTGTACCTGGTGAATTTCAACCTGCGGGGCACAGGCTTCCAGATGACCGACGCGCTCAAGATACACTTTTCGATCATCGGCGCCGTCTTGATGTTGGTGCTTGCGTCGGGCCACTGGCTGGACCGATGGGAGCTTGTCGTGTCTGACCAAGGGGCCATCGTCGGCGCTGCCTACGCGGATGTAAACGCGAGAAAGCCGGCGCTGCTTATCTTGACTATAGTAGCGGGCGCCAGTGGGCTGCTGATGCTGGGGAACGCCTACCTGAGAGGGATTCGCCTGCTGGTGGGCGCCGGAGCGCTGTGGATCGTGCTGGCCATCGTGCTGGCCGGCATATGGCCGGCGCTGATGCAGCAGCTGACGGTGAACCCCAACGAGTTCCTGAAGGAAGCGCCGTACATAAGTCGCAACATCAGCTTTACGCGCAGCGGGTTCGCCATCGCCGACGTGGAGGAGCGGTTCTATCCGGCGGAGTCCTCTGTAACGGCGGAGCTACTCAGGGACAACAGGCAGACGGTCAACAACATACGGCTGTGGGACCACCGTCCGCTATCAAATGTCTATAGGCAGATCCAGCTCATCCGGCCGTACTACGACTTCAGGGACGCCGACGTAGATCGCTACACCATCGGCGGCGAGTACCGGCAGGTGCTCCTGGCGGCACGGGAAGTGGCGCCGGAGAAGCTGGACGAGAGCACGCAAACGTGGATAAACCTGCGGCTGATATATACCCACGGCATCGGCCTGGCGATGAGCCCGGCAACCGACTTCACGCCGGAGGGGCGCCCCGAGTTCTTCGCCAAGGATATCCCTACCGACGGGATAATACCCATCGGAGCGATATCGGGAACGGCCGAACCGGAGATTGTGGTGAGCAATCCTCGCATCTACTACGGCGAGAACACCGTCGAATACGTTATCGTCAACACGAACACCGATGAGCTGGACTACCGCCCGGCGGCGGGCGAGGAGGTGCGGACGAGGTACTTCGGAGCCGGCGGCGTGCGTCTGAGCTCGTTCATCAAGCGCCTGGCGTATGCGTGGCAGATGGCCGATGTCAACCTCCTGATCAGCGACGAGATCACCGGCGACAGTCTGATCCAATACCGTCGCCAGATCGCCGAGCGCATCTCCACGGTAGCCCCATTCTTGGTGCTCGACAAGGACCCGTACATCGTGGCCACCGACGGGAACCTCCTCTGGATCCAAGATGCCTACACCGTCGCGGACCACTACCCGTACTCAGACTTTTCGCAGGATGCGGAGGGCGTCTCGTTCAACTACATCCGCAACAGCGTCAAGGTGGTGGTGGACGCCTTCCACGGCACCCTCCAGTTCTACCTTTGGGACGAGGACGACCCCGTCGTTCGGACCTACGCGAAGATGTTCCCCGACCTGTTCGTGGACAAAGACGAGATGCCGGATTCTCTGCGGCAGCATGTACGGTATCCACAGGACTTCTTCGCGATTCAGGCGGAGAAGTACCTCAAGTATCATATGCGCGAGCCGCAGACCTTTTACAACAACGAGGACCTCTGGGCGGTCCCCAACGAGAAGTTCGGCCAGACCGAAAACCTTCGGCCCGTCGAGCCCTACTACGTAATCATGAAGCTCCCTGACCAGGACCGCGAGGAGTTCGTTCTGCTGCTGCCATTCACGCCCAATCAGCGCCAGAACCTCATCGGCTGGCTGGCGGCCCGTAGCGACGGCGACCACTATGGTAAGCTTGTTGCCTTCAACTTCCCGAAGGACCGCCAGATCGATGGGCCAGAGCAGGTCGAGGCGCGGATCGACGCCGACCAAGACATATCCGCGTGGTTCACGTTACGGTGCGCCCAGGGCTCTATCTGTATCCGGGGCAACCTGTTGGTAATTCCCGTGGGTGACAGCATACTCTACGCCGAGCCGGTCTACATCCAGGCGGAGAGCGTGACGTTCCCCGAGCTCAAACGGGTGATATTGGCGACGGGTGAGAAGGTGGTGATGGAGGACTCCCTGGCCGAGGCGATAGCGTCCCTCACGGGAGGCGCCTCCTCGGCCGGCATCCGACCTTCAGATGGCGCTCCCGGCGGCGCCGAGACCCCCGCGGCGGTCGTCGGGCTGGAGGAGGAGATCGAGAACCTGACCGACGCAATCGAACTTCTTAGAGACAATCTCGCGCAGCTCGAAGAGGCTCGCGATCGACTGGAACAACTGACAGCAGGAGAGTAGCATGACCACCGATTGGAAAGCCCTGGAAAGCAAGTACTACATGTTCCTGGTGCGGAGGCAGCCCGTCGTCATCGAGCGGGGCAAAGGCACCAGGGTGTGGGACGTCGATGGCAAAGAATACCTGGATTTCACCTCCGGGTGGGCGGTCAATAACGTGGGCCACGCCAACGAGGCCATCGCCGACGCCATCGCGAAGCAGGCCAGGACGCTGCTCCAGACATCCAATCAGTTCTATTCGATTCCGCAGATCCAGCTGGCGCAGATCCTCGTCGAGAACAGCGCGCTGGACAAGATATTCATCTGCAACAGCGGCGCCGAGGCCAATGAGGGCGCGATCAAGCTGGCCAAGAAGTACGGGAAGAAGCACAAGAACGGCGCCTTCGAGATCATCACCGCCCTGAACTCCTTTCACGGCAGGACCATGATGACCGTGGCCGCCACGGGTCAGCCCCACTACCAGGAGATCTTTCAGCCTATCCCGGTCGGATTCACCCACGTGGACTACGACGACGTCGACGCCATCAAGGCCGCGACCACCGATAGAACGGTGGCGGTCATGCTGGAGCCCGTTCAGGGCGAGGGCGGAGTCAACATACCGTCGGCCGGCTACCTGAAAGGGGTGCGGGCGTGGTGCGACGAGAAGGGCCTGCTGCTGATCTTCGACGAGGTCCAGACGGGCCTGGGCCGCCTGGGGACGCTGTTCGGATACCAGTCCTTCGGCGTCGAGCCCGACATCATGACGCTGGCCAAGGGGTTGGGCGGAGGTGTGCCCATCGGCGCTTTCCTGGCCAAGGACTTCGCCTGCGCCTTCGAGCCGGGAGACCACGGCTCGACCTTCGGCGGCAACGTCCTGACCTGCGCGGCAGCCTACGCTTCGACCAAGTACATCCTGGACAACGACGTGCCCGCCAACGCAAAGGCGATGGGCGAGTACCTGCAAAAAGGGTTGAATACGCTAATGAGCAATCACGAGTTCATCTCCGAGATCCGTGGGATGGGACTCCTGTGGGCGGTCGTGTTCAACTCCGACATGTCGCCGGCGGTCGTGGCGGCGTGCAACCGGGCGGGCCTGCTGCTGAACCCGCTGCGCCCCAACGCCGTGCGCCTCATGCCGCCGCTGACGGTCACGCGCGAAGAGATCGACGAGGCCATGGAGCGGCTGGAGGCCGGTCTCGTGGAGGCGGCGAAGGGGGGGTAGTTGAACATCACGAGCAAGCCGCCACGTCCGAGCGTGGAGTTGCCAATCACTCGCCATTTGACATCCAACGCATATCGCTGATTCATGGACTATGCCGCCGCCGTGTCGAGGCCACACTGGAGATTACCGCCTATCAGCCGCACGAGCTGATGGCAGCCAGATTGTCAAAACCCCTCGACGCAACCTGGGAGGCCAGGTTCGAGGCCACTAACGGTAGCACGCGAATGACCTTCCGCACGGTTGCCAACCTGTCGGGGCTGCAGCGTTTAGCGGCCCTGCTCCTGTCAGGCTGGGCGCGGCGGCAGCTTCAGAATGGCCTCGACCGCTTCAAGGAGAGTTTTTGAGACCCGAGCGAGAAAAGCTCCGCAGATGACAACTTAGGAAGAAAGCGGCGTGAATTGCCCGAGATAAGTAGGTTTTTGGGTATTGTCATCGCCATCTACTACAATGATCATCCACCGCCTCATTTCCACGCGAGGTGAGGTACGGAGAATACGAAGCGGTGATCCGCATCGACGACGGAGTTGTAGAAGGACGTTTTCCAAGGCGAGCGTTGCGCCTTGTCCTGGAGTGGTACGACATGCACGCCGACGAGTTGATGGAAGACTGGTTGCTAGCAGAGCAACGCAGACCCCTTAGGACAATCCAGCCGTTGGAGTAGAGCCGATGGTGCCGCGCGTAAAGGACGTCAAGTACGTGGGAGATCATAAGATCTGGCTTGCCTTTGAGGATGGAAGGCAGGGCGAGGTAGACCTGAAGGACGAACTCTGGGGAGAGGTATTTGAGCCGCTAAAGAGCCAGGAGACGTTCGAGAAAGTTCGCCTCAACCCGGAGCTGAACACCGTCTGCTGGGATACCGGAGCAGATTTCGCTCCGGAGTTCTTGTACGCGAAGCTGAAAGGCCCGCCGAACCTTCGGAAGGATGAGGAGCCTATTTCCTAATTGAATCAGCATCGTAGGCAAGTGTTAATGACTGAAGACTGACGGAGGGGGCAAGGGCCGCTCGGAGAATGCATGAACTGGCGCGAGCTAAGAGATAAGAAGATCGAAGTCATCGGCGGCGCGGTCTCCGGTGGCCTCGATAGCTGCACCGCGACCCACTGGCTTACCGGCAAGGGGTTTTCGGTGTGTGCGTTTACCGTCGACCTTGGGCAGCCCGACGAGGAGAGCCTGGACGCCGTAGCGGACAGGATGCGGGGCTGCGGCGCCGCTGAGGCTTATATCATCCCCGGCCGGGAGCCTTTGGCGGAGGCGGGCCTCAAGGTCATCCAGGCGCAGGCCCGATACGAGGGCGGATACTGGAATACCACCGGCATAGCGAGGCCCGTCACCGCCCGGGCAATCCTGCCGGAGCTCAAGGCACGAGGCATCGGTGTGCTGTTCCACGGCGCGACGGGGCGGGGCAACGACCAGGTGCGGTTCCAGCTCGCGCCCAACATGCTCGACCCGTCGCTGCTGATCTACGCGCCGTGGCGCGACCCTGAGTTCGTCGAGCAGTTCCCAGGGCGTCAGCAGATGCTCGAATACTGCGCCGCCAACGACCTGCCTATCAAGCCGCCCGGAGAGTCTCGCTACTCCACCGATGCCAACTTCCTTGGTCTGACTCACGAGGCGGGCGATCTCGAGGACGTCGAGATACCGCCGACGTTCGTCGAGCCCGGCATGGGGGTGTGGCCATGGGATGCGCCGGACCGCCCCGAGGTGGTGAGCGTGCGTTGGGAGGAGGGCGTGCCGGTCGCGCTGAACGGGAAGCGGAGCGATCTGGTGGAGCTGTTCGACGAGGCGAATAGGACCGCCGGGAAGCACGGCGTCGGCATAGGCATCCACGTTGTTGAAAACAGGTTCGTGGGGATAAAGTCTCGAGGAATCTACGAGGCGCCCGGCATGGAGCTGCTGGGCCGGACCCACGAG
The DNA here is from genome assembly GCA_022566795.1 of Chloroflexota bacterium. Lineage (GTDB taxonomy): Bacteria > Chloroflexota > Dehalococcoidia > Lucifugimonadales > JADFIF01. The sequence goes on from JADFIF010000050.1 coordinate 11,999, forward strand.
TATCTGCTGCAGTTCGTGCTCGACCGGCGCGCGCGGGAGTTTTTCGAGCTGGTGAGCAAGACGGTGAGCGTGCAGATATACGAGGGGTACTGGCTGGACCTGGCGACCTCGTCGGCCCTTGCGGCCCTGGCCCCGATCACCCGGCTTACCACGGGCACCATCGCCGTGCGTCTGTACAAGGGCAATGTCTACTTCGAGTCGGCCGAGGACACGCCAGAGGCCATGCCCCACTCGCTATACACCGACGACTCCTCGATGGAGGCGACGGGTTCTTACGACCACGTGGATGCCGAGGGCTTTCTCAAGGTGCTCGGCGTCTCGGCCAAGAACGTGGGCATCAAGCAGTTCCCAAGCCTGGAGCGGTAGGGCGGGCGTCCGTGGGAGCGTACAAAGGAGCGGTCCGTTGAACACTGGTGCTCCAGCAAAAATCCCATCGGGTCCGGACGAGGTCACGCCCGCCGGCGTGGGGGCATCATGACCGCTGGTATTCAGTCCGAAGCGCGCGCGCAGATACTTAGTCTAGTGCGCGACTTCGTGCGCCGCGATGTCGAGCCCGTCGCCAGCCGATACGACAACGAAGACATCTACCCCGGCGAGCTGGCCGACAAGATGGCCGAGCTGGGGCTCTTTGGAATCACGATCCCCGAGGAATACGGCGGCCTGGGGCTGGACTACACGACCTTCGCAATGATCTTCGAGGAGCTCAGCAAGGGCTGGATGAGCGTCAGCGGGATCATCGGCACGCATCACGTCATGAGCTACATGATCGCCAGCTTTGGCACCGAGGAGCAGAAGCGTCGCTTCCTCCCCAGGATGGCCGAGGGCAAAATCAGAGGCGGCCTGGCGCTCACCGAGCCTGAGGCCGGCAGCGATGTTCAGAGCATTCAGACTGCCGCGACCAAGGACGGCGAGGAGTACGTGCTGAACGGCTCCAAGATGTTCATCACACACGCCGAGAACGGCAACGCCTTCGCGGTTCTGGCCAAGACCGACAAGGGGACGGACCCGCCGTACCGCGGCATAAGCTGCTTCATCGTCGAGAAGCCCTCCACCGGGCTTACGGTCGGACGGCATCTCGACAAGCTCGGATACCGGGGGCTCGACACCTGCGAGCTGATCTTCGACGATTGCAGGGTCGCCACTGAGAACCTGGTGGGCGGCGAAGAGGGCCAGGGCTTCCGGCAGCTAATGAGCGCGCTGGAGACCGGGCGTATCAACATTGCGGCCAGGGCCGTCGGCGTCGCCACGGCCGCGCTGGAGGCCGCTCTCCGGTACGCGCAGCAGCGCAGGGCCTTCGGCGTGCCGATCTCCCAGCACCAGGCCATCCAGCTCAAACTGGCCGAGATGGCGACGAAGGTCCAGGCCGCGCGGCTGCTGACATACGACGCCGCCGCAAAGAAGGACGCCGGCGAGCGGGTCGATCTGGAGGCCGGAATGGCCAAGCTCTTCGCCAGCGAGGTCTGCGCTGAGGTGGCGCTGGAGGCGATGCGGGTGCATGGCGGCTACGGCTACCTCAAGGACTTTCCAGTCGAGCGCTACTACAGAGATGCTCCGCTGATGATCATCGGCGAGGGCACCAACGAGATCCAGAAGCTGATCATCGCCAGACGGTTGCTGGAAAAGTATAAGATATGATTCACGACGGACGCGAAAATTTCGGCGGCTACTTGGAGGACTTCAAGCCAGGCGATATCTTCAAGCACTGGCCCGGCAAGACCATCACCGAGATGGACAACCACCTCTTCTCGCTGCTATCGATGAACCACAACCCGCTGCACATCGACGCCCATCACATGGCGGGACATCAGCATGGGAAGATTCTCGTCAACGGGATGCTGGTCATCAGCCTGGTCGTGGGCATGAGCGTGAGGGACACCTCGGGGAGGGCCATAGCCAACCTCGAGTACGAGCGCATCACTCACGATGGGCCGGTCTTCCATGGCGATACGATCTATGCGGAGAGCGAGGTACTGGACGTCCGTGAGTCCAAGTCGCACACCGACCGCGGCATCGTCTACATCGAGAGCCGCGCGCACAACCAGCGCGGCGAGCAGGTCCTGACGCTGCGGAGACGCTTCCTTGTCCCCAAAAGGGGGGAGTGAGGATGGGAATCGTGGCGAGCTGAAGCCTTCGGAGATGCTGCTACTCCAGTGAACGAAACCCGGGCAGGATATACGGTATCCATCCAGTACGACCGGCGCCTGTACAGGCAGGACATCGCCGGCTCCATCGCCCATGCCCGAATGCTGGCCAGGCAGGGTATCATCGCGGACGACGAGGCAGACGCCATCGTTGGAGGCCTCCGCGCCATTCAGGTCGAGATCGAGGAGGGCACGTTCCGATGGAGGCCTGAACTCGAAGACATCCACATGAACATCGAGCGCCGCCTGTTCGAGAAGATCGGCGACACGGCGGGCAGGCTGCATACGGCGCGGTCTCGAAACGACCAGATCGCGGTGGATATGCGGCTCTACACCAAGGACCTGGTGACAGAGGTCGTCGAGGCCATTGGGAGCCTGCAGACCACGTTGATAACCATCGCCGAATCCAACTTCGACGTGGTGATGCCGGGGTATACACACCTGCAGCGCGCCCAGCCGGTGCTCTTCGCTCACCACGTGCTCGCTTACTTCGAGATGTTCGACCGCGATTGCGAGCGCTTTCGCCAGGCGTGCAAGCGAGCCGACGTGCTGCCTCTCGGGAGCGGTGCGCTGGCGGGCGTGCCGTACCCCATCGACCGGCGGTACGTGGCTGAGCAGCTGGGATTCGCGGAGGTCTCGGCCAACAGCATGGACGCGGTCGCCGATCGTGATTTCCTGCTGGATTTCGAGTCGGCGGCGGCCATCTGCATGATGCATCTTTCTCGAATGTCCGAAGAGCTCGTGCTGTGGTCGTCCGAGGAGTTCGGGTTCATCCGCCTGTCCGACGATTACACCACCGGCAGCAGCATCATGCCTCAGAAGCGCAATCCGGACTTCGCCGAGCTGGCCAGGGGCAAAACAGGCCGCATCTTCGGCCATCTGGTCGCGCTGCTGACTACGCTCAAGGGCCTGCCCCTGACCTATAACCGCGACATGCAGGAGGACAAGGAGGGGTTCTTCGATGTAGGCGACACCCTGCTGGCCACCCTGAGGGTTTTCGCAGATATGCTTCTGACGATGCGGGTCGATGCTGGCCGCACCCGTGAGGCTGCCCAGGGCGGGCACGTGTTGGCGACGGACATCGCGGACTATCTCGTCGCCAAGGGGATGCCGTTTCGTGAAGCCCACGGTGTCGTGGCGCGACTGTCGGCAGACGCGGCGGGGCAGGGCAAGCGCTTCGACGAGCTGTCGCTGGAGACGTATCGAGGCCACTCGGACCTCTTTGGCGACGATGTCTACTCGATTACGGTGGAGTCATCGCTGGCTGCCCGTGACGTTCCGGGCGGCACCGCGCCGGGACAGGTCCGGCAAGCGCTGTCGGCCGCGAAGCTACGCCTGGAGGCGAGACGTGGCGGGTAGGGAAGAGACTGGACTCGATGCGTCCGCGGAGGAGACGCGTTCAACGGTGCCCCATGCCGTCTGAGGATAGGCAAAATGTCGCGACAGGGCAACTGCGCTCTGCGGCCCCTGCCCGTTGGGCGGTGCCCGATGCCGTCTGAGGATAGGCCAAAAATCGCGGCGTCGATTCTGTCGGCGGACTTCAGCCGTTTGGGAGAGCAGGTCGCCGAGGCGGCGAAGGGCGGCGCCGACTACATACACATCGACGTCATGGACGGCCGTTTCGTCCCCAATCTGACCATGGGGCCCGCCGTCGTCCGCTCCATTCGCCGCTGGACCGAGGTTCCCTTCGATGTGCATATGATGGTCGAGGCTCCCGAGCGCTTCGTCCGCGACTTCGTCGAGGCCGGCGGGAACATCATCACGGTCCATGCGGAGGCATGCACGCACCTGCATTTTGTAGTTCAGCGGATCAAGGAGTGCGGGGCGAGAGCGGGGGTGGCGATCAATCCGGCGACGCCGCTGTCTGCCGTCGAGGCCGTGCTGCCCGACCTAGACCAGCTGCTTGTGATGACCGTCAACCCGGGCTTCGGCGGCCAGGGGTTCATTGCGACGATGGTCGACAAGATCGAGCGGGCGCGAGCGATGTTGGATAAGCGTGGGCTGGCGGCGGACCTGGAGGTCGACGGCGGGATCAACGCTGACACGGCCGCAGCCGCGGTCAAGGCTGGGGCAACGGTGCTGGTGGCAGGCTCGGCGGTCTACAACGACAAGATTAGCGTGGCGGAGGCTATCAGGGCTCTACGTAACAGCATCGGATGAGGGTCGGGCCGCTGTACGTTTGCTCACCCAGGGGCCGTCTCGGCCGTCGTCCGGTGTGCAGACCTTGCACGCCCGAAAGCCGGCCGCTCGGGCCGTATCACGAGACTCGAAGCTGACCCGGTTCTCCGGCTTCGTGCGCCTGCCCGGCGGGCAGTTCGGCCGGCAGTAGATGCGAGTCGTCTTACAGCCGTTGATCATCTCGCTCCCCTACCCTAACGCCTTCGCTGCGGCCTCAACTGTCGCGTCGATATCGATCACGGTTCCGAAACCCCCCCATCAGGAATACCGAAAATAACCACAAAGTTTGCCAAAATACGAGCCCGCGGGAACGTCATAGTGGAGGCGCGTTGTTGGTGAGCCGTCGAAGGAATTGGCCGTTACTGTGCCCCGCGTGCGTAGCCCATTGACCCGAGAGTTCGTGAGCGCCGGTTCCCTTCCGGCACAGGCTGGCCATCGTCTCGTCCTACGCTGAAAGGCTGCGAACGAAGGCGCATTGTAACATCAAGAAAAGTAGGCGACTAATCAAAGTTCAATCGTTCATCTGGCAGTATTTGGCGATGTGGTATGTGTGGATTTTGTCCACACGGGTGGTTAGAGTTTCAATGCCGGATGCCGCCATGATCGGTCGGATCTGCCCGTGACGTAAGGGAGTGTACATCACTGCTCCGCGACGCTTGGTTAGGGTTTTCGAACCTTCTTAGTGCGCATTCTCCGAACCTCGGGCAAGTGTTGGGCTCGCCTTTTGGCGCCGCCAGCGCGATCGGTCTGATCCTGCTGATCAGCGCCTGCGCTGCCACTTCCCCAGGCTGGGAATTGAAGCGGCACGACCTGTTAATGGTGTCAGCCATCGGCGCTGCCGTGTCGCCTGTGCCTGCACTGTGGTTCGGCCCCGCACCAGGAGTGATTGTGGATGCGGTCCTGGCGTGGACGCCTCCCCCGCATTGCGCGTCTCGCCGGTCATTCTGACATTGGCGGTTCGGCCTTTTTTTGCACCGACGATCCTTCAACGGAATGCGGGACCAGAACTTTAACGGCGGATTGCGTGAAAGATGGGCAATGCAGGTGAAAGCGGGGCAAATGTGTCCATCCGATATGCGCCAAATTTGGCGCATGGATCCCCAGAATGCAGCCTGCCCGACCGATTCATCCGTAAGAACTAATATGTTGTCACCGTTTCGTTTGTTCGATACAAACGTCCGTCGACCGGCGTGTGCCGCGATCCTGCGCCGGCCGTCAGAGGTGTTCGTCCCCTTGATCGTTGTTCTGTGGACACCAATGCCCTCCGTTCGCAACCACAGCATAGCCGTCCCTAACTCAAACACTTGCGGGTAGGCCCGTTCTCTCTATTCCGAGATGCCAAATAGCTGGCATCGGCCTTCCACAACATGTCAAATGGGAAACACCGGTCGAACTTGCAGAGAGGTTGGCATTGTTCCGCAACAGATGGTTTGTCCTAGCCCTCAAGTTTGGCGTTTCCATCCTTGGTATCTGGTTCGCCGCGCGCGGCTTTAACCTGACGACGGCGGCCGCGCGCATCACCGACCTCGGCCTTGGGGTCGTCCTCGCCGTCTTTGGGTTGTTCGGCGCCTTGTTCGTGAACAACACCCTGCGATGGCAGACGGTGTTGGCGGCCATCGGCGTGCGACTTCGGTTTCTGACGGCGCTGCGCCTTCTGTATATTGGCGTATTCTTCAATCAAACCTTGCCGTCCTCGGTGGGAGGCGACGCAATACGCATCTATCTTGCCTTCAAGGAGGGCCTCACGCC
>JADFIF010000163.1 GCA_022566795.1 Chloroflexota bacterium
GGGCGGGGTAGCGGGCGCGACCGCCCTCGGCCTTGGTTCGAGAGCGCCCGCCTGGCCATCGGACACGGTGCCGCCGTCGGCACAGGGTTACCACCACGGTCCTTGCCCAGCCCTCGCCGACCCCTTACAATGATTCGGTCGGGGTGTAGCGCAGTTGGTAGCGCGCCACGTTCGGGACACTGAGCGCCACATTACCGCACAAATTTCACAAACCTTCGCCGACATGCCATAATTCCTCAGATCAGCGTCGGGGTGTAGCGCAGTTGGTAGCGCGCCACGTTCGGGACGTGGAGGCCCCGGGTTCGAGTCCCGGCACCCCGACCACGCACACTAACCGTAGGGTCGCAACCATAAGGCGTCGCTTATCGCCGACCGTGCATTTGGAGTTGGCCTGCGACAAGAGCGACCCTGTGATGTGATACGTCCACGTAGTCATCCCAATTGCGGTACATCCATTGGCCCGTTTGCGCGGGGAGCGAGTCCTGATACGTGAGCTCGAGATAGTACCGCTTCAAGATGTCCTCTTCGACATCCGGAAAGCGCTCGGGATGCAGGAGGTCGTCGACGATGGCCTCGTAACCCTTCGCGGACAGGGCTTCAAGCTCGGTCCTGGTTGCGCCGAACCCTGCTCGACGCATCAGGTGGGCGGTAAGAGCGAGGTCGTTCTCGGGGATTGTCTCCTCCGTTGGCTGAACCAAGCGGCGTTTCGTCCATGACAGCCCGGGTTTACTCTCGGGTGTGAGCGATATTTTACATTACGCGCTGCCGGAGGGACAAATAGCTCGCGCCAGACTCCCCGTTCCCCTGGGCAAGCTAGTCCATCGGCAGCAGCTCGATGCCGAGCCGGTTCGGGTCCTTGACGTAAAGGGACCCGCCGACCTCTTCGTACGCCGTGCCGCCTTCGTCCAGGCGGGCCTTCACCTCGGCGTAGCGCGCGGGCGTAATGGGCAGTGCGATGTGCATCACGTTCCCGACGCCCTCGGTGGCGAACTCCTGCAGCCTCGATATGTGCGGGAAGTCGAAGAAGGACAGCGCCATTCCGTTGCCTACGTCCACGTTCATGTGCGTAGACTCGGGCACGTCACGGTTGTCGATGACGTTGATCACAGGCATGCCCATGGCCTCGGTGTAGAATCGCGCCGTCTCCTCCATGTCTTTGCAGTACACGGCCACGTGGTTTATGCCCTGCGTGACGCTCGACCTACCGTCTTCGGGCACCCACCGGCGCAGCCGGTCCCGCTTCTCTTCCATCGCTCGCTTTTCTGCTGGCGTCATCGTCTCCCTCCCATGGCGCTGATCCGCGCGGCAAATCCGTAGCGGGGCGCTGAAATAGGCCCCCTTTTGCACTCCCCATTCTCTGGGTCCCTAGGCCATACTAGGGCTTAGTCAGCAAGAAAGCGATACGTATTTTTTCCCACCCGCCCGCCCGTGAGGATTAGGGTTTGGGGGACACCCATTCGACGATGCTCAGGGCAGGCTCCCCAGACCCCCGCAGGTCCCGACAAATCGGGACCTGGAACCCCCCGGGGAGCCCGAGGGGCTTAGCCCCTCGGAGCCTCTTCGAGGGTGGCGGTGGGCTGTATCAAGACTTATGCAACGAAACACCAGGGCCTGGAGCAGCCCATGACCTCACGCCCGCAAGCCCGTGTGCTCCGAGCTCTTCCGCGGTGCCGAGCTCCATCGACAATCCCAACGCCAGCCCGAAGTGCCGGACCAGCACATGTGCGACCTCCTCGACCTCGACGTTCTTCGACAGCAGCTTAGAGATCGACGTAACGCCGCCGTCGGGCACTCCACAGGGCACTATGTGGCCAAAATACGATAGGTCGGGGCAGACGTTGAGGGCGAAGCCGTGCATTGCAACGCCTTGGCTGATCCTGACGCCGATCGCCGCGATCTTGGCGTCGCCGACCCAGACCCCTACGGGCCTGTCCTCGCTCTGCGCGTCGATGCCGAGCTCGGCCAGCGTGGCTATCAGCACACGCTCCAGCGCCTGCACGTACCTGAGCGGTCCGCCCCCCCACCTGCGCAGGTTGATGATGGGGTATCCGACGAGCTGGCCCGGCCCATGGTACGTGGCCTGGCCCCCGCGGTCCACCCGGTGCACCTCGACGCCGAGCTCCCTCAGGCGCTCCGCCGTGGCGGTCACATCGGACTCCTTGCCGCGCCGGCCCAGCGTGTAGACGTGCGGGTGCTCGAGCAGCAGGAGCTGATCTGGGATCTGGGCCCGGGCGACTCTGCCGTGGAGCCGCCTCTGCAGCTCCCAGGCATCCAGATAAGGAACACGCCCGAGGAAGGCAGCGACACACCGGTCTTCCGTCGATCTGGGTGAGGCGCTCATGAGCTGCAGGCTATTCGCTCTCCCCCCGTTCGACAGCAGCGTCGGAGTGGACGGGCGGCCGAAAGCCGATGGCCGGGGTATCGGGGGGCGGCGTCACGTCGCCAAAGTGCATGGCACTTATGTCCTCTACCCGATGCGCCCCGTAAGGGAACTGCGTGACGAAGAACCCACCCTGCGCGCTACCCATAGAGTTCATTATGTCGGCGATCATGCCCCACCAGTCGTCATTAGTTTTGGCTTTTGGGTCGTGTGCGCACTCATACCCACTTTTGAATGTGATGGTGAGATGCTTTGAACGCTCATCGTCCAGACCCCCATCTGGTTGCAGATTTGATGCATATGGTCGGGAATTACGTCGCACGCTGCATTTGCGCCGCATCGGCGGGCTTCTTAGTAAATCGCGGTGTCGGGCCCCACGCCCTCCAGCAGCCGCTTGACCTCGTTGATGAAAGCGCCCGCCTCGGCGCCGTCCAGAATGCGGTGATCGAAGGTGAGGCACAGGTTCATCATCGAGCGGATGGCGATGGCATCCCCGACGACCACGGGCCGCTTTACGATGGCCTCGGTAGTGATGATGGCTGCCTGCGGGTAGTTGACCAGCGGCTGAGACACCACGGAGCCCAGAGCGCCCGTGTTGTTGACCGTGAACGTACCGCCCTGCACGTCGGCCAGATCGAGCTTGCCCCGCCTGGCTCGGTCCGTAAGGCCGTCGATAGACTTGGCCAGTCCGGCGATGCTCAGAGAGTCGGCGTCGTGAACTACCGGGACGACGAGTCCCTCCCCGGTGGCCACCGCCACCCCTATGTTGACCCGCTTCTTGACCAAGATGGCGTCGCCGTCCCATGACGAGTTCAGCATTGGGTTTCTTCTCAGGGACTCGGCGACGGCCTTGACGACGAACGGCAGATACGTAAGGTTGATGCCCTCCGTTCGCTGAAAATCGTCCCTGGCGGAGGATCTTCGCTCCACCAAGCTCGTGACGTCGACCTCGACGATGCTCCATGCCTGAGGAATCTGCGCCGCGCTCTTGACCATATTCTCGGCGATCATGCGGCGAATAGGGGTGAGGGGTATCCGCTCCACGTCCACGCCTGCGCCCGTCAGTTTCTCGCCCGCCAGTTTCTCGCCCGCCAGTTTCTCGCCCGCCAGTTTCTCGCCCGAAGGAGGTGCGTCCAGGGGTGGAGTCGTCGATGTGTCGATGTGCTTCTGGACGTCCTTGCGGGTTACACGGCCTCCCACGCCCGTCCCGGTCACGCGCGAGAGGTCGACGTCGTGGGCTTGGGCAAGCCGCTGCACCGCGGGAGAGTAGCGTCCTCTGGGACCTCCCACGGCGGGGGCTGTCGCATCGGAGGCCTGTGGCAGCGGGGCGGTGGGCGATACGGAGACGGCGACCCCGCCCGAGCCTGTCGGACCGACGGGGGCCACGTCACGGAGCAGCACGCCGGTCTTGTCGATGGCTTCAGCATCCGCCGCGGAGCGCGGCCCCGCCGCTGTGCCACCTGCAGGCGCCTCCGGCGCTTCGTCCTCCGCGTCCATCTCGGCAATCACAGCGCCCATAGGCACCGTCTGGCCTTCCTCAGCCAGTATCCTGGTGAGCACGCCGGAGGCGGGCGACGGCATCTCCATGCTGACCTTGTCGGTCACCACCTCGACCAGCGGGTCGTACTTCTCCACGCGGTCGCCCGGCTGCTTTAACCAGCGGCCGATGATGCCCTCGGTGACCGACTCCCCTACCTGTGGCAGCTCGATTTTCATTGTTACGGCTAGTACCCCTCACCGCTCGGCCCGTGACCGACGGGGTGGCCGAAAGGGCTCGTTAGCCGCTCGCTAAGTCCCGTCCTGCCTGAGCTGGATGACGACTTGCCTGGACTGGCCCTCTCCCATGCTCTCGGTGGTCACATGGGGGTGGTCCGCTAGAGCCACGTGCACGGCACGGCGCTCGTTGGGAGGCATCGGCTCCAGGGTTATCGGGTGTCCAGAGCCGGCGACCCGCTGGGCCACTCGCTGAGCGAGGTTGGCCAGGGACTTGTAGCGCCGCTCCTGATAGCCTTCGACGTCGATCATCAGGTTGGCCCTCGTGCCCAGCTGCCTGCCGACGATAAGCCTTACCAGGAACTGGAGGGCCCTCAGAGTCTCGCCGCGCCGGCCGATGAGAAGGCCCGAGTCGTCGCCTTCGATCTCGAACACCGGGCCTCCAAGATCCTCGTTCTCAGCCTGAGCCAGGGTGGCGACCACGTCGACTCCCAGCTTGGAGATCAGGTTGTCGAGGACCTCGTTGGTAACTTTGATGATGTCGGGGGCATCTTCGAGGCGCGTGACCCGCACCTTGGCGGGCTCGCTGCCAAGGCCAAGAATGCCTGCCTTCCCCCTGCTAACGACGTCTACTTCTACTTCGCCTCGTTCGGCGTCGAGCTCCCTTAGGGCGAGCTCGATGGCTTCTTCCACCGTCTTGGCCGTCGTCTCTATCATCTGCATTGGGAACCTCCTCCTCGGCCGAGGGTACCAGCGCCGGCGCTGCAGCGGACTCGGGGGACCGCCTCAACGACGACGAGAGGGATTTCAGGGGGCCCCAGCCCGTGACGAAGCCTTGGATCACTATACCTACAACATTGGAAACTATCCAGTACAGGGCCAGCCCGCTCGGGAACTGCAACGTGAAGAACCCGAACATCAACGGCATCATCCACAGCATCATGCGGTTGGTCGACTCCTGGCGCGCGTCG
>JADFIF010000051.1 GCA_022566795.1 Chloroflexota bacterium
GCCGCGACACGATGCTCGCGCAGATCGTCAGGCTTGTCGAGGAGGCCCAGGGCTCCAAGGCGCCGATACAGCGTCTCGCGGACCTCATCGCCAGCTACTTCGTGCCGGTGGTGATCGCAGTGGCCGCAGGGGTCTTCGTGATCTGGCTGGTCGTCGGCCCGTCGCCGAGCTACGTCACCGCCATACTGACTGCCGTCGCCGTTCTCATCATCGCTTGCCCTTGCGCCATGGGCCTGGCGACTCCCACGGCCATCATGGTTGGGACGGGCAAAGGCGCGGAGGCTGGCATCCTAATCCGCAGCGCGGAGGCGCTGGAGCGCGCTCACAAGGTCCAGGTCGTGGTGCTGGACAAGACTGGAACGCTCACGATGGGCCATCCCTCGGTGACCGACGTCGTCGCGCTGCGAAGCAGCGAAGACGAGCTGCTGCGACTGGCGGCGAGCGCCGAGCGCGGCTCGGAGCATCCGCTGGGTGAGGCCTTGGTGGCCGGTGCGCGCGAGCGAGGTCTCCAGCTCGAAGAGGCCAGGGAGTTCGAGGCTATCCCGGGCTTCGGCATCGAGGCGACGATCAACGGGTCCAGACTTCTGCTGGGCAACCTCGCGCTGATGGAGCGGGAAGGCCTTTCGCTGAACGGCCTGGAGTCGAAGGCTTCAGAGTTTTCTCTCGAGGGCAAGACGCCGATGTTCGTAGCCGCAAACGGCGAGGTAAGCGGGATTATCGCCGTGGCCGATGCCCTTAGGCCGGAGTCCAGGGCCGCCGTGCAGGCGATGAGGGCCCAGGGGCTGGAGGTCGTGATGCTGACGGGCGACAACCGTCGCACGGCCGAGGCCATCGCGGCCCAGGTGGGTATCGACCGTATCGTCGCAGACGTGCTGCCGGGCGACAAGGCCAGCCAGGTCAAGGCGCTGCAGGACCAAGGCCGGACCGTCGCCATGGTCGGCGATGGCATCAACGACGCGCCGGCGCTGGTGCAGGCTGACGTAGGTATCGCCATCGGCACCGGCACCGACGTGGCCATGGAGGCGGCCGACGTGACGCTGGTCGGCGGCGACCTTCGCGGCGTCTCAGCCGCCATCGCCCTGAGCAAAGCCACCATGAGGACCATCAAGCAGAACCTCTTTTGGGCCTTCGCCTACAACGTGGCGCTGATTCCAATCGCTGCGGGGGTGCTCTACCCGCTGTTTGCCGGCGGAGGAGTGCCCGAGGCGCTGCAGCCGGCGCTTGGCGAGTTCGGCTTCCTGAACCCGATCTTGGCGGCGGGAGCCATGGCGGTCAGCTCGGTCACGGTAATCACCAACTCTCTGCGGCTAAAGGGGTTCAGGCTGAAGTCCGCGTAGTGCGGCAAGGAGCGAAAAACGATGCGCATACCACTGTTCGGCAAGAAGGGCGGCGAAACCGCAAAGGACCCGGTGTGCGACATGGACGTCGACACCAAGAACCCCCACGGCGGCACGTGGGAACACGAGGGTCAGACCTACTACTTCTGCGGCCCCGGCTGCAACCGCGCCTTCCAGAAGGAGCCCGGGGCGTACCTCTCCGGCGAAAAGAAGATGGAGATGTAGGAAGGGCGCAGGCCGTCCGGCCCGTTCCGGGTTGGCGCTGCCACCCCGCACTCATCATCTGGCCTCACCAGACCGCTGAGGCCCCGGCGAGTGGCGTACGAACCTCATCCCGGGTCGTTGGCCCCTTCCACCCGCACCAGACTCCCGTCTGATGGCGCCCACGTCAGAGTCCCCGACACGGTCATCGCGCCACCACATGTCTGGGAGAGACCAGGCCTGCTCGTACCTCGCGCCGTGCGCTTAGGCTGCTGACGGGAGAGTCGAGGTCTCTCGCGCTGGGATTGGGCGTGTCGCCCAAGATTCCCCTTTGAGGGTCGGCGGGTGGGACACACGTGTCCGGCTCTCGCGCTGCCTGCGAAGACGTATGGGCCAGACCCGTTGACCCTGCCAGCCGCCTTGGGGATAATGAACCTGCAGGCCCGCTGGCCCCTTGGTGGCGCGGAGCAAGCCGAAGTGGCGGAATGGTAGACGCGGCGGTCTCAAAAACCGTTGGGAGTTAAATCCCGTGTCGGTTCGAATCCGACCTTCGGCAGACACTCAACCGCGCCGTAGACTGTCCCACATGATTCTAGGCCTTCGCCTGGCCAGTGACCCAATCGATGGGTTGGTCGCGAATTGGTCACATCGGCTACAGCCTACACTCCGTGCTCTCTAACCGCTGCTAGACTCGGGCATGCCAGAACGATTTAAAGCCTACTCAGACGGATGGTCGTAATCACAATATCGAGGATTACACCATGTAAACCCACAAATCTTACTGATGGCCTCAAACTCATCGATAAGATTCCCTGGGATTACTCCGAATTCATGGATCCTTACAAGCTTCTCTCCACTTGCGCAGACTGTTTCAAACTGAGAGTTTGGAGTTTGGGTTGCGGTAGGGGCCGGTGTCACCGTAGAGCTGAGCACTGGAGTGGATGTTGGGGCTATTGTCGGAGTCGGAGCAGGCAGCGCTGTGACTGTGGCGCGTACTGCTGCTATCACGGTGGCCTCGAAATCAGGAGCTGGCGTGAAGGTCGGGGTCGGCAGAGCACCTCCGATGGCCGCCGGTACCGTCGCTCCTATATCGGGCGTGGGTGCAGGTGTGGAACTCGGGTCTTCGCACGCTACACTGGCTAGAACGAGTGGAATCAGTAGATAGCCTGGAAGGTGCAGGAACCCCACGATGGCACCGCCCCACCAACATTCCTGTACGAAGGAATTATACACCGAGCTCCAAGGAAACTGGCTGCCATGGTGATCACAAGGCTTGCTGCGAGCGCTGATTATCCACAGAGCCAACGTATCGGACGATCTAACATCAAACTGGTTAGCGGTTCCGCGACGCCCACCTCAACATCTGAGGTGGTGGCGCGCCTGCTACACCCCTTCCGGCCAGCCCTGCTCCTCATCCAGGCCTCGCCACGCACCTACACCCTGTGGTTGGCGGCATGACCTCCATCAGGAATTGCTGGACGTGGTCGTTGAACAGGCCGGGCTTCTCGTAGTAGACCGAGTGTCCCGCCTCCGGCACGGTGACAAGCCTCGACTGGGGGACCAGCGACGCCGCGATCGCGATGGTCCTCGGGGCGATGAGTGCGTCCTCCTCTCCAACAATGTACATGATCGGCACACCCGAGTCCGTTAGGCGTTCATGTGTTGAGCCTCGGTAACCAGGCGGTACGGCCAGGAAATCGGGCTCGTGTTTGGGGTTGAGACGCATGATTCCTCGGTAGAGGAAGGACATTTCCGGGTTGGACGCGGCGAATCTCGGTGATAGCGCTCTGATGGCGCCGGGCGGCAGGTCCGGCTCGCGGTCTTGGTGCTCGTCGCGGACGCGTCTCGACTCTTCGTTGACCGAGCCGCCGTTGGACCCTGACAGGACGAGGCCCCAGACTCGCCCCGGGTTTCTCAGCGTGAAGCCCACACCGGTGCGCCCCCCCATGGAATGCGCGACCACGGCTGTCCGTTCCACGCCCAAATGGTCGAGCAGCCCCTTGAGGTCGTCCGCGAAGGCGCTGCGACCCTTGGGCTCGGCTTCGTCCGCGGTCAGCCCGAAGCTTCGATGATCGAAGACAATGCACGTGTAGCGCTTTGAGAAGAACGGCAACTGCTGCCACCAGGAGAGGTGATTCCCTCCGGACCCGTGGGCGAACACGACTGCCGGCCCGCTTCCATGGACCTCGTAGTAGATTTCCGTACCGTTGACGCTTGCGAAGGGCATGCCGGTCCTCGTCGCGTGAATAGGAATTGTGGGCTCAGTACTGTAGCACCTGCATATGCCAGTCCGACATGCGTTGTCAAGGGGCCTCGTGGTCCGGCTCCGGCAGCAGTGGCGTTATAGAGCGGTACTGAGCGAGAAATTAGCCGGAGTTTCCCGCACCGTGGACCGCGTGGAGGGAGCGGGTGTGCCGGAGACCCGTCCAATCCCTTCAAGACCCCACGAGGTTTGTGAGCGCAGCCGGGGGGTTATCTGAGATTGAGGCGAGGCATGTGAGCCGACGACCGCCGTGCTCCACACTCTGCTCAGTGCGAGTGACCGGGGCGATATTCTGCCCACATACGAACTGCACGTGAACTGCGACATGACCAAGCCATTGGACCTGGAGCGCTTCTTCTCGGTCGTCGAGTCGCTCGAGAGCTTCTGGCTAACCGTGGTGAAGCTCCCGAAGGCTGAGTAGAGCCAATGACGGCAGATCCCATCGGGATGTTATTGGTCGAAGACAACGAGGCGGACGCGCGCCTCCTCAAGGAGGGCCTCGCGGACGCACGCGACCCTCGATTCGAGATTACTCTAGCACGGCGGCTCCGGGACGGACTCAGCCTCCTGTCCGCCCAGCGGTACGACCTAGTGCTGCTTGACTTAGGGCTTCCCGACAGCCACGGACTGGACACCCTGCGAGCGACGAGAAAGGCGGCCGCTCAGGTTCCGATAATGGTGCTGACGGGGTTCGATGATGGTGTCTTGGCGGTCGAATCGCTGCTTAACGGGGCGCAGGCCTACCTGGTGAAACAACATGTCTACGACGATTCGTTTGCGCGATCAATGGTCCAGGTAGCGTATCGGGAGCCTAACGAGAGATCATCGACCCAAGACCATGCCGACGGCACTGCAGGAACCACGCCGGCCCCACTAGCAACACCTCCTTCGCGTTCACCGAGCCCTGAGAGTAGTCGTCAAGTACAAGGTGAGGCGTCGATACCGTATGGGACAGCCCTGCACCTCCAGACATCTCTGCGGGACACCCGAACAATGTATAGCGGGAGGGTTCAGCTTCGAATTCAGGCTCGAAGCGGAGTAAGTCAGGCGATGGCGTTCTTGGACCATCTCAGGGCTAACCCTTATCTCCGCATACTGATGCAGATGGGGACGCCTGAGAACGTGACCGTTTTGCTCGACGTCATCCGCCCGCTCGACCTGAAGGACCTACTTTACGGGATGGATGGCGTATCGAGCGTGAAGCATCTAGGAGAGCCAGCATCTTCAGAGGGCGAGGTTGCGCTGGGCGTCGTCCTCGGTGCTGAACCTTCGATCGCCGGCCCACGCAGGTCCTGATTAGCGCCGGCAGCCCAACAGAGTCCGACCTCAAGTTAGCCTTTTGGGTGGTTCTGAGGGCTTGGGTCGACTTCCTGGAAGGCCTTTCGACTGGCTTAGCTGGAGTATTGGTACTGGCGCGGCGGGACGCCTTCCGAAGCGCATCTGTCGGCCTGGCGCATCCACGACGTGGCGGCCATGGGTCCCCAGGACATCGAGCGGCTGCGGCTGGACCCGGCCGTCATCCGCAACCGCCAAAAAATCGAGGCCTGTATCGCCAATGCCCGCGCCGTTCAGGACCTCAGAGCCGAGCGCGGCTCCTTCTGCCGGTGGTTTTACGAGGTACTTACCGGGTATGTGCTAAAGGCGCTTCAGCAGGTTCTGCGCGAAACATTCAGCTTCATGGCGCCGGAGATCGCGCGGATGTGGCTGATGGCATCCGGCCGAGTTGTGTCCGATGAATGAGGCCGTCGACGGACCCCGGACCGATGGCTGTGCGCCCGGACTCGGAGTCGCCCAGACTACCTTTCAAAGCTAAAGCTGTAGGTCAGCGCGTCGACGAGGCCTTCCCGACCCACCCACTTCTCTTCCCAGCCGAATCCCTCCAGTAGATACCCACGACCGCCGGTGGAGAACAGCAGCCATCTCTCGAAGTAGGGGGTCGTCTCGCGGATCACCCGCGCCTCAACCTGAAGGGCGTCGCCCATGCCTGCGATGGGGCCGCAGACCAGCCGGCGGCCGAGAACGTCGATCGATGTGTAGGTGTCTGCAAGCTCCGTGAGCCAGAAGCCCAGGTACTCCTCCAGGGTGGCGTACCGATCGGGAGAATCGTCGACGAAGATCGCGACCCCGGAGGAGCGGAACGAGTCCTTGGCGATGTTGACGATGCTCTCACGCCGGAAAAAAGTCGCCCTTCCGTCGGCCAGCTGCTCCCACTCCCAGGTGGGGGGGAGGTCTACGAAGTACTCGAAGACGGAGTTGCGGAAGCGGGGTCCGTCGGTGCCCGGTGGGGTTGCCTGGCACACGGCCTCGCCCGCGTCGAGCCGCCCCAGATCGGCCATGGCTTGGTCTACGCCCGTCGCATGACTTACCCCGTCTATAGATGTGCCCGCCGCGACCGAGGAGCTGATTGCGATCAGGCGCCCTCGACCATCTAGCAGCGGCCCGCCGGTGTCGCCTGGCTCGAGGCCAAGGTCGGTCTGGACGAGGGTCGCGCCCAACCGGGTATCCGACCTCACCGACGTGATTTTCCCCACAGTCGCCCTGGCCGGGCCGGCGCCCCCTTGCATGGGGCTGGCGACGTAGCCGGCCTTCATAACGAAATCGCCGGGACCAAGCCCGACCGTCGTTCCGATCGGGATAGCCGGAAGCCCTTGGATTGGGATCGCCACGAGGGCGATGTCTGTGGCGTAGTGCCTTCCGAGGACAGTCCCCGTTATCTGCACCCCGTCGGCCAGCTCTATGATGACCGCCGACACTCCCTCCAGCAGATGGTTCGCGGTCAGGATACGGCCCGACGTGTCGACGACGACTCCGGAGCCTTCGCCTCTGTCGCTGATGACGCGCACGACGCTGTCGAGAGAGCGCTGGATGATCTCGGCCAGCGTTGGCGTGGGCACGGGGGTCGGCGGCGCTGGAGGTACTGGCGGCGGGACCGCCGTGGGCGTAGGCGCTCTGGTGGGTGTCGCCACCGGGGTCGCCGCCGCTCGCGCGACCGGCGCGGCGGTAGCGCTCGGGGACGGCGTGGCGGTAGCGGTTGGAGATGGCACGGCCGTGGCCGTTGGGGGCGGTGCTGGAACCGGCGTTGGTTGTGGTGTCCTGGTCGGCGGCGGCGTTGACGTCGGTTTCTCGGCGACGCTCCCAGTGGCTGGCGGTATGGCCTCCACCGTCGCTCGAACTCGCGCAACCACCGTCGCTTCAAGGTCGGGGGCGGGCGGCGACTCCGTGCCGCACGCCAGCGCCATCGCGATGAGGGCGATCGAGGCCAGAGCCGCCAGCTTGGCGCCGCCTACATCAGGAATGTTGAGTTTCATATCCTTTGGAGAGCCCTTGTGCTTCCTGCCAATGGCAACGGGCTGCGCAGCGTTAATCATATCTTACGTGCCGTGCCGCTCATAGCGGCCTGAGCAGCGAGTCCCCCGATTGTCTCGGCGCCCCACTGCTATAATGGCGTTTCCACCAAGCGAAGCCCCATGCAGCGTGACCTCATGGATAGCAGCCAAGACCAAACCTACGAAACGGACGCGTATCGCCAGGCGGTCGTCATCGATGGGCTCAACGTCAGCAACTGGAATAGCCCGGCCGTCTTCGACAGCCTGCGACGTGGAGGCGTCAGCGCCATCAACGCCACCATCGCGGTCTGGGAGGACTTCCCGCAGACTCTCGACAACATCGCCGGATGGATGCGTCGGTTTCGGACCTATGAGGACAGCCTGACTCATGCGACATCCGTTGGGGACATTCTCGAGGCCAAAGAGAAGGGCAAGACCGGGGTAGTCCTCGGGTGGCAGAATGCCTCTCCGATTGGGAGCGACCTCAACCGGCTGGAGCTGTTTCATAGCCTAGGCGTCCGCATCGTGCAGATCACGTACAACGAGCGGAACCTGTTGGGCAATGGCTGCTACGAGCGCTCCGACGACGGTCTCAGTCACTTCGGCATCGACGCCGTGAAGGAGCTGAACCGCCTGGGCATCCTGATCGACCTGTCCCACGTCGGGGACCGGACGACGCTCGAGGCCGCCGAGCTATCGCGGCAGCCGGTCGCGTGCACCCACGCCAACGCCAGGGCCTTCATCGAGCACGTGCGCAACAAGCCGGATGACGCCTTGCGACTGATCGCGGACGGAGGCGGCGTAATAGGCGCCAACGCCTTTCCTCCGTTCTTGCGGAACGGCTTCGATTCGACGCTGGCCGACTACGTCGACGCAATCGACGACCTCGTGGAGCGCATAGGCGTGGATCACGTGGCCATCGGAACCGACTACACTCAGGATCAACCCAAGGCCTTCTTCGACTGGATATTCGCCCGCCAAGGAACGAGGGTCATGCCGGCTTCAGCCGACTACCCGGACCCTCTGCTGCACCCCGTGGGAATGGAGACCCCGGACAAGCTGGGCGCGGTTGCGGCGGAGTTGGAGCGGAGGGGCTACGGGCCCTCGGACATCGGCAAGATACTCGGTGGCAACTGGCTCCGGCTCTTCGGAGAGGTCTGGCGCGAGTAGCTTGCGCGCGACGAGAGCGACGCCAGCCGCCGTTCGCCTGCCCTCGACCGTGAGGCCGGAGAGCGTCAGCCGGCAAGCTCGAAGCGTTCCGACTCCGGTGGACGCGACCATAGCTCATCCGCGCCGGCCATGGCTTCGGCCCGCTCCGGGCTCGCTCGCCAGGCGTCGTAGATCTCGTTGCTGTCCCAGGTGACCAGCGTAGTGATCTTGGTCGGGTCGGCGAGCGAGTACAGCGTCTCACGGCTTCCGAAGCCGGGTGCCTTGCTCTGGGCCAGCCCGTTGCCATCGAGCAGCCGTTTGGCCTCCGCCACGTTGTCCTCTTTGGCCCAGTGATGGGTTAGAACCCCAATCATGCTGCCTCCCCTGGCGCGTATTCGAAGATGGCGAGAATCGAGTGTAGCAACGGGCTGCGAAGAGCGTCAACCGGGAGGGCCGCGCCGAGTATTCAGAACGGCTAACAAAACCCTAGTTGTCATTCTGAGCGACGTGAAGAATCTAGTGCTTGGAAACTATCTCAAAAAGGCAAAGGCCTTATTCCCACCCGCCCGTCTCCAGGGTCTTTGGCTCTCGGGGGCACATCCCTTTGACAGGCTCAGGGCAGATTCCCCAGACCCTTTGCCAGAAGGGTGAGCCCCTCTGGACTCCCGTGCGGGATTTTGAGATAGTCACTTAGTAGGCTAGACTGACCCAAGGGGGCCGACGGTGACGTTGACACATCTTCATCCACTTGATTACCATGAGACGTTGAAGTAGCGATAGGAGTTTGGAACATTGGAGCCTACCGAGTCTATGACACTACTGCAGGCCGTGGGAATCTACGCGGGCAGCGTCAAGGCAGGCGACAACGACGAAGAGTTACATAGAGAGCTATACAAATTCGTAAACTGGTGTGGTCCGGACAGGGCCTTTTCCGAGATTAGCGCGCCGGAGGTCGGCGAGTACGCCGATCAGGTTGCCGGAACCGGAACAACGCCGCAGGCAGCTGAGCGGCTCCGGTTCATCAGGGGCTTCCTCTCTTATGCGAAGAAAAAGGGGCTAGTCGAGAAAAACCTTGCACAGCACGTGAGGATCCGCAAGGCCCGGACTCGGGCAGGGGCCGGTGCGGGTGGCGATACCCCTGAGAGCGCTGCCCTCACTCCGGCGGGACACAAGGAGCTAGTGGCGCAAGCCGAAAAGCTACGGGTAGAGCGCGCCGCCATCGCGATGGAAATCCAAAGGGCGGCGGCCGACAAGGATGTGCGGGAGAACGCTCCACTTGAAGCGGCGCGCGAGGAGTCCGGGCGGATCGATGCCCGGCTCAGGCAGATCGAGGAAACGCTGAAGTCCGCGGTCATCATCGACTCCACCGGCCGCAGAGGGAAGTCAGTGAGGCTCGGTTGCCGGGTGGTGGTGAACGACCTTAGCGCGGGCCGCAAGACGACCTACTTGCTCGTTCACAGGTCGGAAGCCAAGCCGCTGGAGGGCTGTATCTCCGATATCTCTCCGCTGGGCAAAGCCCTTATGGGCCACTCGGTTGGACAGGAGATAGCTGTCGACACGCCACGGGGCAAGACACGATATCGCATCGTAGAGGTCACCTCTTAGTTCGATGGGCTAACGTTGGATGGGCAAAGACCTGCACCCGCAGGTCTTTTCTTTTTGCCCTCGGTCGCCGGAGGCCGGCGACCCGCAGTCAGTGTCCTTTAAGGAGCATGAGCTTTGGCTATCCAGGTCCGGTCCCGTAGGTCGTGGGTCTGGGTCGTGAGCGTGGCGGGCCTGGGCGTGCCCGCCTTCGTCCTGCGGCTTTCCGGAGCCGAGCTGGAACCTCTGGTGGCTGCGCTTATCTACGGCGTTGGCATAGTCGGCGGCGCATTCCTCCTCTCTTGGGCCGCCGAGGTCGCACAGCTGGACATCTCAGCCGCGTTCGCTCTCGCGCTCCTGGCGCTGATCGCTGTTCTTCCCGAGTACGCCATAGAGGCAGTGTTGGCGTGGGACGCCGGCCAGTCGTTCGACCCTGCCGTGGGCGAGGTCACTCGGGAGATGCAAAGGGTGGCCGCCAACGTCACAGGGGCCAACCGGCTCCTTGTCGGTCTCGGGTGGTCGCTGGTTATCCTGATCTACTGGCTGAGGCGCCGGCAATCCCTCGACCTGCGTG
Organism: Chloroflexota bacterium; assembly: GCA_022566795.1. Taxonomy (GTDB): domain Bacteria; phylum Chloroflexota; class Dehalococcoidia; order Lucifugimonadales; genus JADFIF01. Next base: position 10,432 of record JADFIF010000051.1, read on the forward strand.
GGTCTATGCGCCTCGAGCTGACGATGCTTGTCGCGGCGACCCTCGTAACCTTCCTGATCTTCTTCACCAACCAGGTGCATATCATCCTGGCCGCTGCCCTGATCGTCATGTACCTCTTCTACCTCTGGGTGACCTCAACGCGTGAATCGGAGGAGCCGGAGCTGGTTGGAGCCGCGCTCGTCATCGGCGCCCTTCCGCCGGCACGCCGAAGAGCGGTGGTTGTCGTGATGTTCCTCTACGCTGCGGCGGTCATACTCGTCGCCGCGGAGCCCTTCGTCGAAGCCCTGATCGAGACTGGAAGCGAGTTTGGAATCGACGAGTTTATCCTGATCCAGTGGATCGCGCCACTGGCGTCGGAGTCGCCCGAGATAATCGTCGCGGTCTTGTTCACCCTGAGAGCTAACCCGCTGGCCGGGATCACCTTGCTGATCTCGGCCGAGGTGAACCAGCTCACGCTTCTGGTGGGCAGCATGGTCGGCATATTTAGCCTCTCGGCAGGCGAGCTTCTGAGCTTCCCGCTCGACTCGAGGCAATCGACCGAGTTTTTTTTGACCTCGGCGGTGTCAGTCTTCGCCATCCTGCTTATCGCGCCTCGGCTTGTGGGATGGCGGGCGGGCGCGGCTCTGTTGGTCCTCTTCATCGCCCACCTCTTCTTCGTAGACGAGGCCGCGCGCCGGATCTTCGCCTACGTCTACCTCGGGCTGGCGGGCGGGCTCGTGATCCTCGACAGGCGGCGTCTGCTTCAGGCGGTCGGAATCGGCATCCACTGACCGCGCTCGCCGGAGGCCCTACCCCGACGAGCGCAGTGCACGCTTTCCAAAGTCGCTTCGCGGGGCTATCCTATGTCTGGGCGGCGGTAGCTCGCGGGCTTATAGGGGAGGAAGATGTCAGCAGAACTGACGGAATCCGACACTCAGACTCTGGTCGAGGATCTGCGGCAGCGGGTCGAAGGCGAGGTTCGCTTCGACAAGATGACCAGAGTGCTCTACAGCACCGACGCCAGCATCTACCAGATTGAGCCCATCGGGGTGGTGCTTCCCAAGACCGCCGACGACGTGGTCGCTGTCATCGAGACGGCCGCCCGCCACGGCGTAACCGTCCTGCCGCGAGGCGGCGGCACGAGCCTGGCGGGTCAGACGGTAGGCCACTCCATCGTCATCGACTTCTCCAAGTACATGCACGATGTAATCGAGGTCAACGCGGAAGAGGGCTGGGTCCGCGCTCAGCCCGGCATCATCCTCGACGAGCTGAACCACCATCTGGCGCCTCACGGCGTGCTTTTCGCGCCCGACCCCAGCACAAGCAACCGCGGCAACGTCGGCGGCGCCGTGGGGAATAACTCCTGCGGCGCGCACTCGATACTCTGGGGCAAGACCGTCGACAACGTTCGAGAGCTGGACGTGGTGCTCTCCAACGGAGACACGGCCCGGTTCGGGGCTCTGGACGGCGCTCAGCTCGAGGAGAAGATGCGCGGCGCCGGACTTGAGGGCGAGATCTATCGAAGGCTGGTGGCGATCGGCGAAGAGAACCGCACCGAGATACTGGACCGCTATCCCAAGATTCAGCGCCGAGTGTCGGGATACAACCTCGATGAGTTCGTCGGCGGCGGCAGCCTCGACATGGCCAGGTTCGTCGTCGGCTCCGAGGGAACGCTGGTGGCGGTCACCGAGGCCAAGCTGAGGGTCGTCCCTATGCCGGCAGCTCGCGGCCTGAGCGTAATCCACTTCAGCGACCTCTTCGAGTCGATGGAGGCAACCGTCGCCACGCTCGAAACGGACCCCGCCGCCGTCGAGCTCATCGGCAGCATGATCATCCGGCAGGCGCGCGAGAACCTCGAGTACTCGCGGCTGATGGACTTCATCGAGGGAGACCCCGAGGCGCTTCTCGTCGTTGAGATGGTGGGGAGCTCGGAAGCCGAGGTAGAGTCCAAGCTCGATGCGCTGGAGCGCCGCGTCAGACGAAGCGGGCTGGGGTACGCGATGCCCCGGCTGACGACCCCGGAGGACCAGGCCCACGTCTGGGCCGTGCGGAGGGCCGGCCTCGGACTGATGATGAACGTCCCCGGCGACGCCAAGCCGCTGGCTTTTGTGGAAGATACCGCCGTCGACCCACAGAAGCTCCCCGACTTCATCAGGCGTTTCGACGAGATTGTGCGAAGCCATGGCACTACCGCGGGCTACTACGGCCATGCCAGCGTCGGATGCCTTCACATCCGGCCCCTCATAGACCTCAAGGGCCAGGAGGGCGTCGACCGCATGGTATCCATCGCCACGGAGATCAGCGACCTCGTGCTGGAGTATGGCGGGTCGATGAGCGGCGAGCACGGCGATGGCCTGGTGCGCAGCGGGTGGAACGAGAAGATGTTCGGCCCGCGCATCTACAATGCCTTCCGCGACGTCAAGCGGGCCTTCGACCCCGAGGGGATCATGAACCCCGGTAAGATTGTCGACTCTCCGCCGATGACCGATAGCCTGCGAATCGGCCCGGCGTACCGGACCCGGGAAGTCCGGACCGGGTTTGGCTACCAGCAGGAGGGCAGCTTCGCCTCCGCCATCGAGATGTGCAACGGCCAGGGCGCCTGCCGCAAGGTCCTCGGGGGCACCATGTGCCCGTCCTATATGGTTACCCGCGACGAGGAGCACTCAACCCGCGGTCGGGCCAACGCGCTGCGGGCGGCCATGTCGGGGGCGCTGCCGCCCGACGCGCTCACCAGCAAGCGCCTGTACGAGGTGCTCGACCTCTGCCTGGAGTGCAAGGCCTGCAAGTCCGAGTGCCCGTCCAACGTGGACATGGCCAAGCTGAAGTACGAGTTCCTCGACGGGTACCATCGCGCCAACGGCCAGACGCTGAGCGGCCGTATCTTCGGGAATATTGCGACACTGAGCCGCTGGGGGTCCTTCTTTGCTCCGATTTCCAACTGGACACTCAGGTCGGAGACGCTTCGAGACCTGCTGGAGAGTCACGTGGGCATCGACAGGCGGCGCGCGCTACCCGCCTTCGCCAGCCAGACCTTCGTTCACTGGTTCAAAGCGCGCGGAGGCTCGCCTGAGTCCACCGACAATCGGCAGGTCGTGCTGTTCGCCGACACCTTCACCAACTACAACCATCCTGAGCTCGGCAAGGCTGCGGTGAGGGTGCTGGAACACCTCGGCTACCAGGTGGTCGTCCCTCGCGTGAGCTGCTGTGGCCGCCCAATGCTGTCCAAGGGCATGATGGACAAGGCGCGCGGAAACGCGCGAGCCAACGTGGAGGCCCTCCACCCGTACGTCGAGCGGGGAGCCAAGCTGGTCGGCCTGGAGCCGAGCTGCATCCTGACTCTCCGAGACGACTACCTCGACCTCCTTCCCCAGAACACCAAGGCAAGAGCCGTCGCCGAAAACGCCGTGCTCATCGAGGAGTTCGTTCTGCATGCGAGAGACGAGGACGGTGTCAGCCTGGAGCTCCGGAACCCCCCGGCCAAGAGGCTTCTCTTTCACGGCCACTGCCACCAGAAGGCCTTGGTTGGGACCCAGATGGCGATGGAGGTGCTCCGAGGCATCCCCGACTGCGAGGTCAGCGAGATCCCCTCTGGCTGCTGCGGGATGGCCGGGTCGTTCGGCTTCGAGAAGAGCCACTACGACGTGTCGATGAGCATCGGCGAGCAGGTACTCTTCCCGGCCATCCGCTCGGAATCCAGCGACACCGTCGTCGTTTCCGAGGGCATCTCGTGCCGCCAGCAGATCGAGCACGGCACCGGTAAACGTGCCAAGCACCTGGTCGAGGTCCTGGCGGATGCGTTGTAGCTCGGGTGGATGTGCGCTTTGGCCAGGTGGACGCTGCCCGATACGGCGCGGCAAAATCGTGGGGATGTTTGGGGCCATCTAAACCACAGAGTCGTGAGCCAGCCGCTGGCTCGCCGCTGCAGGAGCAGGTGATGAGCGTCAACCGCCTAGAGGTGCCCGCCGAGAAGCTGAAGCGTCGGTGCGACCCCGACGAGCTCGGGTTCAAGACCACAGATGGGCTGGAGCCCCTCGAAGGGACCATCGGCCAGGACCGAGCGGTAAGCGCTCTGGACCTGAGCCTGGACATCGACGCGCCGGGTTTCAACCTCTTCATCTCGGGGCCGCCCGGCACAGGCCGCAACACGGCGCTCAGGTCTCACCTGGAGCGCATAGCCGGCGGGCGTTCCACCCCTCCCGATTGGGGCTACGTCCACAACTTTCAGGAGCCGTCTCAGCCGGTTGCCATAAGCCTTCCCTGCGGCATGATGCGCGAGTTCGCCACTGACATGAGCGATCTCGTCGACTCGTGCCAGCGGGAGATTCCATCCATCTTCGACAGCGACGACTACACGCATCGAATCGAGGAGGTGATGCGGGAGGTCCAGGATAAGCGCCAGCAGATGACCAACGAGCTGGAGCAGGAGGCGCAGAAAGAAGGCTTCACCCTGTCGTTCACTCAGGTTGGCATCACACCCGTCCCGATGGAGCAAGGGCGCCAGATGACGCAGGAGGAGTTCGCGAGCTTGCCCGAGGACCGCAGGTCAGAGTTGAACCAAGGGGCCGAACGCCTCCAGCACTCCATAACCCATGCCATGAGGGAGTTTCGGCGCCTCAACAAGGAGGCGGGGGAAAAGACGGCAGAGGTCGACATCGAGCTGGCCCGCTTTACGCTAACGCCGATCATCGACGATCTGCGCGAAAAATATGCCGATCACCCAGAGGTGGTCGACTACCTCGGGCGCGTCGACACGGACATGATCGACCATCTCGAGATGTTCAAGTCTCGAAGCGAGCCCGACCCTCCGCCGTCGCCCGGGATGCCAAACGCGCCGCGCGACGAAGACGTCTTCGCCAAGTACCGCGTCAACGATCTCGTCGACAACGCCACGTGCGAGGCCGCCCCCGTCATCTTCGAGTACAGCCCGACGTACTACAACCTGTTCGGGCGGATAGACTACAGGGCCCGCTTTGGCACCCTTACCACCGATCTGACGATGATCAAGCCGGGCGCCCTGCATCTGGCCAACGGCGGCTACCTTGTGCTTCAGGCGCGAGACCTGATCATGAGCCCGCTCTCGTGGGAGACGCTGAAGAGGACTCTGCGGAGCGGCGAGGTCCGTATCGAGAATATCGGCGAGCAGATGAGCCCCCTCCCTTCGGCCACCTTGAGGCCACAGCCGATCCCGATCGACGCCAAGATCATCCTCGTCGGAACCCCCGAGCTTCTGCGGCTGATGCGCTCGGGTGACGAGGACTTTGGCCGGTACTTCAAGGTGACGGCCGACTTCGACACGCTGATGGACCGCACGCCCGAGAACATGTCTAAGTACGCCGCCTTCGTCGCGGCGCGATGCCGGGACGGCGACCTTCGGCCCTTCGACAAGACCGGTGTGGCGAGCGTGATCGAATACTCCAGCCGCCTCGTCGAGGACCAGGACAAGCTGACCACTCGCTTCATGGACATCTCGGACATCATCACCGAGGCCGACTACTGGGCCCGTAAGGCGGATAGCGATGTCGTTGCCGCTGAGCACGTCAACGAGGCCGTGAAGCAGCGGAACTACCGCTCCAGCCTCACGGAGAGTCGGCTTCAAGAGCTAATCGAGTTGGGCACGATCAACATCGCGACAGGTGGAAAGGCGACGGGACAGGTCAATGGCCTGGCCGTCTACTCGATGGGGGATCACAGCTTCGGCAAGCCCAGCCGCATCATCGCGCGCGTGTCCATCGGCCGCGGAAGCGTGCTCAACGTCGAGCGCGAGACGCAGATGGCCGGCAAGATCCACAACAAGGGCTTCATGATCCTAACGGGTTACCTGAACGGCAAGTATGGCCAGGACGGGCCGCTATCCCTTTCCGCGAGCATCGGCTTCGAGCAGACGTACAGCGAGGTGGATGGAGACAGCGCCTCGTCGACGGAGCTATACGCTCTGCTGTCGGAGCTTGCGGGGGTGCCCATAGACCAGGGCATCGCGGTCACCGGGTCGGTCAATCAGGCCGGCCAGGTCCAGGCCATAGGCGGAGCCATATACAAGATCGAGGGGTTCTACGATGTCTGCAAAGCAGCCGGGCTTACCGGCGGCCAGGGCGTGATGATCCCCGTCGACAATCTGCGGAACCTAATGCTCAACGATGAGGTCGTCGACGCCGTACGCGCCGGCAAGTTCCACATCTACGCCGTCTCCACGGTAGACGAGGGCATCGAGGTGCTATCTGGAGTGGCCGCGGGCGAGCTCCAAGACGACGGAAGTTACCCCGAGGGGACGGTGCACGCACTCGTCGTGCGGCGGCTGGCGGAGATGGCGAAGAAGGCTCGCCATCGGGGAAGGGATGGGGACGGTCCATCCGACGGGGCGTCGGATAGCGAGGGCGGAGCCGCCTCGGAGGATGAGGGCTAGGTCGGTGGCCCGGCGTCGCGGTTAGCTTCGTTTGAGGGCTGAATAACGTCGATGTTGACCGCGCGGAATCCCTTCGTGAGCCTGACGATCAGGTCATCGCCTGGGTTGAGCCTCTCGAACGTCGCTCTATCCACCTCAATTCGCGCCGAGCCCACGCGGATGTAATGTCTGCCATCCGGCCCCCGCTCCTTGGATAGCAGCGGCCCTTCCGCCCGACGGTAGGGCGGCAGCGCGTCGACAAGCGTCCATATCCACCTGTTCAGCCAGCGCCGCAGCCTACTCATTGCCAGAGAGGTGTCGAAGGCGAGGGTCTTGCTCTGCTCACCGGACCGGACGGGCGGGGCCACCGCGGGGCACGACGCTTCCCTCTTGCCTCTCACAATCCTTTCTGATTCATACTTCGCAAGAGATAGTAGCGTTCGCCGGGCCCGCGGTTCAAGAAGGCCCTGGGTCTCTGCTCCACCGTTTGGTGTCGGCGTGCCGAGCCCCTGACTATCTCTCGCCGGTAGGCTCTTGCACATAAGAATAGTAGTTGACTCCGGTCAAAGACGCCGCCGCCGATCTTTTTCGCCCAGAAGCTCCCGTTTCATGACGGCGATGAAGCCCCATTTGACTATCTATCGGTAAGGCGAGCACCGTCACTAACTCCCATCCCTGCTCCCCATGCTCATTAAGCACGTCCTCAATTGAGGCTCTGGTGGGGCGCTCACCCACAGCCGAAGCTATATCTCGGCGCATCTCCACATCTAGGGTCACCGGGACAGTCTTATACTCCCAAAATGGCATCATGTATTCCTGCTTTCGTACGAACTCCTAACTAGAGGTCTTTCGAGACAGGCTTCCAAAGGGAGGGCTGGGAAAGGTTGTCTTCGGGATTGAGTCGACGCCCGGCGTGTGCCGCTCTGAGCGGGGCGAATTAGGGAGCGGGGGCGAGTCAGGCTCAGAAAACTCGCTCGATGGCCTGTCTCAACTCGCCCAGGGTGGCGAAGGCCTCGAAGCGGGCGGTGATAATACCTTCTCGGTCTAAGACGAAGGACCACTCGTTGCTGGGCAGGCCCCACTCGATGACGGTGGGCGAGAGACGGGCCAGATTCAGGTCCCCCTGAATCTCCTCAGGGTTGTCGTAGAAGTCGATGTGGATGAAGTTGGCCCTTCCCTGGTACTCGTTCTTGAGCTCTTGCAGCACCTCCAC
>JADFIF010000052.1 GCA_022566795.1 Chloroflexota bacterium
AGCGAGAAGTTGCTCTTGATGTGTCTTATGAGCTCGGTGGCGTGCTCGAACCCCCCGTCTTGGGGCACGAAGGTTGACTGCCCCTTTGGCGGGTCGCCTCTGAGCGCAATCACGTTCTCGATGCCCGCGCTTTCCAGCCGGACCAGCACCGAGTGGACCGCCTCCTTAGTCTGGGCGGAGCAGGTCAAGTGAGCCATTACCTCGGCGTCGGTCTCTCGTTTGGCTCTGACAACCATCTCCTCGGTCAGGGCGCGGGTGGACCCCCCGGCGCCGTACGTCACGGACATGAAGCTAGGGCGAAAGACGCTGAGCCGGTCCATGGTCCTGAACACTGCGCGGATCCGGTCGCGCTCCTTGGGAGGGAAGAACTCGAACGACAAAGTTCGCCGGCGATTGAGGATGTCACGGATCTTCATGCCCATCGGGCTCCGTGTGGTGGAGTAGGACCCTGTCAGTTTAACATAGGCCGCCCCTCGCTCATGGCGCGGTTCAGGGGTCAGAATGGCGGCTTGACATCTTTTCGATCAACTATCCATACTGAGTGAAGTCCTGGCCCGGGTTGGAAAGGGGTGATGGTGAGGTTTCTGGTTATCCCACTCGCGGCTCTGGTTGTTATGGCCGCTTGCGCCAGGGAGCAAACCTCATCGCCGCCACCGACGCCAATCCCCAGCCCGGCTACGCTGGCCACGGCTACCCAAAACCCCACGGCTACCCCGGCCCCTACGGCGACCCGCACCGCGACGCCGACCCGCACGCCGACACCCACGCCACCTCCGTTCAACCCAGGGCCTGTGATACTTCCGACGGTAGGCCTGCCTCCGCCCACCCCCACGGCGACGCCCACTGACCCACTATCCGCCGCGCTGCGGCCCATAGGCAGGAGAGTGGCGGTGCTGCGGAGGCTGTTCGAGCTGACGCCGCTGGAGACGACGGTGATCACTCGCGACGAGCTTCGCATCCGGCTGAGAGAGGATCTCGACGAGGATCTTGATGAGATCGCCCAACGTCAGGCGCTATACACGGTGATGGGCATCATGGACAAGGACGCGAGCCTCCACGATCTGCTGCTTAGCCTGTATGGAGAGCAGGTGATCGGGTTGTTCGATTCAGAGGAGGAGCAGCTTTACATCGTCAGCGACACCGACGAGATCGGGGCTCTGGATGAGCTCACGTACGCCCATGAGTTCACCCACGGCCTGCAGCAACAACACTTTGACATCTACTCGACAAGGAAGTCCCTGGAAGGCAACTCGGACCAGGCGCTGGCCTATCGAGGTCTCGTAGAGGGGGACGCGACGCTGGCGGAGACGGTTTACATGTTCGAGAACATGGATGATGAGCAGAGGGCGCAGATCGCGGAGGAGGCTGCGGCCCTCGACTCCACCCCCTTAGAATCTGCTCCCCATGTCATCCAGCGCGAGTTTGCCTTCCCGTATCGGGAGGGACCTCAGTTCGTGTTCACGATTCTGTCGGCTGAGGAGTTTTCCTGGCGATCCGTGAACCAGCTCTACGAGGATATTCCTCAGAGTACCGAACAGATACTCCACCCCGAAAAGTACGTCGCAAAAGAGGCGCCCATCGAGGTGGTCCTTCCAGACGTTGCATCTGTCCTTGGCGGCGACTGGATCGTTCTCAGAGAGGATACACTCGGGGAGTTCCTGTTACTCAGCTACCTGGAGGACCATATAACGCAAGAGGAGGCAGACGCCGCGGCGGCGGGCTGGGGCGGCGACGCCTACGCGCTGTTCGAGGGGCCAGAGGGCGCGCTGTTGCTGCAGGCCGTCATCGCGTGGGACAGCGATGACGACGCCCAGGAGTTCTTCGACGCCTTCGTCGAGTTCACCAGCGCTCGTACCGGCGCGGCGTGGCAGCCGGTCGAAGGCGACCCATCGACGCAGACCATCATGGTGCCCAGCCAGGTTATCTTCGCCGCCGTCGATGGGTCGCAGACAACGCTCGTATTTGCTCCCGACACCGACACGCTAGAGACCGCCGTGGGCGCGCCCGGAGCCCGCTAGCAGGCCGGTCCGTCTCTTATGCCACCAGAGCTCCTCACCACGAACAGGGAATGGCCTCCGTTCCGTTCATCATGAGCTGCAGCGGGCCAGACGGGGCTCTGGACCTTCTTCTCAACGGTTTGACGCCTCAGGTTACGTTTCGCGGGCTTGGAAGATTCCGCCAAAATCGGCACGAGGCTGTGGAACTTGGCGCAATCGGTTGCTATAATGCGCTCCATTGCGGCCGAGAGGTGAAACAGCGTGCAGGTCATAGATGATGGCGGCGCCATCTCCGAAACGTCGACAGGCGGGCCGGCAAGAACGGCGACGAGAGAGAGCGCCCTGCGCGAGCCGATGAGCGCGCACCAGTTGACGGAGGTTGCGCGACGCCTCAGGCGGCACATCGTCACTATGACCGCGATGGCCGGAAGCGGACATCCCGGCGGCTCACTCTCGGCTGTCGAGATCGTCGCGTCCTTGTATTTCAGGGTGCTGAGGCATCGGCCGAGCGAGCCCACGTGGCCTGCGCGGGACCGCTTCGTCCTGAGCAAGGCCCACGCATGTCCGGTGCTCTACGCGGCCCTGGCGGAGTCGGGCTACTTCCCGACGACGGAGCTGACCACATTTCGCAAGATCGACAGCCGTTTGCAGGGGCACGCCCACATCAAGACCCCGGGCGTCGAGATGTCCGGAGGCTCGTTGGGGCAGGGACTGTCCTTCGGCATAGGCACCGCGTTGGCCGCGAGACTCGACGGGCGTCCAACACGGACGTACGTGCTCTTGGGCGACGGCGAGTGCGATGAGGGCCAGGTGTGGGAGGCGGCGATGTCGGCTGCCCACTATAGGTTGGACAACCTCGTCGCGGTGGTCGACAGGAACGGGATCCAGAACGACCGCTTCACCAGCGAGGTGATGGAGCTCGAGCCGCTTGCCGCCAAGTGGCGCGCCTTCGGCTGGCATACGCTGGAGATAGATGGCCACGATATCTCGCAGGTCCTCGCGGCGCTGGACGAGGCCACCGAGACCAAGCTGAAGCCCACAGCGATTATCGCCAAGACTGTAAAGGGCAAGGGCGTCAGCTTCATGGAGAACAACCCCGATTTCCACGGCAAGGCGCCGAACAAAGAGCAGCTTGTCCAGGCCCTGGAAGAGATAGATAGGCTCGACGGGTAAGGCTACCATCCAGACAAAGGCAAGGGGATTAGTTAGATGACTGGGACGGCCTCGACGCGCGAAGTCGCGGGACGCACGCTGGTGGAGCTGGGCAGAGATCATCCGGACCTGGTGGTCCTGGGCGGCGATCTCAACAAGTCCACCTTCACGAATCTGTTCGGAGCCGCGTACCCGGACCGGTTCTTCGACTTCGGGCCGGCCGAGCAGAATATCGTCAGCGTTGCGGCCGGGATGGCGGCGTCCGGCAAGGTGCCCGTCGTCAGCACCTTCGCCGTTTTCAGCACCGCCAGACCCTACGATCAGCTTCGAGTGGGCGTCTCGCAATCAAATCTCAACGTAAAGGTGGTCGCGACTCACGCGGGGATCACCACCGGAGAAGACGGCATGTCCGCCCACGCGATCGAAGATGTGGCCCTCATGTGCGCGCTGCCGAACATGAGAGTAATAGTGCCTGCCGACGCTGTGGAGACCGCCCAGGTGATGAGGGTTGTGGTCGAGAGGCAAGGACCTTTCTACGTGCGGCTGTCGCGTCCCGCCACGCCCGTTATTCACGACAACGGATTCACCTTTACGTTTGGCAAAGCCGAGCGGGTCCGCGAAGGGGATGACGCGACCGTGGTAGCGTGCGGCATCATGGTCAACACTGCTCTGGAGGCGGCCGAGGCCCTGGCGCGGGAGGGTGTCGAGTGTCGGGTCCTCAACATGGCGACGGTGAAGCCCCTGGACGAGGACGCTCTGTTAAGCGCCGCCTTGGATACTGGGGCTGTGGTCACCGCGGAGGAGCACTACGTGAACGGCGGGCTAGGCAGCCTTGTCTCGCAGGTGCTGTCGACAAGGGCGCCCGTCCCCGTGGAGTCCGTCGCCTTGCGGGGCTACGCCGAGTCGGGCACCGCGGACGAGCTTCTGAAAAAGTATCACCTGAGCGCCGGCGATGTGGAAGATGCCGTACGCAAGGCCGTGAGCCGAAAAGACGGCTGAGCCTGATCTTCAACCGGGGCCACGAGGCGGCGCCGAGCGCGCGAGTAGGCCTTTGGCTTTAATTCTCGAAGAAATCTGCGCCGCGGCCACCTAGTGCTTGAGCCATCCTCTTGCGGCCCCTGCCGGATGTCATCTGGCGCATCATCTTCTGCATCTGTCGGAACTGGTTGAGCAGCTGATTGACGTCCTGCGGAGTGGTCCCGCTGCCCTTGGCGATGCGCCGCCTTCGGCTTCCCCCGATCATGTCCGGCTTGCGGCGCTCCTCGGCGGTCATGGAGTATATGAGCGCCTCGATCTTCTTAAAATGGCCTTCGTCCAGACCGTCGGAGGGCAGCCGGCCCTTGATTGCGGAGAGACCCGGGATCATCTCCATTATCTGGCTCAGGGGCCCCATGCTCTTGAGCTGCTGAAGCTGGACCAGGAAGTCGTCCAGGTCGAACGTCGCCTGGCGAAGCTTCTTCTCCAGCTCGATGGCCTGTTGCTCGTCGAAGGTGCTCTGAGCTTTCTCGATGAGCGTGAGCATGTCGCCCATGCCAAGGATTCTCGAGGCCAGACGGTCTGGGTGGAACTGTTCGAGCGCGTCGATTCGCTCGCCGGTGCCGATGAACTTGATCGGAATTCCGGTAACGGAGACGATTGAAAGCGCGGCGCCGCCACGGGCGTCGCCGTCCAGCTTGGAGAGAATCAGGCCCGTCACGCCGATGCGATCGTGAAACTCTTGAGCCGCGCGAACCGCATCCTGGCCCGTCATGCCATCGACGACCAACAGCGTCTCGGACGGCGAAACGGCGCGTTTGATCTCGTCGAGCTCGGCCATCAGGCCGTCGTCGATCTGGAAACGCCCTGCCGTATCGACGATTGCCCAGGCTGCGTTGAGCTCCGCGGCCCGCTTTACGCCGTCCGCGGCGACCCTCACGGTGCTTCCGGACGTCCCGCCCTGATATACCGCTACACCGGCCTGCGCTCCGAGGGTCTCAAGCTGCTCTACCGCGGCTGGTCTTTGGAGGTCGGCCGCTACCAGCAGCGGGGTCTGGCCCGCCTGCTTGAGGTGCCTGGCCAGCTTTGCGGCCGTCGTCGTCTTGCCGGAGCCGTTCAGCCCTACCAAGAGGAGAACCGAAGGCTGTTGGGAACTCTGCTGGAGGTGGCTGACGCTCCCACCCAAAATCCCGGTGAGCTCGTCGTTAGTGATCTTCACGACCTGCTGGCCGGGGCTGAGGCTCTTGAGAACCTCTTCCTGCAGGGCCCGCTCACGAATCCGCCCTACGAAGTCGCGAGCTACGCGAAAGTTGACGTCCGCCTCAAGAAGTGCCAGGCGCACCTCGCGCAGGGCCTCATCTACATCGCGCTCGGTCAGTCTGCCCTTTGCGCCGAGGCGTTTGAAGACTCTGTTGAGTTTTTCCGATAGCGCGTCGAACACTCGAGATCTCCTGAGTTGCCTTCGCCGCGGCGCTTGCCCGGGCCAGACGCCGGCTTTGCGAGGCGGGCCGGGACAAGAGGGGCATGTCGCCTAGCCTATGCCGGCTCCGCTCACGATATCGCTCATCACAGACGACATGAAATTGACGCTGGCGATCGTCTTGGAGTACTCCATACGGGTGGGTCCAACGGCGCCTACGGCGCCCAGCGCCCGGCCTGGAACACCGTACTGGCATATCACAACGCTTAGTGGCCAGAGGATGTCTCCCTCGTGCTCCTGGCCGATGATCACCCTGACGACGCTGCCGTCAGGGGTTTCGTTGAGGACGGCCTCCGCAAGCGTACCGTCCTCGAAGCCTTCGAGGAGCGCCCGCAGGCGGTCGTTTTCGGCGAACTCAGGCTGGGTTAGCAGATTGCGAAGCCCGTGGACGCGATGGTCGGTGTAGGTGGCGTGATCCTCCTCGCGGAGAATTTCGGTCGTGGCGTCGACGACCTCTTCTTCAAGCGGAGAGAGCGCCATGGGCTTGTTTTCTATCTCTTGGCGCGTCAGGCCGAGGACCTGAGACCGCAGCTTTATGGAGGCCGCTTCCAAGTGAGACTGGGCTAGAGGCCGCTCCCAACGGATTAGCTGGCGTCTCAACCTGGCCTGCTCCAGCACGACGATCAGCATCGCCACCAGGTCCTCCAGGTACACCAGCTCAATGTGCCGGACCCTGGGCTCGACAGCCCTGGGGAATGTCGTGATGGCCATATTGCCAACCAGACGCGAGAGAACGGCGGCGGCGGCGTTGGCCCAATCATCTACGTCCCGCTCGACGTCGGCGAGCTCGTCGAGCACGGAGCGTTGAGCGCTCGGGGGTATGCGGGACATCTCTATCGCCACCAGGGACTCGACATACAGGCGGTAGGCACTGTCAAGAGGCACGGTCCCGGCCGAGGTATGGGGACGCGCGATGTAGCCCGCCTCCTCAAGTTCCACCATCTCCTTTCGGACGGTGGCGGGACTGACGGCCAGCTCGGGGGTCCGGGCGATGGACTCCGAGGCCACCGGCGTGGCGGTGGTCACATACTCATCGACCATCAGCTTGAGGATGGTCTCTTGTCTGGTCGTTAGCATTCAGAATACTGCCCGTGGCGCCGGGCCACGCAGGCCTTTGCTGGCGGCCACACGCGCCTCGTGGCCGGTGACTAAGTCTAGCATAGCTCCACCGCCGAGTGCTAGAGAGGAGGGAGCCGATCCCAGTCGGCCAACATAACACGTCCAAGACAGGCGATCTGCGCGTTGAAGCCGCCACGAGAGGGTTGCTATACTCGAACGAACGTCTAGAGGAGCGTCACAGGAAGCTATGGACATCGTTTGGCTTGGCCACTCATCCGTGAGAGTGCGGAGCGGGAACACCACGCTCATCACCGACCCGTTCGCGGACACCGTGGGATTCTCCATGAGCAACGCCCGCGCGGAGATAGTGACGTCCAGCAACGACCACCCCCACCACTCCCATGCGGAAGCCGTGGCGGGCGACCCTCGCGTGCTGCGCGGCCCAGGTGAGTATGAGATCGCTAGCTTCTACATCACCGGCATGGGAACCCCTCTAGGGGATGCCAGCGGAGATCGGAAGCTCAATACGGTTTTTACGATCCTGGCCGAGGGATTGCGGCTCTGCCATCTCGGAGACCTTAATCAGACGCTCTCGCCGCGGCAGGTCGAGGAGCTGAACCAGACGGACATCCTTTTCGTGCCCGTAGGAGGCGTCTGCACCATCGAGGTGGCGAAGGTCGTCGAGATCATCAACCTGATCGGTCCCAGAATCGTCGTGCCGCTGCACTACTGGGTGGGCGGTGTGAAGGTGGAGCTCGAGCCGCTGGACGCCTTCCTAACGCAGATGGGTATCGCCGAAGCGGCGCCCGTCACTCGGCTGAACGTGACGTCGACCAGCCTGCCGCGGGAGCTGCAGGTAGTGGTCATGCAGCGGGAGGCCTGACGCGACGACAGCGACGGCGTAACGGCCCCCTCTCCTTCGGCTGCGCTCAGAGCCTGCCCTGAGTTCACCGAAGGGACAGGCCTAACTCTTCCCCGTAGGGTCGAGGACAAGTTGTTACCTATCTGCCCGGTTGCACAGTGCTTAGTGACTTTCTCAAAATCCCGCTCGGGGAGGCCAGAGGGGGGCTCACCCCTCTGGCAGGGGGTCTGGGGGATGTGCCCCCCAGGAACCAAAAACCCTTGGGCGGGTGGGTGGGAACAAGGCAGTTGCCTTTTTGAGATAGTTGCTTAGCGTCGACCGCCAGAAACCGAGAAGCCCCGGACGGCCCACGTCCGGGGCTTCTTGCGTGTCAAGCTACTTGCTCTTCGCTACCGGCGCCGTCTCCGGAAGCCTGCGATCAGCGCTAGTGGCGCCGCCAGGAGCAGCATGTTGCCGAGGCCGGTCAGGGCCGATACGTTCGCCGATGTCGAGTTGCATCCGCCACCCGAGGGTTCTGGCGTCGGCGTCGGCGATGGAGGGGCAGTGAGGGCCGCAACCGCCGTGGCCGTCGGCGGGACCCTGGTCGCCGTCGGCGTGGGTGGGACGGGTGTCGCGGTCGGCGGCACAGGCGTCGCCGTCGGCGGTATTGGCGTCGCCGTCGCGGTCGGCGTTGGCGTTGCGGTGGGACTCGGCGTCGCCGTGGGCGGTGGTGTGGGCGTGGGCGGAGGCGGCGTCGGCGTGGGGGTGGGGAAGTCGACGAAGATCAGGTTGATCGTCTTGAACTCCCCCGACTTGAAGACGACAGCTGGCACCGGAGGCGCGGACAAGAACCCGTTGAGAAAGAATAGGATCGGCTGACCCACGGCGCTCTCGTCGGGCGGCGCGATGACCAGGTTCGTGAAGACCGGGCCGGTCGTGGTGATGGCCGTCGTCTCGTAGCCACCGATCCTTGCGGTGAGCTTTGCCCGCTCAGGAGGCTGCGAGCCCGCGACCACGATGACGCCGGAGAATACGGCCGGCGCTACGATCACAGGCGTCGGGGTCGGCGTCGGCTCCGGCAGCTTAGCGAAAGTGAGGTTGAAGTCCGGCTTTGGCAGCGGCAGGCCCGGCGCCAGGGACGAATCGGTCTCCTGTGCCTGGACCCCGTTCAGGTGGAAGGTGACGGTCTGACCGGAGAAGGTGCTATCGGGTAGAAGGACGATCAGTGCGATGTAGGCGCCGTTCACTACCGCCACAGGCTCGGACTCGTAGTCCAGCACCCGCGCGGTGATGAATAGCCCGGTCGGGTCTTCCCCGCTGGTGACCGTCACCGACCCTGAGTAGATTACGGGCGACGGAGGGAATCCCTGCGCCTCGGCCTCGCCGAGGGACAGCGTGCTCGTTGTCGCGATGGCCACAATAGTCGCGAGGACTATCAACAGAGAACTCTTCGTTCCCATCTCAGCTCTCCCGCTATGGTTCTAAAAAACAGACCTCCCTCCCCGTTCAGAGGAGGGAGGTCTGTACTAAGCCTCTAGCTCCGAAAGATTGTTAGCGCTACGGTACGACGTTGGCGTCCTTGCCGGTGTACACCCAGTAGGCGGCGCCGACCTTCACCGTGTCAGTGCTGATCGTCACCAGTATCCACGCATTAGCGACCGTGTCGAACCAGTAGACCCTGGTGATCTCGCCGGTGCCAAGGGCTGTGGCGAAGTAGGTTACGGCTGGGATGGTGTCGCCTATCGCCAGTGTACCGGTTACATCCAACACCGGCACCAGGTTCCACCCGGCCTTGAGCGGGATGGTGGGCGGCAACACACCCGCGGAGCCGGCCGCCAGAGGCGGCACGTCTACCTCAATGGGCGCGAAGGTGTCCGTCAGCACCCAGTAGCCACGGGTCGCGTCCATCGTCTTCAGGGTACCGGCGAAAATACCGTCGGAGCCGCGAACCGACGCCAGGAATCCTCCAGGCACCGTCGGGTTGAACGTTACGACGGCGGTCGCGTCAGGCGTGTTCGCCATCACGGAGTCGATGCTAGCGTCGGCCGGGTTGCCGGGCAGCGACACGAGGTTCCAGCCGGGGCTCAAGGCTACTTTGAGGGGCTTGCGCTCCTTGACCTCGAAGGTTATGGAGAGATCGGAGGCCAGTGAGTTGCCCGCCTCGTCCTTGGCGTTGACCTTGACCGTATGCTCGCCAATGGCCAGTCCGTCGGCGATGGCGACGAGGAACTTCTTGTTGTCGATGGTCGCCGCGTCGGCAAGCAGGTCGGTGCCATCCAGCTCGATCTTGGTCAGCGTCACCGTGTCGTGTGAGTCCTCGTCGGCGAGGACCGCGTACTCGGACCCCTCGGCTGCGAAGTCGATCACGAGGAAGAAGGGAGCCCTCTCGGTGGGGGTCGCCTTGTCCGCCGGGGTCAAGACTGGCGCGGGCAGCGAGACGTCGGCCTCGTAGAATACGGCGTCATCAGCATCCTCGTCGGCGTTGTCCTTGATGCCAACCTCACCCTTGTTGCCAGCGTCGTCCGTCCCCTCGACATGGACGTTGACGGCGGCGGTGACGGACGTGTTCTTGTCGGTGGTGACCCTCCACGAGTTGGTGCCCACGGAGGTGGCCGTCACCGTCTTTATCGTGGACGTGGTCTCCATGTTGAACAGCTGCAACACCGGGTTGCTGGCCAGTGTCTCATCCGAAGTGATGTCGATCTGGACTTTGTCGTCCTTGCCCGCCAAGACGGGCCTGAGATCGGAGGAGATCGTGATCTTGGGCGCGATCTTGTCGATCGCATCCTTACTCGCCCCGACCGCGCCTATCGTGAGGGCGTTAGCTGCGTCGTCAGAGATGCCGTCGCCGACGATGGAGACCTTGGACGTCTTGTCCGGAGCCAGGTCAGCCGCCAAGGTGAGAACAACGGCCTTTCGCATGGCGACAGCGGCGCCGTCTAGCTTCGCGACAGAGGAGCTGGAGAAGTCAACGTCGAAGAACGTCGCATCAATCACCGAGCTGCCTTCTACGTCGAAGTCCGTGGCCGAGATCGTGTTGCCGTCCAGGTCCGTTACGTCGCCGAACGTCACCAGGATCTTGCTCCGGTTGTTGAACTCGAGGACGTCCGTGGCAGCGTCGTATGACGCCCCCGTGAACGAGTCTGTAATGGTGGGGGCCGTCTGGTCGATTACCAGCTTGTTACCCTGATCGCCGGAGTTATCGGAGTCCTCGTCGAAAGAGGCGGTGTTTCCGGCGTTGTCTGTAACCTCAGCTCCTACCCAGCTGGTGCCTTCCGGTAGGCCCAGTGCGAATTCCGCGCGGAAACCATCCGTGATGGTGGTGAACGCGGACGGAGTGATCCTAGTATCGGATGGCGTCAGAGTGGCCATGGCCGTGGAGAATATGAACCTAATGCTGTCCTTGTCGATGCCGGACACCGTGTCCTTCATCTCGACGCTGAGGAGCTGAGAGGTGGCCTTTGTGATCGTGCCCTCCGCTGGTGAGAGGTTGGAGATCGACGGGCTGCCGGTCTCCACGGTCAGCGATGCCGAGGTTGTGATCGCAGGGCTCGTGTCGGCGTAGTTGATCGTAACGACGTCCCCGTTTTTGCTCTTAATCTGGACAAAGGGCGTAGTAGAGCTCGAGCTGGTGGAGACGAGAAGCAACAACTTTTCGTACTCACCGGGGTTCGAGCTCGTGGCCAGCGCAAAAGTCACGCCGGTCGAGTCGCTGGTGCTCTTCACGGTTACCGAGGGTGCGCTGGTCAGGTCGGAGTCTTTTACTACGACGCTGACCTTGCGGCCGATGGTCGCGTGCGCCGCCGCATCGGCGGTCGTGGTAGCCACCTCCGAGCCGATGGCCCCAGCATCCTGGAGACTGGGCACACCAACGACGGCGGCTTTGGCCGTATTCGGCTGCTGGATTACCAGGAAACTTACGAAGAGTGCTAGCGCTACCAGGATGGGCGCTGCCCTAATTACGTACTTCACTGCCTACCCCCCTTTAGATTTGCGAGATTGAGGTTTGAATGCCTTCCACGAGTTAAATCAAAAAAGTCCCAGCTTGGGGATCGAATAGCAAAAAGGCCCGCTTTGGACGGACCGGCGAGCGAATTCACATATGGCCTCGCTTTCCACGTTCAAACCGTATGAGTTGTACAACACCGTTAATTACCTTGTCAAGGTGCCGCTGGCGCGTTCGCTACCCAAAAAGAGGGCTGCCCACCCCGTTACCCAGCACCCCTCGGACCCTATGGGTCAGATGTACCCCCGGCCGACCTCGGCGCATACGCGGTCCCGAAGACGAGCGGGGTCACGAAAAACTATATAGAGCGACGGACACCTTGTCAATAAGTTAACAGACATGACTTTGCCCACATCCGCGGGCACCGATGGCCCTCGTCTTGGACGGCCGTTTGCAAGTGTGCCCAATCCGGCCGCCGCTCCTTCCACGGGAAGGATTGGTACGAAAATAGGTCATTCTTCTATCTTGATTGTGGACGTGGCAGATCGGTTCATTCTTGGTCAGGTTAGACCGTGGTTCAGCAGCATCAGTGCGCACTCGGACAGTTGTGGACTCGGGCCCGGTATT
This sequence comes from Chloroflexota bacterium, assembly GCA_022566795.1. Classification (GTDB taxonomy): domain Bacteria; phylum Chloroflexota; class Dehalococcoidia; order Lucifugimonadales; genus JADFIF01. The sequence continues at coordinate 12,078 of JADFIF010000052.1, forward strand.
TTCATTCTTTGTTTGCGGTGGTCGCATCCACCACAAGTGATGGTGATTTCGACGTCCCCCGCCCTACGCATCTATGGCACGAGGCGCGGGTGTATAATCCGAACGAGGGGTCAGTGCTCGCTACACTGGGCACGGTGCGGCGCCGAGAGTGCCGGACCGGCAGACCGGCACGCTTCTCAGACTACTCCGAGAGTTGCTATTTGACCCTAGACCTAAAAGGCAGCCTGCTCTTTGGCATCCGGACCGTAGTATTTCTGATCGTCCTGATGCCGTTGCTCGTAACGACCAACACATTCTTCCCGTTCATCGTCGGGAAGGCCATCTACGCGCGTAGCTTAATAGAGGTTGCCTTCGGGCTGTGGCTGGTGCTGGCGTACGCCTTTCCGGCGTACAGGCCTCGGCGCTCGTGGCTCGTGCTCGGGTTCGCCGTCTACCTCATCGTGGCCATCGTCGCCGGGCTGACGGGCGTGAGCTTTCAGCGCAGCCTCTGGTCCACCTACGAGCGGATGCAGGGCATATTCGACCTGGCCCATTGGTTCGTGCTGGTCCTGGTGGTGACGTCCGTCTACCGCACCTCGATCGAGTGGCGCACGCTGCTCAACTTCAACCTCGCGGTCAGCGTGATGATGGCGATTTTGGGAGTCGCCCAGAGGTACGACCTCTGGGGCTTTGGGTTCTACGGCTTTCTGGAGAACGCCCCCAGGCTCGACATCACGCTGGGCAACTCGACCTTTGTCGGGGCCTACATGCTGGTGAACGTACTCATCGCCGTAGGATTTCTGGCCCAATCGCTCCGACCCGCCACGCGGCAGCCGGGGCCGCCCGCGCGAAGCAGGCGGCGGAGGCGGCGAAGGGAAGCCGAGGCCGGGATTTCGCCCATCGTCTGGTGGCAGCTTTTCTGGACGGTGGCGGTAGGATTGGACCTCTGGATGCTGCTGCTCAGCGGAACCCGTGGAGCGATCATAGGGCTGGGCGCCGGGCTGATCGCCTTCGCGGTGGGGTACGCGCTGTGGGGCCAGGCCCAGGAGATCAGGACCGCTGCCAAGTATCTTGTCGTCGCGCTGGCTCTCGTCGTGGTGCTCTTCGCGAGCGCTCGGAACACCTCCCCGTTCCAGGCCGTGTGCGATTCGTCGGTGGTGGTCAGCCGCCTGTGCTCGATCAACGCGGACGACGTCAGCGTGAAAGGGCGGGTCGCGTCATGGTCCGCCGGCCTCCGCGGATTTCTGTCGAGGCCGGCCCTGGGCTGGGGGCCCGAGAACTACATCATCGCGTCGGGACGCCACTTCAGCTCTGAGTCGGGGGTGGCCGAGACCTTCGACCAGGCGCACAACAAGCTCGTTGAGGAGCTGACGACAAAAGGACTCATTGGATTCCTGGCCTACATGTCGCTGTGGGTCCTGATGGCCACTGCCGTGATTCGTCGCGTCAGAGTCAAGGACCTGGACGCGGGAGAGCAGCTCTTCCTGATGTTCGTCGGAGCGGCCATGGCCGCGTACTTTGTGCAGAACCTGTTCCTTTTCGACACCCCGGCGACCGTCTTGCAGTTCGTGATCCTGCTGGGATTCGCCGCGCATCTAGAGATGACGTCGGACAGTCCGATGGTCTTGCCGAGCTGGGCCCGTCGGCTCGTGGCCATTCCCTTTCGGCCGAGCGCGTCCGCCTCCGGGGCGCCCTCGAGCGCGGCTGGTGGCGTGGCGATCGCCGAGTCACCGCCTGCGATAGCGGTAGGCGCGGTGGCGATGGCGGTGACCGCACTGGTGGCCACCAGCGTCTTCCTGCTCAACTACCGGCCCTTCCAGGCCGCCAGGGAGATAGTTCAGATCGCCAGCATTGATGACTGGAGCGGCGTCGCCGCCCAGTTCGATAAGTCGATCGATACGTTTCGACCGTTGGCCAACTATCCGCGATTCATCTTCATCACAACCGTTGCCGGCAACTGGGGTGCCCTCACGGAAGACGAACGGGTTGCAGCAATAAAAATGGCGGAGAGGGTGGCGGAGGATGCGTTCGACGCCGAGCCCGAGCTGTGGCGAGTCTACGCTGCGCTAGGGGCGCTCTACCAGACAGCCTCCGAGGACGACCCTGCCTATCTCGAGCGCGCCCGGCTGAATGTGGCCAAGGCGGTGGAGCTGGCCCCCGAAACTGCGCTCGTACTGGCGGTGGAGGAGCGGCAACGGACCGTGGAGGAGGCGGCTGAGAGCGCTCGTGATGGCGGCAGCGCCGAGTGACTCGCCAGGCGCTTGGGGTTCCGATATCGGCCCAATAGGGGCGGCGCGCCTTTAGAAACTATCTCAAAAAGGCAAAAGCCTTATTCCCACCGACCCGCCCACAGGGTCTTGGCTCCTGGGGACACATCCCCCAGACCCCTTGCCTGAGGGGTCAGCCCCTCTGGACTCCCCGGACGGGATTCTGAGATAGTCACTTAGCTTAGAGCCAGACTGGCGGAACCAAGCTGGACGTGGCAGTAGAGAAGGCCCGATGGTTCGGCGGAGTGTTGGGGCGGTAAGAGCCTAGGACTCTTTCCCGAGGTTATCCAGGAAGTCCTTGTTGTTCTTGGTCTTGGCCATGCGCTCCAAGACCTTCTCGGTGGCCTCCGACGAATTCATCGAGTTGCTGGAGTTGGACAGCATGCCGATCATTCTGCGCAGCAGCCACACCTGCTTCAGCGTGTCTTCATCCAGCAGAAGCTCTTCTCGGCGCGTGCCGCTTCGGTCGATGTCGATGGAGGGGAAGATGCGCCGGTCTGAGAGTTTGCGGTCCAGATGCACCTCCATGTTGCCGGTGCCCTTGAACTCCTCGTAGATCAGCTCGTCCATCCGGCTTCCGGTATCGATCAGACATGCCGCGATTATGGTCAGGCTTCCGCCTTCCTCGATGTTTCTGGCGGCGCCGAAGAACTTCTTGGGCGGGTAAAGGGCCACGGGGTCCATGCCTCCGGACAGGGTGCGGCCACTGGATGGCAGCGCCAGGTTGTAAGCGCGGGTCAGCCTGGTGATGCTGTCGAGGAGGATGACGACATCGCTTCCGCCCTCGACCAGGCGTTTGGCGCGCTCGACGACGAGCTCGGCGACGCGGCAGTGGTCCTCGACGGGCTCGTCAAAGGTCGAGCTGTACACCTCGCCCTGGATCGACCGGCGCATGTCGGTGACCTCCTCCGGGCGCTCGCCTGTCAGGGCCACCATGATCTTGATCTCGGGCGAGTTCTGGGAGATGCCGTGGGCGATCGCCTTGAGCAGGGTCGTCTTGCCGGCCTTCGGGGGAGACACGATGAGACCGCGTTGGCCTTTGCCTATCGGCGACAGCAGGTCGATGAGGCGCGTGGAGAGCTCTTTCGGGGTCGTCTCCAAGACGATGCGCTCGGTGGGGTAGATCGGCGTCAGGCGCTCGAAGTGCAGCCGGTTTCGAGCGGCCTCGGGCTCGACGTCGTTTACCGCCTCGACGCGGACGAGCCCGAAGTAGCGCTCTCCGTCTTTGGGCGGTCTGACCTGGCCCGTGACCTGGTCGCCGGTCCGGAGAGCGAACCTTCTGATCTGGGACTGGGACACGTAGACATCGTTCGACCCCGGGTAGTTGCCGTTTTGCCTGAGGAAGCCGTAACCCTCGTTGACAATCGACAGAATGCCGCCTGCGAGAACGTTTCCGTCACGCTCGGAGTAGGCGCGCAGCAGCTTCATCACTAGCTCCTGGCGCTTTGGCGGGCTCCCGTTTTCGGCGGTCGCCGTGTCGATCGCTCCCATTTCTACCGCCAGCGCGAGGAGCTCCTCGTTGGTCTTATCCTGCAGTTCTGCGAGCGTCATCTTCTACTCCCGGTGTGTTTGTGTGCGCTATTTCTTGAAATGCGATTCGTCCTGCGGCTGGCCCGTACCTGCTTAGGGTGCCTCGAACACCTCTGAATCTCAAAGGGGGGCCGGGTTCGGCGATGACGAAAAAGAGTGCGGATCGAGTGTGTTGGAAAGTGCAGACAGAAGGTTAGACGTGTCCGGGTGCTCTCGGTGTGACCGGCGCTATTGTCTAGTGGCGCTCTCCCAGTCTTGTGTGAACCTTGCTAGTCCCGCCGTCGTCAGGGGATGGTCGATCATCTGAGTGAGAACTTTGAACGGAACGGTCGCAATATGCGCCCCGGCGTTCGCTGCTGCTATGCAGTGAAGCGGATTTCGGATGCTGGCCGCCAGGACCTCTGTCGTGATGTCGTGCTTGCGATAGACGCTGACAATATCCCGAACGACACTCATCCCATCCTGACCTACGTCATCCAGGCGGCCCACGAAAGGACTCACATATGCCGAGCCTGCCTGGGCGCCGAGCAACGCCTGATTCACCGAGAAGCAAAGGGTCTGGTTGATCTTGACCCCGTCGGCAGATAGCTGCGCGATGGCTTCGAATCCGGCCCGAGTGCTGGGCATCTTCACGACGATATTGGGATGCCACTGGGAGATGCCCCATCCCTCCTCTATCATGGCCTCCGCCTCCACACTCACCACCTCCACCGAGATGGGTCCGTCGACGACGTCCGTTATCTCCAAGACGGCGTCTCTGTAGCCTTTGAGAGTGCCAATACCTTCCTTGGATGCTAGCGAGGGGTTAGTCGTTACTCCGCTGATGACACCGAGCTTGGTTGCCTGACGAATCTCATCTGCGTTGGCAGTATCAAGAAAGATGCGCATGCAAGGGGGTTCCCCTCTAAAATAGCATACCGACGCGATTGCGTCTACAGTTTTATGACTGTCTTGGACGCCCCTATTTGGAGCGGGTGCTGCCCACCCTCCCGCAAAGTCTCCTTCGCGACGCCAACGAACTCCCGGAAGAGCGGATGTGGTCGGTTGGGTCTGGACAGGAACTCGGGGTGGAACTGCACGCCGACCATGAACGGATGGCCGCTCATCTCCATGATCTCGACCAACCGACCGTCCGGAGACAAGCCGCTGGGACGCAGGCCGACACTTTCCAGCGCCTCGCGGTAGGCGTTGTTGAGCTCGAAGCGGTGGCGGTGGCGCTCGTAGATACGCGACTCCCCGTAGGCCCGTGCGGCCAAGCTCCCGGGCACCAGGTCGCATGGATATACGCCGAGGCGCATGGTTCCGCCCATCTCGGTGACGCCCCGCTGGTCCGGCATCAAGTCGATGACCGGATCGGGCGTTTCGGGGTCGAACTCGGTCGAGTTGGCTCGTGACTTGCCGAGGAGCTGCCGCGCGGTCTGGGCCACCATCACCTGGAGTCCCAAACACAGGCCAAGGTACGGCACGCCGTTGTCCCGCGCGTATCCTACCGTGTCGATCATACCCTCGATTCCCCGGGGCCCGAAGCCGCCGGGTATTACTATGCCGCTAGCGGTCCGAAGGAGCCTGTCGGGGCCCTCGTCTTCAATCTGCTCCGATGCCACCCAGATGACCTGTATATCCCTCTCGTGGTGCAGGCCCGCGTGCAGCAGCGCCTCCTTAACGGAGATGTACGAGTCCCGGAGATCGACGTACTTACCGACGACCGCAATGGCCAGCGTTTGCTTTGGCTTCTTGACTGCCTCCACCAAGCCACGCCACTGGACCATGTCGCGCTCCGGGATGGGCAGCCTCAAGCTCTCGACGATGAGGTCTCCGAGACCCTCGTCTTCCAGGATCAGCGGGACCTCGTAGATTGTCGAAACGGTGGGTAGCGCGATGACTCCCCGGTGGGATACGTCGCAGTGGACGCTGATCTTGTCCTTGATGTCCTCGGTTATGTCGTGGTCGCTGCGGCAGATGATCG
>JADFIF010000053.1 GCA_022566795.1 Chloroflexota bacterium
CCCTCGGCGCCGAAAGGGCCTACGCCTATATCCTCTCGGCGCTGGGACTCGGAGCGCTGGTCGTGGCGGTAGGCGTGCTGGTCAACACGGCGCTGGCGACGCTGATCGAATCGTCGCGCCCACTCGTGGCCGGAGAGGACCTCTGGCGCGAGCCCATCGCCTTGAGCATCGCGCTTGCGATTCTGGGCGGCTTCACGTGGGGTTACTTCTGGACGGGGGCGCAGCGCCGCGTAAGCGCCGGCGACTCCGCAGAGAGATCGTCGGCGGCCCGGCGCGTGTTCATATACGCGGCGCTGGGCGTCGGGATGCTGGCCCTGCTGGGCAGCTTCAGCGCGGCGCTGATCGTCTTCCTGCGAGACCTGCTCGACGAAGGAGTCGCCACTCAGACCTTCAGAGACGCGAAGCCTGCCCTCAATATCCTCGTCGCCGTCGCCGTCTTCCTGCCGTACCACTGGCTGGTCTACCGGCAGGACAGACGGGAGGATCTGGAGGATGAGCAGGCCACGGAGCCGCAACCCGTCAGGCCCACCAGAAAGGACGTCACCGTCCTTGCCACCGACGACGGAGCCCCGTTCGTGGGCATGCTGGAGACGGCGCTGGGCTACCCCGTGAGCGTCCGCCGGTGGGCAGATCCCGATGCGCGCACTCCGCAGCTTACGCCGCAGGAGTGCGACGAGCTGGCGGCGAGGATCGCGGCCGCGGCAGGCCGTAGCGTGCTGGTGATCCCAGAGGGTGAGGGCATACGAGCGCTGTCATACAGCTAATCCAGCAACTCCGAGCGAGAGGCCAAGCGCGCGGTCGCAAGCCTACGTAGTAGTCGCCTCTTCGCCACTGAGACGGAGGTCCCGCGCAACGCTCGCCGCCTTTCGGCCAGCGCCTAACATCAGCACCAACGCTATCACCGCGCAGACCGCGAGAGTCAGAACGGCCGCGGTCTGCCCGAATCCCAGAGTCACCGAGATCAATCCCCAGAAGAACGGCCCTGCGATGACCGAGAGCCTGCCCGTCATGTTGTGCAGTCCGAACAGCTCTCCCAGATACTCGGGTGGCGAGAGGGCCATCATGTAGGGCCGGTCGGCCACCCACGTCCCGGCGACCACCACCCCGCTCGCGAAGCCGATGGGCCACCAGAGGTAGGTGGGCAGCTCGAAATGCGCGATCGTTATGGCTGCCAGGAGCACCGCGACCCAGCCGGACAGCGCAAAGCTCAGCACCCGGCCGGGTCCGATCCGGTCCACCACTCTGCCCCAGACCAGGCCGCTGGGGATGGCCACCACGATACCCAGCAGAAGCACAACCTCAACCTCCCGGGCCGTGAACCCGATCGTCTCCGTCCCGTAGAGGATCGCAAAGGTCGATGCCGTGTTGAGGGACCAGACGTACCAGAAGCGGGCCATCAGAAATCGCAAGAGTCCAGGAAACCGGTGAATTCCCGATAGCGTCGTCCTGAGCTGCCCAAAGGTACCCGAAACGCGCTTGACCAGGGTAAGCGCCTGGACCGGCCTGGGACGCTCTTTGAGCAGCACCAGGAGTGGGACTGCGATGAGCAGGTACAGCAGACCCACCGCTCGAAAGCCCATCTCGTAGCCCTGGTCCGCGACCAACGTCAGCCCCAGCACCACAGCGGCGATGGCGCCCAGGTACCCTACCGCCACGCCAAGGCCGCCGATGGTGCCTCGGTTGGCCTCGGTGCTTACCTCTGCCAGCATCGCGTTGTAGAAGATCGTGGCCACGTTGATGGCGATCACCGCCAGAGCGAACAGCATCAACGACGCGAACAGCCCGCCCACGCCCAGAAGTAGAGTGGCCACTATGCATGTGAATGTGCCTACTGCCAAAAAGGGCATCCGCCGGGGCGCGTGGTCGGAAAAGGCGCCGACCAGAGGTGCCACCAGCAGCATTATTACCATAGCTACCGACAGCGTAAAGCCTACGGTCGCATCATCACCGCCCAGGTCCTGGGTGATCCACAGCGGGAAGAACAGGCCCATGACGCCGACGAAAAACAGCGTGTTCCCAACGTCATAGACGATCCACGAAACTACCGCGGACCTTCTCGGCTGGTATCCCGCTTCGGGGGCGTGAGTCTCCGTAATGAATCTCCAGGGAGTGATCTTCGGGAGGAGGACTAGACCAATCTAAGCCCACCGTACGGCGTTGTCCAGCGTAAATCGTCCGATCTGGGACTCCGGTAGTCCCAGCCCGCGACAACCTGCTACACTTGCCCCAGCTTGCTGCCAGGGGGTCAAGGGCTTCAGATGACTCGTGTACACATCTTGGGGGCCGGAACGCCCACTCCGACGCCGGCCCGGTTCGGCTCATCCTTCGTCGCTCAGGTCGGCGACGAGCAGATAATGGTCGACTGCGGTCCCGCGGCGACTCACAAGCTCGTCAAGGCCGGCCTGTGGCCCACCGACATCGACTGGCTGCTCTTCACCCACCACCACTTCGACCATGACATCGACTACCCGTGCTTTCTCCTGTGCCGGTGGGACCAGAGCATCGGGAAGGAGAACCGGCTCCAGGTCTATGGCCCGACGCTCACCGAGACGATAACCCACCGCCTGCTCGATGAAAAAGAAGGGGCCTTCGCCCACGACTGGATCGCCCGCGTGAACCATCCAGTCAGCCAGCGCGTCTTCGTAAACCGGGGGGGCACGCTGCCTCGCACCCCTCCCGACGTCTTCGCCAAGGATGTTGGCCCCGGCAAGGTCTGCGCGGGAAAGGACTGGGAGGTCATCGCCGCCCACGCCGAGCACGTGCAGCCATATCTAGACTCGCTGGCCTACCGTCTGGACACTCCGGATGGCAGCATCGTCTTCACGGGCGATACGCAGCCCTGCGCGACGGTGACTGATCTGGCGAAGAACGCCGACGTCATGCTGTGCATGTGCTGGGACGACCAGGAGGTCATGGAGCAAAACGGCGAAGGGCCGTTCCAGTGCGGCACGACCGGCGCGGCGAGAATGGCCCAGGAGGCAGGGGTGAAGAAGCTCGTGCTCGTGCACGTGGGACCGCATCTCTCCGGGCACGGCCCCATGGAGAAGGGCATCGGAGACATCAAGAAGATATACGACGGCGAGCTCCTCTTCTCGGACGAGCTGATGTCCTTCGACGTTTGAGGGTCGCCGGTGGCAGGCAGACTACCTAGTAACTATCCCAAAATCCCGTCTGGCGAGTCCAGATCCCGACAAGTCGGGACAGGCAAGGGGTCTGGGGGATGTGCCCCCCAGAAGCCAAAGACCCTGTGGGCGGGTGGGCAGGAATAAGCCCTCTGCCTTTTTGAGATAGTTACCAGTAGTGCCAAAGCCCAAGCCACCAATCGTGAGTTCAGGAGGGTAAGGAAAAATGCTTGGCGACTTGACGGGAAAGACGGCGCTGGTGACGGGCGCAGGCTCGGGCATAGGTCGCGGAATCGCCTTGATGCTGGCCGCCCAGAATGCGTCGGTGGCGGTGACCGACGTGGACGAGGCACGGGCCTCCGAGGTGGCGGACGAGGTGCCAGGCACGACGATGGCACGTCAGCTTGACGTCACCGACGCGGCCGCCGCACAGCGCGTCGTCGATAGCATCGTCTCGACGTGGGGAGCCCTGGACATCCTGGTCAACAACGCCGGCGTCGGCTCGGCTGCGAATCGCACCGTCGGTGCCGACCGAGAGGAGGACTGGGACGTCACCTTCGCCATCAACGTAAAAGGGACCGTCCACTGCTGCGATGCCGTCATCCCTCACATGCGCGAGCGGCGGTCCGGCAAGATCATCACCATCGCCTCGATGGCCGGACACGCCGGACGCCGCAGCACCGGCGCCTACGCGGCGAGCAAGGCGGCGGTGCTGCGCTACAGCAAGGGGCTCGCGGCAACTCTTGCTCCGGATAACATAAACGTGAACGTCATATGCCCTGGCGCCGTGTGGACGCGCTTTCAGGAGGCGGGAGCGCTGGCCAGACAGAAAAGCGACCCATCGTTGGCCGGACAGAACACGGAGCAGATCTTCGAGGCTCAGTACCAGTCGGTCATCCCGCTCGGCCGCCCGCAGACTCCCGAGGACATCGGCAAAATGGCCGCCTTCCTCACCTCTGAGGACGCTTGCAACGTGACCGGACAGTGTATCCACGTGGACGGAGGGGTAATCCTCCGTGACTGACGAGGCTTCGTCAGCAGCGCTTCACCATTCATGTCGGCCATACGCTCCCTAGCCGGCTGGCGGCTCAACACACCCTTCTACTACGGCTGGCTGGTCCTGGGCGTCGCCGCTCTGGGAGCCTTCGCCGCCACCGGCGTGGCTCAGATCGTCCTCGGCGGTATTCAGAACCTGATCTTCGAGGACATGGGCTGGGACCGTAGCACCATCGCCTTCGCGGTGACGGCGGGCACCTGGACCTCCGGTCTGCTCACGCCCCTCGTAGGCAGGCTGGCCGACCGGCACGGGCCCCGCGGCCTGATGCCCGTCGCGGCCCTCATCGTTGGCGTGTGCTACTTTGGAATCGCGGGCATCCAGTCCGTCTGGCAGTTCTACCTCGCATACATCATCGCAAGAACTATCGCCAACCCCAACCTGGTGGGCGTCGTTCCCCGAACCGTCGCGGTCAACTTCTTCCAGCGCAAGCGCAACCTGGCTCTCGGGCTGACTTCGATGGCCAGACCCATCGGAGGCGCTATCAACATCCAGATCATCTCTCTGATAGCGCAGGCTTATACCTGGCGGGTTGCCTACCGAGCGCTGGGCGTGTTCGCCATCGTACTCGTCGTTCCCCTGTTTCTCTTCATGCGACGGCGGCCGGAAGACATTGGCCTGCTGCCCGATGGCGACCGGCGGCTCCCGCTTGCGGATGCCCATCGCGCGGAGGCCGGCGAGAGCAGTGCCACCCGGGCTCGCAAGGAGTTCGATTGGAAGGCGAGGGAGGCCGCGGCGACTCCGACCTTCTGGCTCATCGTCTCGGCCGAAGCCCTCTCCGTCATGACGGCCGGGGCCATCGGTTTCCAGATCGTACCCTTCTTGAAGGAAGCGGACGCCTCTCAGGTAGTCGCCGCCGGGGCATTGAGTCTGAGCTCGCTGTTCGGAGCGCTGGTAGGCCCGGGCTGGGGGCTCTTGTCGGATAGATTCCAGGCCAGAAAGCTGGCAGTCATCGCCCTGGGGGCCACCGGGTCGGTTACGGCGCTGTTTCTCGTCGTCGGAGGGGGAAGCGGCGGATTCGCGGTAGTCGTGCTCTGGGGAACCGTAGCGGGAGGGTTGAACATCCTCGCTACGATGATGCTGGCCCAGTACTTCGGCCGGGCGTCGTTCGGCTCCATCGTAGGCCTGATGGGGCCTATACAGCTCGGCGCCCTGGGACTCGGGCCGACGCTGGGAGCGGTCATCTTTGGCTGGACCGGCGGCTACACCGTGCTGTTCCTCTACGGCGTTGCAGCCTACGCGGCCGCGGCTGTCCTGATCTACAGTGCTAGGCCACCCCGCCTGCCGCGCCGGGCCGCAAACGAGGGCTTCCTGGCCGGGGATGAGTGACGCCCGGCCTCCACCCTGAGATGCGCCAGGAGACCTGGCGGCGAGTAGGCGAAATCAGCGCAACGTTCTGTCGGGTGTCGTCGGGAGTCCAGATCCCGACAGGTCGGGATTGGCCGGGGTACTTGGGGGTGTCCCACAGAATCCTGTATTCCCCTCCCAAAAAGGAAGGCGGATACAGGGCGATGGTGCGGTATAGGGCAGAACGCGAGTGCGTCCCCGATGCGGGGCAGATATTATGACGCGGGCTTCCGCAGTCAGGTACTAGTCGTCGCTTGTATGGGGGTCAGGTCAGCCTCGAAGCCCCCCGGGGCTGTCTTCGGCACACTTGGATTGAGTACAATAGGCCGCATATTCTGCGCGAGGGTTGGCAGGCAGTGGCGAACGAAGTTGTGATAGTCGGGGGTGGTGTGGCAGGGTGTGCCACCGGCTACTATCTGGCGAAGGCCGGCGTCGGCGTAACCATCGTGGAGCGTGAGGGCGTCGGCACACAGGCGTCAGGGTACTCCGCGGGCGGACTCAACCCTCTGCAGGGCGCGGGGATTCCAGGCCCGCTCGGTCCGCTCGCGATCGAGTCCTTTCGAATGCACCGGAGTCTCTGGGGACCCCTCGGAGACGAGTCGGGAGTGGACTTCCACCCCAAGACGGTGTCAGGGCTACGCCTGGCCTCCGACGACTCGGAGATCGAAGAGCTTCAGGAGACGCTGGACATCTTCGAGGCCGCCGAGGATTTCTCCGCCCGCTGGATGGACGCCCAGGATGTCCGTGAGGTGGAGCCGCGCGTCGCATCCGGCTTCTCGCGGGCCCTGTACACCTACGGCAACGCGGCCCTGGACAGCTACCTTTTCACCCTCGCGCTATCGAAGGCCGCCCAAACCATGGGTGCGACGGTCCGGCAGGGCGCCGTCACCGGGCTCAAGCGGACGACGGGCGATCGCGCCAGCGGCATAGCGCTGGAGGACGGCGGGCTGGACTGCGACGTGGTGGTGCTCGCGTCGGGCCCGTGGTCGGCTGAGGCTGAGCGGTGGATTGGGTCTCCGATCCCGGTTGAGCCGTACAAGGGCGAGATCCTTCGCATGGAGCTGCCCGGGCCTCCGCTGGCAAGCGACCTCTCGTCCGGCCACATCTCCCTTTACCAGCGAGCCGAAGGCCTGGTGTGGATCGGCGCCACCGAGGAGCGCCGCGGCTTCGACCGAGAGCCGAGCCAGTCGGCCCGCCAGACGCTGATGGATGGCGCCGTCGAGCTAATGCCCGCGATGTCCGAGGCGAAGCTGGTCAAGCATACGGCCTGCCTCCGGCCGCTGACGCCCGACTGGCTGCCGATTATCGGCCGGGCGCCGAATCTCGACAACGTCTACCTGGCCACCGGCGCCGGCAAGAAGGGGATCCTGATCAGCACGGGCATGGGTAAGGCCGTCGCGGACCTAATTACAGATGGCCGCACGGAGCTCCCCATCGAGCCCTTCGCCCCGGAGCGGTTCTTGTGAGCGCGATCTGGCGGCCGGCAACGACCAGCGGTCCCGGCGTCACAGGACCTTCAGCACCTCGGCCTTCAGCACGTCATAGGGCGTCGCTCCGCCGTCGCGATAGGATATCCGGCCATCGCGGCCGATGATGATCGTAGTGCCGAGGGTCCGAACCTGGAACGCGCGTACGACGCTCTGATCGGTGTCGGTGGCCCATATGACGTCGTCCGCACCCTTGCTCCGCCAGTAGGCGACCCACTCCTCCAGAGGGCTCCACGGCTCTACGTTCACGGCCACCACAGTCAAGCCGCGCACCGCGAACTCCTGCTGCACCCGGCCCAGGGCTGGAGCCTCCAGCCCGCAGGTGGGTCAACCTGGAAAGGAGAAGTAGAGGACCACCACGTCGCCGGCGTGCTCGACCAACGAGAACGACGAGGCTGGCCCAGTGCTCAGAGTGAAGTCGGCGACAACAGGCCCGGCGGCGGTCTGGGAAGGCCCCACGTCGCTTGAGGGCGGGCTTGCGGACGAGGAGGCGTCTCCACAGGCCGCCAGGGCTATTCCCGCGGATGTCAGCAGGGCGACGCCGACCAGGCTTCTGATCCTCACGGCTGTCCTCCTCTTCGCCGGGAGCCCTCTCGATCGGGGGTGTCCAGCGGTGGCGCGCTGGGGTGCTCGATTTTGCTGTCGTTACTCTTGCCCACGAGAAGCGCAATCCCCGCGACGATGAGGGGCAAGACCACGCAGCATCCGATGGCTATTAGGGCCAGCATGATATGTTTCCTCCGTCAGTCGCGTCGGAGGGTACGAGAGGGTTCACGTCAGGACCGTGGACTCGTGGCCGATCCCGGCCAGCGCCTCTTGCACCCCTTCGACGGTCACCTCGGACGGGTCGTACTCGATGGATAGTGTTTTGGATTTCGTGTCGGCGTCGATCTCACCAATCCCCTTCACGTGGCCTACAGCCATGCGAATGGTAATGACTCAACCGTCGCAGTCGATGCTGGGGACAGTCAGGCGAATGGTCTTCGAATCTCCCACCGCAACCTCCTGATGTCTTGAAGACCGGCCTAGCTGAGCAGCAGCCGGTTGAAAAAGCCGGGATTCGTGCTGGCGTATATGAGCGCACCGCCGACCAGCACGATGATGGCTCCGCTGGCAACCTGGACACGTCGTCCCCAGACGCGCAGAGGAATGGCGAGCGCCGGGCCCGACGTTGCGCCCAGAAACGACATGAGGAAGACCAGCAGGCCCATGGTGGCGGCGAAGATGAGGAACGCCGACAGACCCAAAAGAAACCCGCCGACGCTGGCTGCGAAGACCGCGACCGCGGCCAGAAATGGCCCCGTTCAACCCACACCCACCAGGACGAAGCCGCTCCCGAAGAGGTAGCTGCCGCGAATGGTCGGCTTCCCAATGGCCTGATTCCACGCGCGGCTGCCAAGACCCACAATGGAGCCGACGAGCGGCAGATGAGATGTCCGGTTCATCAGGTGAAGAGAGGCCAAGGCGACGAGAAAGATGCCAACAGCCAGCTGAATCCACCGCTGTTGCGGCCCGATCAGCCCCTTGGTGCCGGCGCCCACGAAGCCCACGATGATTCCCAGCAGGACCACCAATGTCATCGCGCCCAGGGCTGCCGAGACGCTTAGCTGCGCCCGCCGTCGGATGCCCGTATCTTCTCCGCTCGCTCCCATGAAGGTGAGAAACCCCGGCAGCACCGGCAAGCCGCAGGGATTGAACGTCGCGGCCACCCCCCCAATGAGGGCTACCAGCGGCAGACTCAGGGTTCCCAGCTCGTCAGGCTTCAGAAGCTGGTTCCAGAAGTACAACAGCGCCAGAACGCCGCCCACGGCCAGGGCCAGAAGAAACGCCCCAGCCGTCATGGCGCCTAGCGCAGGCCTGCGCCCTTCCCTGGCTTTTTCCATCAAACGCCTCTTAGTGACTATCTCAAAATCCCGTCCGGGGAGTCCAGATCCCGACGAGTCGGGACCGGCAAGGGGTCTGGGGAGCCTGCCCTGAGCCTGTCGAAGGGATGTGCCCCCCAGAAGCCAAAGACCCTTTGGGCGGGTGGGTGGGAATAAGGCCTTTGCCTTTTTGAGATAGTTTCTTAATGCTCTTCGCGTTCGTCCAGCTTGCGCTGAGCGTCCTCCAGATACACCGTGCCGATCAACCGGCCCTCTTGGTTGGTGACCAGGGTGCTCTTTACGTTCCCCTCACGAAGGGTATTGACCACGGTTTCAAGGTCTACGTCGGGGCGAATTGTCGAAGGCCCGGGCTGCATGACGTCCTCCACCAGGGCCTTTTGGTCACCGTTGAGGGCCCGTCCCCGGATGCGCCCTAGCACGATGTGGCGGTCGTCGACGACGATACAGGTATCCTTTCCGGCCGCCCGAACCCGTTTGGCGACATCACCGAGAGGCTCCCCGATATGGCATGCGATATCGTCCCCCCGTACCGCATCAGCCGCGGACGGCTCTCCAGCCGACCGACCTGCGCTGGGGAGCGAGGCGGCGAGCCAGTCGGATTTACCGGCCTCGTAGTCGTAAACCTTGGTGAATCCCAGGGTCTCAAGCCGCGCCGCGGCTCGTGGGCTCATGTCTCAGAGCCCATCCATTCAATACACGATAACCGGTCGATCCTTGTCAAGCCCGCTAGTCGTCTCGTGGTCGAGCTCCTTAAGGGGAATGTTGATGGCGCCTTCGATATGCTCGCTTTCGTACTCGGGCGGAGGAAGCACCTCTACTAGCTGCCCGCCCTCATCCTCCACAAGCCGCTGGACCTCGTCACGCCTAATCGGTATGAACATATGTCCCTCCTTCGTGTGCCGGGGGCGTGTGCCGTGGGGGGTATGCCGAGGCCTGGGGTGCCCACCAGCGGGTTGGTATTAGCCTGAGCCGCGAGCGAGTTGGCCCTTTACGGACCCTACGCCCTGATACCGCGCCTCTCGGCGCGCACCTGTTTTCTGCGCCTACTGGCCCTTACTCTCCGGGAGGGCACGCTGCATACGGCCCCTTCGGCGCGCTGCCTGCGGTTCAGCAAATACCATCCGACGCCGATTCCGGCGATGAAATAGCCGGTGAAGACGCCGTATATCAGGCCCGTGTTGGCGCCTATGAAGCTGCCCAGTCCCGTGCCTCCCAGGACGCCCAGAACTATCGGCAGCGTGAAAGGCAGATGGCACGGACAGGCGACGAACCCCGTCACCGTGAGGACTCCACCCCAAGCCCTACTCATAGCTCACCTCGTTGGCCGGTACGATGATATCGCCTGCGCCGCTTTCGGGCAATCCTACCCCACACAGCATGCCATCACCGAGATGTCTCGGGTGAACGCCTGGGCCGCGCGCTTGATTCCTTCGCTAAATGTGGGGAACACATGGACGGTGTCGATGATATCGTCCACCGTCAGGCCAAACTTCACCGCGAGAGTCGCCTCGTGGATCAGGTCCGCGGCGTAGGGCGACACGATGTGGACGCCGAGGATCTTGGAGTTCTCCGGGTGAATCACCATCTTGAAGACCCCTCGCGTCTCGTTGACCACCAAGGCCTTAGGAACCGCGTCCATGTAGATGGTCCGGCAGGCGCAGGCGTTGAAGCGCCGCATCTCCTCTTCTTCGGTGAGTCCAACGCTGGCAACCTGTGGATTTGTGAACACCGCGCTGGGGATGTGATCATAGTCGATCGTCCGAAGGGACTGCGTCAGCGCATTCTCTGCGGCCACCGCCCCCTCCTTTGCGGCCACCGTCTCCAGAGGCAACTTCCCTGTGCAATCGCCCGCCGCGTAAACATTGGGATTGCTGGTCTGATAGTGCTCGTTCACCTCCACGAACCCGTTGGGGTCAATCGAGACCCCGGCCTCCTCCAACCCTACGTCAGCGGTGTTGGCCAGGATACCGGCGGCGAGCAGCAGCTCCTCAGCCCCGAGGTCTTCGGCATCTGTCTGGAAGGAGCGGCCACGCCGCGTACCCTTCCCGCTGCGGATGGTCACTATCTTCCGACCACCCTCCCGGCGTACTCCTTCAATGGTGACGCCAATCCTGAACTCGATTCCCTCGTCCTCGAGGGCCCTCTGTATCTCCGCGGCGATCTCCGGCTCGTGCCTGGGCAGTACCTGGTCCATGGCTTCGAGGACCGTGACCCTGGTGCCGAAGTGCGCGAACATCTGCGCGAACTCCAGACCTAACGGGCCACCGCCGATGACGATCATCGATTCGGGCAGCGCCTTGAGCTGCATGGCCGTTACGTTGTTCAACCAGCCTACCTCGTCCATTCCGGGCACGGGCAGGGCCTTGGTAGTAGAGCCCGTGGCGATAATGAGCTTCTCGCCCTCTACCACTCTACCGTTCACCTCCACCTGATTGGCAGAGATCAGCTTGCCCCAGCCCTTGCTCTTGTCTTTCGCCAGCCTGTGACGTTGGCCAGATTCTCTTCGGTCTGTCCGATCACCTCGCAGGTCGTCAGGTACACCTCGCTTCCGTGGAGCAGGTCCCGGGCGAGGCGCACTATCTGAGTCACCCTCGCGTCCCCAAGCGAGTAGAACACGAACCTTCCCTCCCGGCGGGTGCTCACGTAGCCGCACCAGCGGAGACAGCCCAGGTGCATCGACACCTTGTTCTGGGGCATCTCCAAGTGCTCCACGATCTCACCCACAGACCTCTCGCCGTCTTCAAGTAGCTCCAGGATACTCAGCCGGACCGGGTCTCCCAGTCCCTTGAAGAATCGAGCGGTCAGCGTGTGGAGGGCCTCGTCGCCGTCACGCATTCTAAATCTCTCAACAGACATTGCATCATCCTTTATTGATATATAATACAGCAGCCAACGCCCGTGTCAATGGCATCGGAGCCTCGACTCGAAAAACTCGCGGGCGGATATTGGCGTACTACCCGGTGGCCATGCGAGAATCTGCTTTGGAAGATATGTCTGGCCGGAGGGCATTGGGGATGGGAAGCATGAGATATTGGGCGGCCCGGGTATGCCTCGTAGTAATCACGTCTGTTGGGCTGGTCGCGGCTGTAGCCTGCGGTGGGGCCTCCGAGTCCCCGGCCGATGCCGTGCCCCCAACCGCGTCTCAACCCGCTCCACAGCCGTCCGCGGGCGGGGGCGCACCCGTCAGGACGGCCCTCGCCTCCAGCGATCTGAGCGTGGGGCCGAACCGGGTCGTGCTGGGTCTCATCGACCCCGACGCCGGGCCCATTGTGAACGCCCGCGTTCAAGTTTCGACCTTCTTCATCGAGGGCGGATCACAGGAGGGGCCGATCGAAACCGTCAGCGCCGAGTTCCGAAAATGGCCCGTCTTCGGAGGGGTCTATACCGTTGGTCTGGAGTTCGACCGGGCCGGCGCCTGGGGGCTGGTCGTCGAAGGCGTTGAGCCCGATGGCGCCACGCTGCAAAGCACCCTCTCCGTGACGGTCAGGGAGACGAGCCGGACCCCGGCGGTAGGCGCAGCGGCGCCCCCAAGCCTGACGAAGACCGCCTCGGACGCAGCCAATCTCGGGGAGATTACGTCGGACACGGACCCCGACCCCGAACTCTACGCCACGACCATCGCCGATGCCCTAAGAGCTCGCAGGCCGCTGCTCGTGGCCTTCTCGACTCCTGCATACTGCCAGACCGCAACCTGCGGTCCTCAGCTCGATGTCGTCAAGGAGCTCAAGGCCCAGTATCGGGACAGGGTCAGCTTCATTCACGTCGAGATGTTCGACAATCCCGACGAGATCCAGGGCGACCTCAGCCGAGCGCGCACGGTCCCAGCGGCCGCCGAGTGGGGCCTTCCCAGCGAGCCGTGGACCTTCGTCGTGGACGCGGAGGGGCTAGTCGCGGCCAAGTTCGAGGGATTTGCGACTCGCGACGAGCTGGAGGAGGCGCTCGCGAAGGTCCTCCCGTAGCGCGCCGGACGGCCCTCTGTTTAACAGCCCGCGGGCCGCCGAAGTGGTACAATAGTCCCACAGATCAGCCCTGCCAGGACCGCGATGAGCGGCCACCCAGCGGGCTGGTCTTTTGGGCGTTTTTCGTGCCAGGAGGAGCATGAGTCTTCGCGCGCTCGGGCGGCTGCTCGAGTCGGCCCCACAGTTCCAACGGCTCCAGGACTCCCTGGCCGCATCGCGTGCAAGGGAGCGTGTCCAGGTGCCCTCCGGTGGCGTACCTGCCACCCTCGCGACGCTATGGGAAACGCTCGAAATCCCGGTCCTCGTCGTCACTCCCAAACCCGAAGACGCCCGCCGCCTGTACGAGCAGGTCCAGCTCTGGACCGACGAAGAGCCGCGAGTCCTCCACTTCCCCGAGACCGAGGCGCTCCCCTTCGAGCGCCTGGCATCGGACGTCGAAACCGTTCACCACAGGCTCCGAACGCTGTCCGGCCTTCTTGATGGCGCGGGCCGTCCGCCATTCGTGGTGGCATCGGCGGCGGCGGTCGTTCAGAAAACCCTCGACAGAGGCACGTTTGCGTCCTGCACCCATACCCTGAGCCGCGGCGAAACTGTCGAGCTCGACGTCCTGCTCGACCGCTGGAGGCGCATGGGGTACGTGTTTGAAACGAGCGTATCCGCCCCCGGAACCGCCAGCAGACGCGGAGGCATCCTCGACGTCTTTCCCGTCGGCTCCACCCTGCCCGCGCGTATCGAGTTCTGGGGTAACGAAATCGAGAGCATCCGCACCTTCGACCCCGAAAGTCAGCGCTCCACGGATGTCGTCGATTCCATCGAGGTGATCCCCGCGCACGAGACGCTGTCGGCCTTGACGGAGCGCGGCCGTCTCGATGAGCTCGTAGCCCAGATCGACGTCTCCAACTGCACGGACGCCATCCGAGATCGGGTGACCGAAGAGCTGGAGCTCCTGCTTGACGCCTACGAGGTCGAGGACCTCGGTTTCTATGCCGGGTTCTTCAACTCCGGCTCGCTTCTGGATTACCTACCCGCCGGAGGCCTGGTAGCCCTCTACCGGCCTCCGGAGATCGCCGAGGCGGCCCAGGACACCGAGGAGCGCGCGCATAATCTTCGCCGGGTCAAGGAGCTGCGGGGCGAGCTTCCCTTGGGCTTCCCGTCGCCGGAGTTCGCGTGGTCAGAGGTCGAAGCCCAATTGTCGGCTATCCGGAAGCACCTGGACATAATCCCCTGGGGCGCCGACGAGCTCCTCCATCAAGACATCCATATCCTTCCCTTCAAGTCGGCCCCCGCGTTCCTCGGCAGGCTCGACAGGTTCGTGGGCGAGGCCCAGGCAATGGCTGAAGAAGGGCACCGCGTGGTAGCGGTCACCTCGCACTCGAAGCGCCTGGCCGAGATCCTCAGCGAGCAGGGCGTGGAGTCAAAGCTTCCGGAGTCGCTGACTGAGACCCCTCCCGCCGGCTCGGTGACCGTGCTCCAGTCCGAGGGCGCCGGCCTGGGAGAGGGCTTCGAGCTCGCCGTCGCGGACCGCAGGCTCGTGGTCTTCAGCGACAGCGAGATCTTCGGGATGGCCAAGCAGAGGCGCACCGCCCGGCGCCAGACCATGCGGCGCGAGGCCTTCCTCTCGGAGCTGGAGCCTGGCGATTACGTCGTCCACGTCGAGCATGGCATCGGCCGCTTCGTCGGGACGGGCAGGATGTCCGGCGACGCCAACGACACCGAGTACCTGATCCTGCAGTACGCCCAGAGCGACAAGCTATACGTGCCGATGGAGCACCTCGACCGCGTGACCACCTATATCGCGCCGGTCGACCACCCGCCGACCCTGACCCGCCTCGGCACCCAGGAGTGGAGGCGGGCAAAGGAGCGCGCCGCACGGTCCACTCGCGAGATGGCGGCGGAGCTCCTCTCGCTCTACGCCTCCAGGGAGCTGGTCGAAGGGCACGCCTTCGCCCCGGACACACCGTGGCAAGCCGAGCTCGAGGAGTCGTTCCCCTTCCAGGAGACGCGGGACCAGCTCGCCACGTTGTCCGAGGTCAAAGCCGACCTGGAGTCGACGAAGCCGATGGACAGGCTCATCTGCGGCGACGTGGGCTACGGCAAGACGGAGATTGCGCTCCGCGCCGCCTTCAAGGCCGTGATGGACGGCAAGCAGGTCGCCGTCCTCGTCCCTACGACGGTGCTGGCCCAACAGCACTACGTTACCTTCTCTCAGCGTCTGAGCGCATATCCCACCAGCATCGACGTCCTCAGCCGCTTTCGCACCGACGCCGAGCAGCGCCAGATCATCGACCGCCTGGCGGCCGGAAGCATCGACATCTGCATCGGCACACACCGGCTTATTCAGCGCGACGTACGCTTCAAGGATCTGGGCCTGGTCATCATCGACGAGGAGCAGCGATTCGGCGTGGCACACAAGGAGCGCCTCAAACAGATGCGGCAGGAGGTGGACGTGCTCACGCTGACGGCCACGCCTATCCCCAGGACCCTGCACATGTCCCTGGCCGGCGTCCGCGACATGAGCACCATCGAGACGCCGCCGGAGGAGCGGCTGCCCATCAAGACCTACGTGTCAGAGTTCAGCGACGAGCTGATTCGCGAGGCCATTCTAAGAGAGCTGGACCGGCAAGGCCAGGTCTACTTCCTGCACAACAGGGTCCACAACATCAGCTATATGGCCGACTATGTCCAGATGCTGGTCCCCGAGGCCACCATCGGCATCGGGCATGGCCAGATGCCGGAGAATCAGCTCGAACAGGCCATGCTGGACTTTGCCGAGGGCAAGATAGACGTGCTCGTGTGCACCACGATCATCGAGTCCGGCCTCGATATCCCCAACGTCAACACGCTGATAGTCAACCGCGCGGACGCCTTTGGCCTCTCTCAGCTATACCAGCTGCGAGGCCGGGTGGGGCGCAGCGCCAGGCGCGCCTACGCCTACCTGATGATACCCAAGGCCCGCAGCCTGACCGAGGCCGCCGAGAAGCGGCTGAAGGCCATGCTGGCGGCGTCGGAGCTCGGGGCCGGGTTCCACATCGCCATGCGCGATCTCGAGATTCGCGGCGCGGGCAACATTCTCGGCGCCGAGCAGAGCGGCCACATTCACGCCATAGGCTTCGAGCTCTACACGCGCCTGCTCTCCAACGCCGTCGAGGAGCTGAGGGCGCGGCGGGCCGCTGGAGAATCCGCCGCCGGCGGCCTGGCCCTCGAACCGGACGACGAGGCCGGCCCCGCCAACGACCTGGCCATCGCCGATGGTGTCCTTGCCCCCCCGACTGGGGCTTCCGTGGACCTGGGCATCCCTGCCAGCATCCCCGACGACTACATAGCCGGCCTCTCCACGAGACTCGGCATCTACCAACGCCTGGTCCAGCTCGATGACTTGGACGCCGTGGGCGAGATGGAGGATGAGCTTCGGGACCGCTTCGGCGAGATGCCGTGGCAGGCGAAGAATCTGCTATATGTGCTGAGGCTGAAGCTGGAGGCAAAGCGGGCGGAGGTATCGTCGATAGCCCGAGACGGCGGGCGCATCACCCTCAGGCTGGCGGGCGAGGTCGGCGGAGCCCGCAGCGTGCTTCAGCGAGAGTTGGGCCGGGGCGTCGAGGTCGGCAACACCCAGATTAGGCTGGAGCTCGGCTCGCTTGCCGGCGGCTGGGAGCAGCCGCTGATGGACGCCGTGCGGAAGCTGGGCGACTTCATGGAGCGCATCCCCGCAGGCGTCGACACTGCCGCCGGAGGGTGATAACCTAGGCCATTCGTCCCACCCTGAGGCTCTTCGGCTCCAATCCAGAGGGACATTTGAGACAGCGGTCGCAAGAGTCCCTCCGGGGCTATTAGGCAGGTGAAATCCAGCCTTGCAACCGCCGGTGATCGGCGGGCGATAAAACGACCAGTCCACCGGTTTGTAAGAGCACAGAGGTGAGGTTGCATGAACACATAGGCGGCCTGACCGAACGAGATCGGCAATTGAAGCATCCCACATATGCGAAAGGAAAATGCATTGTCCAAGATAACAGTAACGGTTCAGATAGACGCTCCCGCTGAGAAGGTATGGGAGACGATCGCAGACTTCGGGGGGATATCCAATTGGGCTCCAAACGTCTTGAGCTCCCACAGCACCACTCCGAACAATGGAGGAGTGGATGCGGCGAGGCACTGTGAGGTCGCCGGGTTCGGCGGGGTGGACGAGCGAATAATCGACTGGGAAGACGGAAGCGGCTACACGTTCATTGTCGAGAACATCGGCCCGGTCCGTCGTGTTTTCAGTACGTGGGCCGTGAGCGCGCAAGACGATCGAGCGACCGTCACGACCAGCCTCGACATCAGCATGAAATTCGGACTGTTCGGCGCGGCGATCTATCAGCTAGTGGCCCGTCGGAACTTCCTAAAGGCGATTGCCGTGGGCCAGTCTGGTCTGAAGCAGTACGTCGAGAGCAACTAGGCGGCGGAGGTGAGTCCAGGTTTGTCGGTCGCGCAGCTGCCGCGCGATTCACAACCCGGTCAGTTGTCCTGGCCCATCGCCGCCACGACCTCCACCAGCTCCGACAAGCCCTCGATGCGCGGGCAGCCCTCGATGCCCTTGTGGTTGCCATCGCGGTCCAGCAGGACCGGCCAAATCCCGACCGCGCGGGCGCCCTCGATGTCCGACGTTAGCTGATCGCCAACGTGGACGGCGTTCCCCGGCTCGGCGCTCGCCTTCTCCAGCGCCGCCAGGAAGATGGGCGAGTGCGGCTTTTCGGCGCCGACCTCGAGCGACGTCACCGCGAAGTCCAGGTACTCCGAGAGGCCGAGCTCCTCCATGAGCTCATCGCCACGGCGGGCATCCGCCTGATGCGAAGCCAGATCTCGAGGGCCTTCTCGGGGCCAATCTCGAGGCCGTCGCCGCTCAGAACCAGCCTCTCGTACTCGGCGAAAAAGCCGTTGCGGTCGTCCCGTCC
>JADFIF010000054.1 GCA_022566795.1 Chloroflexota bacterium
GCGAACTGGACGTTGCAACCGCCCTCGATGCCCAGCTCTCGAATGATCTTGAGGCTGGCCGACCGAAGCATCTGGTACTCCTTGTCGGAGAGGGTCTGGCTGGGCGCCACGACGATGCTATCGCCGGTGTGCACCCCCATCGGGTCGATGTTCTCCATGTTGCAGATGGTGATGCAGTTGTCGGCGGCGTCGCGCATCACCTCGTACTCGACCTCTTTCCAGCCGACGAGAGACCGCTCCAGCAGCACCTGGTCGATGGGGCTGGCCGCGAGCCCGCCGGAGACGATGGCTTCGAACTCCTCGGGCGTATTGGCGATTCCGCCGCCGGTGCCTCCCAACGTGTACGCCGGCCTAACAACCAGGGGCAGTCCAAGCGCGGCCAGCGCCTCCTGGGCCTCCTCCAGGGAGCCGACGGTGGCGCCGGGCGGCACCGGCTCGCCTATGCCCAACATCAGGTCGCGAAACAGCGCTCTGTCCTCGGCCTTGCGTATGGCCTCCAGCGGCGTTCCCAGCATGCGAACGTGGTACTTCTCGAGCACGCCGGCGTCGGCGAGATCGACCGCCAGATTCAAGCCGGTCTGTCCCCCGAGGGTCGGCAAGATGCCGTCGGGGCGCTCGGCCTCGATGATCCTGTCGAGGACCTCGACGGTGAGCGGCTCGATGTAGACGACGTCGGCGATGCCCTCGTCGGTCATGATGGTCGCCGGATTGGAGTTGACCAGGACGGTGGTGACGCCCTCCTCGCGGAGGGCCTTGCAAGCCTGGGTCCCGGCGTAGTCGAACTCGGCCGCCTGCCCAATGACGATGGGCCCCGAGCCGATGACGAGGACTTTGGAGGGTTTATTGGGCATTCGCCATACCTAGATAACGCGATGTTGTCTAAGGTAATGAACAACCTGGAGAAGTGCGGAGTCGAAGGAGTCTCTAGAAAATCGCTCCCACGTCACTGCGGATGACAGGTTCGTAGGCATGGAAACCCCCTCCTCCAACAGAATCATGAACCTTCATGCGTCCTTCGCCTTCAGGTACGCCACGAGCTTGTCGGGAAAGTTGATGGTCATGCCGTCGGCGCCGGCGTCGAAGGCGCGGCGCATCAGCGCCTCGTCGGCGATGCCCCAGACGCGGACCACCAGACCCTTGCCGTGCAGGTCCGCCACGAGCTCCGGCGTCACGACGTCGGCTCGGGGGCAGAGCTGCGTCAGGCCCAGGTCGAGCGCCTGCTGCACGTAGGACGGGTCCCACGGCCGTTGCCCCGGCGGCACGAGCCAGCCGGTCGGGAGCTCCGGGGCGTAGGCGCGTATCTCCTCCAGCGCGGGCTTCCAGAAGGACGTTACCGTGACGCTGTCGGCCATGCCGTAGCCGCGCACGGTGTCCGCCGCGCGGCTCGCCAGACCCTCCGCGCGGGCCTTCACCTCGAGGTGGATGTACAGGCGGCCCTTGTAGTGCTCCAGCACCTCGCCCAGCGAGCGAATTCTCTCACCCGTGTACTCAGGACCGAACCATGAGCCGGCGTCGAGAGACCGAAGCTGGGCCAGCGTGTGATCGGAGACAGGCCCCGACCCGTTGGTCGTGCGGTCGACCCGGTCGTCGTGGATGACGACGATTTGGCCGTCGCTGGTGTAGTGGACGTCGAGCTCCACGTGATCGACACCCATCGCCAGCGCCTTGTCGTAGGCGGCGAAGGTGTTCTCCGGCGCATAGGACGAGGCGCCCCGATGGGCGATGTTCATGAAGTTCTTAGGTCTTGTCATCGTGAGTCCTGGGTCGGGTAGTCCTTGTACCGACTCCTCGCCTCATGTAGCGCCAAGCCGGGTACTCGCCCGAAATCTCCGTCGACGGTATACACCGCGATACCATGCTGCATGGCCAGCGATGCGATGATCAGATCGGCGAATGCGAGCATCGAGCCGTGTTCCCGCAGCCGATAGTTCAGTTCACCAGCCCGCGCCCACGTGTCCTGGTCGGTCTCAAGAAACGACAGCGCGGTGAGGTGCAGCCGGAAGAACTCAAACTCACTCTCTGACCGCGCACCCTGAAGCAGTTCCGCCAACACCGGACCGACCATCACGACTTCGTCCTCTGCGAGCAACGAATCGAACTCTTGCCCAACTGCGGAGCGAGGGTCTCGTTGAAACGTAATCCACACCGATGTATCGGCGATCACCACGTCATGAGCCTCTCAACTCATCCAAAACTTGTTCCCTGCGACGGTCCGCTTCTTCTTGTTCCTCTTCGACGTCGTCTATCTGAATCTTCCCGGCCATCGCTCGGAGCTCCGCTATGCGCTGGCTCCGCAGATATTGCTTCAGAGCTTTGCTCACGGCCTTGCTCTTGCTCTTCTCGCCCGTCAGTTCTAAGACATCGTTTAGGAGTTTGGTATCTACGTCCAGGGTCGTGCGCATCGAAATACCTCATCACTAATTCGCATCACTATTATACATCATAGTCGCGCATCATCGACGAGCTCCAAGAACTCGTCGAATAGGTACTCGTTGTCGCGAGGGCCTGGCGACGCCTCCGAGTGGTACTGGATGCTCATGACGGGCAACGATCGGTGCCGAAGGCCCTCGACGGTGCCGTCGTTGAGGCTGACGTGGCTGACCTCGACCTCCGAGGGCAGACTGTCCCCGTCGACGGCGTAGCCGTGGTTCTGGGCCGTAATGTACACCCGGCCGGTGGCCAACTCTCGCACAGGATGGTTGGCGCCCCGGTGGCCAAACTTGAGCTTGAAGGTCTTCGCCCCGAAGGCGCGGCCCAGCACCTGATTGCCGAGGCAGATACCCATTATCGGCACCCTGCCGATGAGCCCCTTGGCGGTCGCGACGACGTAGTCCAGAAGCTCAGGGTCGCCCGGGCCCGGCGACAGCACCACGCCGTCGGGGTTCCGCGACAGGATGTCCTCCGCCGAAGCGGTAGACGGAATCGCCGTGACCTGGCACCTCTTGGAGCGCAGAATCCGCAGGATATTGTACTTCAGCCCATAATCGCTCACCAAGATTTTTCGCGTAGGAAGCGGGGCTTCGTTGTGGGATGCATTTGGGTTCGACGGGCCCAGGGCTTCATTGTGGGACGTGGTTCGGTTCGGCGGGCTGGCGACCGGCGGATTCCACTCGTACGGCGCCTCGGCGCTCACCTGCTTTACGAAGTCGACGTCCCCATAGCGCGGGAGGTCGCGGAGCCGGGACAGCGCCTTCTCGGGCGATTCGTCCACGGCGATGATGCCCATCATCACGCCGTGGGTCCGCAGCCGGCGGGTGATGGCCCGCGTATCGACGCCGCTGATCCCAGGCACACCCTGGGACGCCAGGAATTCGTCGACGGTGGCGGTGCTCAGCGAGTGGCTGGGCTGGATGCAGTGCTGGCGCACGACGAAGCCGGAGACCTGAACCCTCTTCGATTCGAAGTCACGCTCGTTGATGCCGTAGTTGCCGATGAGGGGGTAGGTGGGAACGACGATCTGGCCGGCGTAGGATGGGTCGGTCAGCACCTCCTGGTAGCCGGTCATCGAGGTGTTGAAGACGACCTCGCCGTAGGCGGACGTGTCGACAGCGCCGAAGGCTTCGCCCGCGTACACCGAGCCGTCTTCCAGGACGAGGTGGGCTGGCTTAGGCATGGTACCTGTGTTGTAGAACGTCAGCCTCCTTGCTCACCGAAATGGAACCCCACATGTCACCTCGAGCGAAGTCGAGAGGTCTGAGGCGCTTCGCCATCATTCGTCATACCAGTCCTGGGCCAGGTCCTTCCACTGCGGGTTCAACGATTCAATTAGTGCGACCTTCTTGCTTCTACCCCACCGCTTGAGCTGCTTGTCGCGGGTCAACGCCGCGGAAACGTCGCTGGTGACCTCGTAGTACGCTAGCCAAGTGACGTTGTACTTCTTGGTGAAGCCATCCACGAGCTTGCGTTTGTGCTCATAGACGCGTCTCTCTAGATCATTCGTCACGCTGGTGTACAGCGTTCTGGTCGCGTTGGTCATGATGTAGACATGGTATTGAGCCATGTGGCCCTGCCGCGTAGCGCCTTGGATTTCTCGGCTCCGCTCGAAATGACATATGGCGTGGCGCTCGGCGCCGAAGGCCTCACCCCGGTACACCGCGCCCTCTTCCAGGATGAGGGAGAGGGCTTAGGACTCATTGCCAGTTCTACCGATGATTTCTCAGGCCTCGTGAAATCCGTGCCAAACTTCGCTTAAGAGACGGCGACTCACCATAGCCGTCGTAGTCGAGAATTAGCCCCGGCTTGTCCTCGTCGCTCTCTTGAACCTGCGAGGCGCCGAAGATAATCCGCGGCACGTCGACCTCTTGGTCGTAAACTATCTTCATGGAGAGGCGCTGAACACCACCTCGCCCCCGAAGATGGTCGCCACGACCCGGCCCTTCAGCGTCATGCCGTCCAGTGGGGTGTTCTTGCCGCGGGACGCGAAGCCATCGGCGTCGACGGTCCACTCGGCGTCGGGGTCGAAGATGGTGACGTCTGCCGCGGCGCCCTCGCGCAGAGTGCCCAAATCTGAGCGGCCCAAGAAGCGCGCCGGCGCGGCGGTCATCCTGTCGATCAGCCAGGGCAGCGCAATTTCGCCGGAGTGGACCAGCGACATCACGGAGCCCAAGGCCGTCTCCAGGACGCTGATACCGAATGCGGCCTCGTCTATCGTGCAGAGCTTGTCGACCCGGTTGTGCGGGGCGTGGTCGGTGGCAATGAGGTCGATGACGCCATCCCGAAGGCCTTGGACCAACGCGGCCACGTCGGCCAGGCCACGGAGGGGCGGGCTCACCTTGGCGTGAGTGTCGTAGGCGCTGGAGGTGAGGGGGTCGAAGGGCGACCCGCCGTCTCGGACACCCATCACCGTCGCGTCGGAGAGGGTCAGGTGATGAGGCGTCACCTCGCAGGTGACCGCCAGTCCCTTGTCCTTGGCCTGACGTACCAGCTCCAGGGTGCCGGCGGTGCTGATGTGGGCCACGTGGAGACGGCCGCCCGTTAGCTCGGCCAGAGCGATGTCGCGAGACACCATGATCTCCTCTGCCGAGGCCGGAATCCCTTGGATGCCAAGCCTGTTGGAGATCCAGCCCTCGTGCATGGAGCCGCCCTGGAACAGCTCGGGCACCTCGCAGTGGTTGATGACGGGGAGCCCCTGGGCGGAGCTGTAGCTCAGGGCCTGCCGCATGATGTTCGAGTCGACCACGGGATTCCCGTCGTCGCTGAATCCGACGACGCCAGCCTGCGCAAGCTCACCCATCTCAGCCAGCTCTTCCCCGTTGCTGCCTTTGGTTACGCAGCCAATGCTCAGCACGCGGACAGAGCCCTCGTCCGATGCCTTGCGCAGCACAAACTCGACGAGGGCCGGCGAGTCGACGACGGGGTTGGTGTTCGGCATGGCGCAGACGGTCGTGAAGCCGCCCCTTGCGGCGGCGCGGGTGCCGGTGGCGATGGTTTCTTTATCCTCGTAGCCGGGCTCCCTGAGGTGGCAGTGGAGGTCCACGAAGCCTGGGCAGACGGTGCTGCCGGAGGCGTCGATTACCTCAGCGTCATCGGGCGGGTCGATTCGTTGGTGGATACCGCGGACCAGGCCATCCTGCAGGAGCAGGTCTGCTATCTTGTCGATACCCTGGGCGGGGTCTACGACGCGTCCACCTCTGATCAACAAAGGTTTCATCGGTTCACTCCTGACACCCATTACCCCGCGGCCCGGTCACTGAATTCCTATTAGCTCAGCTCAGAAACTGTCTCAAAGAGGCAAATGCGATGTTGCCACCCACCCGCCCTCAGGGTCTTGGCTCCTGGGGGCACATCCCCAGACGGGATTTTGAGATGGCCTCTTTAGCGGGAAGCGGCACGTGCTTCTCACCGCTCTTTTCACCCCCTGTTTTCACGGAAGAGGGAAGCTTCCGCCTCGGCGAGGCGTTAGCACCGTGTAGAGCAACGCCATCCGGATGGCCACTCCGTTGGTTACCTGCTCCTCGATGACCGACCTGGCGCCGTGGGCGACCTCGGGGTCGATCTCGATGCCCTCGTTCATGGGTCCGGGGTGCATCACCAACACCTCGGGCTTGGCCAGCTCCAGCCGTTTGGGCGTGATGCCGTACATCCTCGAATAC
Organism: Chloroflexota bacterium; assembly: GCA_022566795.1. GTDB lineage: Bacteria > Chloroflexota > Dehalococcoidia > Lucifugimonadales > JADFIF01. The sequence continues at coordinate 6,093 of JADFIF010000054.1, forward strand.
TCCCGTAGGGTCGGAAGACGGCCGGCCCGCTGCCGCTCGAGCTGGAGCCTGAGCGCCATGACCACGTCGGCTCCCTCGAGGGCCCGCTCCACGTTGGTCTCGATTTGCACTGAGGCAAAGGGGTGGCCCTCGACCTGGCGGGAGCTGTTGAGGAAGTCTGGCGGGATCAGCGTCGGAGGAGCGCAAAGAACGACCTGGGCGCCCATTTTGGTCAGCCCCCAAAGGTTCGAGCGCGCGACCCGGCTGTACAGAATGTCGCCGACGATGACGACCTTCAGCCCGTCGATTTGGCCCCGGTGGCTCTGAATGGTGTACAGGTCGAGCAGGGCCTGGGTCGGATGGGCGTGCTGGCCATCGCCCGCGTTGATCACGCAGGAGTCGAGGTTCCGGGCCAGGAAGTGCGGCGCTCCGGAGTGGGGGTGCCGGATGACGATGATGTCGGCGTTCATGGCTTGCAGGGTCAGGGCGGTGTTGTGCAGCGACTCGCCCTTCTCGACGCTGCTCCCGTCGCCGGCCACGTTGATGACGTCCGCGCTGAGTATCTTGCCCGCCTGCTCGAAGGAGACCCTCGTCCGGGTGCTGGCTTCGTAGAACAGCGTGATGACGGTCTTGCCGCGAAGGGTCGGCACTTTCTTGATGTCGCGGTGGAGGACCTCCTTCATGACATCGGCGTTCTGCATGACGCCCAGTATCTCGGCCGGCGAGAAGTCATCTAGATCGAGGATGTGCCTTCGGCCCTCAGGTCTTTCAGGGACTTCACTCAGGTCGGGGGACGACGCAACTACGGCTCGTCGTCCGCCGAGGACGGACTGAATTGGCTCGCTACGCACCTGTGTCACTGTTCGTCCCTCCTCAGGATCACCACCTGATCGACCCCATCGACCTCGACGACGCGCACTTTGACCTGCTCGTCCGCGGACGTGGGTACGTTCTTGCCGACGTACTCGGCCTTGATGGGCAGCTCGCGGTGTCCTCTATCGACGAGCACGGCAACCTGGATGTCCCTGGGCCTGCCAAAGTCGTTTAAAGCGTCCATGGCGGCGCGAATGGTCCTCCCCGTGTAGAGCACATCGTCTACGAGGATCACGCTCTTCCCTTGGATGTTGACGGGTAAGTGAGTCGGACGCATCGTTGGCCGGACGCCGCCGGAGATGTCATCTCTGTACAGGCCGATGTCCAGCGCACCCACAGCTACGTCTTCGCCTTGAAACTCCTTGATGGCGCCGGCGATGCGCTCCGCCATCGGCACGCCTCGCGTATAGATCCCGACGAGCGCCACGCGCTCAACGCGGCTGTTGCGCTCGAGAATCTCGTGGGAGATACGCGCCAGCGAGCGGGCCATCTCCTCGGACGACAGGATCTCCCTTGCCTCTAAGCGCTGGGCCATAGGCGCACTCCGGGGGCTGTGCCATCAAGGCCTCTGGGCATCAAAAAAACCTCTCGCCTGCTGGCAAGAGGTCTCAGTCACGGCTTTCGCCTTGGCCCGGAGCGCGCCGCTGCCGGGAGTGACGCCCTTGCCAGCCTCACCGGACTGACTTAAAGGGTCGCTTGGTCTGTTCGTCTCGGCGATCTATTCGGTTGTTGGTTACATTATAACCCCTGTCGGGGCGACCGTTCAAGCTTCATCTGCGCGAATCTGGCCGGATGCATCGACGAGATTCCGTGATGTGGCCCGCTTGACGCCCTCCGACGGCAGCCAATAAAATGGGTTACACAGGGTCATAAAGGCATCGATGGCACGAAGACAACATGTCCGACAGCTAGTGTCCGCGGGCGGGGTGGTAGTTCGCAAAGGTGAAGATGGGGTGGAGGCGGTCATCTGCGGACGGAAGTCGCCCTTGGTCTGGGGGCTGCCAAAGGGCACGCCGGACGCAGGTGAAACCCGCGAGGAGACCGCTCTCCGGGAGGTCAATGAGGAGACCGGTCTGGAGGTTGTCACCAGCGGATTCATCGATGCTATCGAGTATTGGTTCGTCGAGAATGGGACGCGCTGCCATAAGACCGTCTACTTCTACCTGATGTCGCCCACAGGGGGCGACGTCTCTCGCCACGATGATGAGTTCGACGTAGTGCGCTGGATGCCGGTCGAGGAAGCTCTGGATACCCTGACATACGACAACGAGGTAAGAGTTGTTCAAAAGGGCCTTGCCCTGGTCGCGCAAGATGACCGCTGCGGCTGACGCCTTGTCGATCAAGGGCAACAAGGTAATCCTGCGGGAGAAGAGCATAGAGGACGCTCCCGACGATTACGCTTGGCGGGTAGACGAAGAGCTTGCCCGTCTGGACGCAACGCGGCCGTTGCGCATGTCCTATGAGGATTTCGTCAGATACTCCAAGGAGGAGCTGGCGTACCCTAGCCCCTGGTCGAAGCGTATCGCGGTCGACACCCACGACGGCAAACACATCGGCAACTGCATGTACTATGACATCGACCTGAGGCGCGGGGAGACCGAGCTCGGGATCATGATCGACCGCGAGCACTGGAACCACGGCTACGGCACCGACGCGGTGGACACACTCCTCAATCACATCTTCGGCACAACGACCATATCCCGCGTGTATCTGCATACGCTCGATTGGAATCACCGCGCCAGGCGAGCCTTCGCCAAGTCGGGCTTTCGCGAGGTGAAGCCGGTGCGCCGAAACGGGCTGGACTTCATCCAGATGGAGATCTGGCGGGACGAGTGGGAGCGCCACCGACAAGGGCACCGACGGCAGGACGGCGCCAACGCCCCCCAAGAGCCTGAGCCGGGCCACACACGGGTGTCGGGAGCCGAGTAGGTAGGGCGGCACGATCGCTGAAATGGGACGGCGAACCGGGGGCGGACCGAGAAGGCCGCCCCCTTGTTTCGCCCTTAGCTCGTGATCACGGGCTCCCCGAAATGCGACCCGCCGTCTTGTCCAACGGCGCTACCAAGGAACTGCCTCAATAAGGCAAACGCCTTGTTCCCACCCGCGCCCCCAGGATCTTCGGCCCCCGGGGCACATCCCAGGACGCGATCACGTAGGTGCAACCCCCTGTGGTTGCCCAGCGTTAGGGCAGGCACGGGGACCTGCCCCTACGTGTGGATGCACAAGGCCTAAGACAATTCTAATAAACGTATTAGAAAACCCTCAAAGGCCTTGCACCCTTTCGAACCAGCGGGATACCCTGACGACAGTTGCGATTCCTGCTTGCGGACTGCCCATCGGCTCCCCAGCGAGCGACGTTTGCGCGGCGATAGCCGCTCGACTCTCTGGCGGACTGCAACGGGCGCGGCTCCATCATCGGGGTCTGAGGAGGGCACATGAGGTTTACTCGCGCTAGGGTCACGAACTACAAGAGCATCGACGACTCCGGATGGGTCGACACCGACGATGTAACGTGCCTGGTCGGCAAGAACGAGTCGGGGAAGACCGCGTTCCTGCACGCCCTGAAACGGCTCAACCCTGTCGACGGGGTCAGCGGCGACTTCGACCTCAAGGACTACCCGCGAAAGGGTTACGTTCGCTACAAGCGTACCCACAAGGACAACCCGGCTATCGCCGTCAGGGCCGAGCTCGAGCTGTCGACAGTTGAGGTCGCCAAGATCGAGGCCGCTTACGGCAGAGGCGTCCTCGCATCGCCGAGGGTCATCGCCTGCAAGGACTATGCGAACGCCAGGTCCTGGGAGTTCGAGATCGACCAGAAGGCACTGATTCGCAACGCGCTGGCCGATGCGAAGCTGCCGCCCGAGGCGCAGGCCCTGGTGACCGGAGCGGAGGATTGGGAGGAGGTGGTCGCGCGCCTGGAGACGCTGGAAATCAAGCCGGCGTCGGTTCAGGTGCTGTTAGCCGAGGTGGCCGTAAGGAGCAGGGTAGACGTCCGGCAGCGGATCATCGAGGACTACCTGAACAAAATGATGCCGCGGTTCGTTTACTTCGACGACTACAGCACCATGCGAGGCCGCATATCTATCGAGGACCTGATCCAGCGGCGGGACGGCCTTGCCCCCATGGACGACGCCGACAGGACCTTTTTGTCCCTGTTGTCGTTGCCCGGAGTGGAGCTGGAGGACCTGGAAGACCAGACCAACTACGAGCACTTGAAAGCCGAGCTCGAGTCGGCATCTATCGGTATCTCCGACGAGATCTTCGAGTTTTGGAACCAGAACAAGCAGCTCAGAGTCGAGTTCGACCTCTCGGTGGCCAATCCAAACGACCCTCCGCCTCTCGACTCCGGCACGATTCTGCACGTGCGTATCTGGAACAACCGGCACAGGGTGTCGGTGCCCTTCGGCGAGCGCTCCAAAGGGTTCGTGTGGTTCTTCTCGTTTCTAGCCTACTTCTCGAAGCTCGAGGAGGACCACGAGGACACCAACCTGATCCTGCTGTTGGACGAGCCCGGGCTCAACCTCCACGCGATGGCTCAGCGCGACTTCCTGCGCTTCATCGATGAGCGGCTGGCGCCGAAGCACCAGGTGCTCTACAGCACTCACTCGCCGTTCATGATCAACCTGCGCCACCTGAGCCGCGTGCGCACGGTGCAAGACATCGACGACCTGGGCACCGTCATCAGCAACGACGTCTACTGCAACGATGCGGAGACGGTTTTCCCTCTGCAGGTGGCCCTCGGATCTCAGATGGCCCAGACGCTGTTCCTGGCGCCCCACTGCCTGATGGTGAACACCCCGGCCGACCTGATCTACCTTCAGATTCTGGGCGAGGCGGTTGCGGCAAGGGGCCAGATGCGGCTGGATCCGCGCTGGGTCGTCATTCCGGTGGGAGGAGCCGACAACCTGCCCACCTTCGCCTCGCTGCTCGGCGAGAACTACGTGAGCGTGGCCGTCTTGATGGACGTGACGCCGAGAAACAAGGAGCGCATGGAGCAGTTGAATCAGAGCATGAGCCAGCGGCGGCGCGACCCCGTCAAGTGGGTCGAGGTCACCCGGGTGCGCGACGCCGACATTGAGGACCTGTTCGACCCCAAGCTCTACCTTCGGCTTGTAAATGAAGCCTACTGCGACGAGCTCCCCGCCGACCTGACGATGAAGGCCATTACGGAGAGTAATCCTCGGATCACGCAGCGGCTGGCAGCCTATTTCGAGAGGGAGGGAATCGCCGGGGGCCGCTTCGACCCATACCGCCCGGCGGCCTACCTGCTTCAGCACCACGACGATCTTCATGGCGAGATCGACGAAGCAACCGTCGAGCGGGCGGCATCGATGTTCGAGCGCATCAACGCGCTGTTGCCGTCCAGCGCCGCCCCTGTCAATGGGAAGGTCAACGGCAAGGCGCCGCATGTGCTAACGCCGGCCGGATAGCCGCTTTACGGGCGGCAAGCGGAATCCCACTGCTAGCGGCGCTGATCGGATGCGGAGGCACCGTCGCGGGCGCACAGGCGCGTGATGGCGTCGAGCGTGATCTTGATGCCCCGGACGAGGTTATCGATCGAGATCCGCTCGTCGACACCGTGGATGGTGTTCAGATCGTCTGTCGTAAGAATGGCCGGGATCAGGCCGTAGGCCTTCGCCCCCTTGAGGCGGAAGAACCTCGAGTCCGTGATGACCGGCGTCTGAATCGGCGTGACCACGGCGCCGGGGACCTCCGCCACGGCAGCCTTCTCGATGGCCTCGAACAGCTCCGAGGCGACCGGCGAGGGCGGCGAGGCCTCCGTCAGGGCCTCCACCTCAACGTCGATCGACTCCCCAACGACGTTCCGGATGTTCTGCAAGAACGCTTCCGGGTCGGTGTCGGGCAGCAGTCGCGCGTTGGTTGTCGCCATCGCCGTTTCCGGCGAGACGTTGGGCTTGCCCCCGGCGTCGAGTATCGTCGTGACGACGGTGTCGCGAACCATCGCGTTCACCACGGGTATCTTATTGATTCGGGCGCTCAGCAAGGGCCGAACCGCGAAATGGCCGGCATTCCGCATGAGCCAGGAGACGGGGAAGGGACGCGTTGCGGCGACCCGCCTGAAAAACTCTCGGGTGACCTCGTTGAAGCGGGCATCCGCTCGGTACCCTTGAAGGGCATGGAGGGCGCTTACAAGCCGGTCTATCGGAGCTCCCACGGCCATCGCGCCGTGGCCGCCCTGGCCGCGCGCCGTTAGCCGCAACACCATCGAGCGCTTTTCCCAAACCGACACCGAGAACACGGGGTTATCGCCGATGATTCCGTGGGAGCCCGCGCCACCCTCGTCCCACACGTACTCACACTCGATATCATCCCAGTGGTTGTTCACCATCCACCCGGCGCCGAGTCCGCCACCCTCCTCCTCATCTGCCACGGCCATCAGGATGACGTCTCGCCCCAGAGTGACTCCGCTACGAGCAAGGAGAAGGAAGGCTATCAGATGAATGGCGCCCAGGCCCTTGTCGTCGATGGCGCCGCGTCCCCAAACGTAGCCTTCGCGGACCTCACCGTCGAAGGGCGGCACGCGCCAGGCTCCGGGACTCGCGGGCACAACGTCCATGTGGTGCAACAGAAGTAGGGGCCTGGCGAAAGGGTCGGGCGCACGCAGCCGGGCCACGAGGTTGGGCCTGCCGGGTGCGGGCGTGTACAGCTCGCTGGCGATCCCCTCGGCGGCCAGCGTCTCGGAGATCATGCGCGCGGCCGCAGCCTCGTTTCCTGGCGGGTTCGACGTGTCGATCTGGATATACCGGCTAAGGAAATCTGTGGCCTGCCGGCGCACGTCATCCCACGCCACCCGTCCAACCGTCTGCGACGCCATGCTAGTACTTGGTTGCGGAAAACCGCGTCATGATGCCCGCCCCGCATTGGGAACGCACTCGTGGTCTGCCACAGACCAAACCATCCCCCAGTGCCCTCGCCAATCCCGACTTGCCGGGATCTGGACTCCCGACGACACTCGCGAACGAACGTTACGCTGATTTCGGCTACTCAGCGCTAGCCGGCAAGTCTCCTTCACCCGGGGAGGGGCCGTCTGGGCAGAGGGAAATCTAGCCGCCGAACTTGGCGCCGGGCTGCAGATTAACGGACTGCATCCACTCGGGCGCCATGAGCTTTCTTGCGCCATCGGGCTGGACCCGTCCAACGAAGATGGCGCCGCCCTTGGCCGCCACGACGAATCCATCGTCGCTCACCTCCACGACTTCGCCCGGCGCTTGCGCGGTCTCGCCCTCGCGGCGCGCCGCGCGGAATAGCTGTATCTTCGAGCCGCTGAAGGTCGTGCCCGCGCCTGGGCTGGGGTCGCTGCCCCTGATCAAGTTGTAGACCTCGTCTGCCGGCCTGTCCCAGTCTACCACGGCATTATCGGCCCGACACCACCCCTCGTAAGTAGCCTGAGACTCGTCCTGGACGATCCTCGGCGCGGTGCCGTCCTTGACGAGTCCGACGGCCTCTACCATGGCCTCTACACCCATCGGGAACAGCCTGTCGAAGTAGACGGTACCCAGCGTGTCGTCAGCCGAGATGGGGGTCTCCTTCTGAAGGAGCACCGGGCCGGTGTCGAGGCCCTTGTCGGGCCAGAAGATGGTCAGCCCTGTCTTCGTCTCGCCGTTGATGATGGGCCAGTTTATCGAGCTCGGACCTCTATGCTTTGGTAGAAGAGACGGATGGTACTGGATGGTACCCCTCGATGGAGCCTCCAGTATCGCATCCGGGATGATGTCGGTAACGAACGCCATGACGCAGAGGTCCGTATTGAGCGCCTTGAAGGCGTCTACAGCCTCCTGATTTCGCATGCGCCGAAACTGGAGGACGGGGATGCCGTGTCCCTCGGCCGCCACTCTTAAGGGGTCGTGGGGCCGGCCCTCGCGGTCTGGCGGGCAGAAGGCCGCGATGACGTTCTCGCCCCGCTCCACGAGGGCGTTCAGCACACTCTCGCCGAAGGCCGCCTGTCCGATGACGGCGATCCGAAACTCCCCTGCCATGGTGTCCTCCTCGAGTGCATTGGCTCGGTCCGGCCCCGACAGGTCTGCTACGAACCGCTATGGTCCGACAAGCCCATCTTCGAGCCAGCGTCGAAAATATAGCATCTCGTATCTGGCGTCGCAACGACGCCCCGCACGCCTCGAATTTTGCTTGCCACCGCGTTGACGCTGCATTTCGGGCGAGAGTACAATCGAATCAGAGGGGCGTGAGCATCACTTTGGAGGGTCCTCTCACACTCATCCACAGAGCGCGACACCCACCACACCAAGGAGGAGCAGTCAATGGACTCAGGCCTCGTAAGAAAAGCCGAGAAGGCCAAGGACTACGCAGTTCAGCCGGACCGCGTCAAGTTCACGCGGTACGATGCGGAGTTTCGAGGAGACAACGGCGACCACACCATCAGCTACGAGGCGGGGCGTTGGGACTGCTCCTGCGAATTCTTTGCGGGCCATGGGACCTGTAGCCACACGATGGCTATGCAGATGATGTTCGAAGGGATGGTGTCCAAGGACCCGGTGGCATCGGCCTAACGCCTCTTGCCTCCGTCGGGGCAGGTCCCTTGCGCGAAAGGGGTTTGTCAGCGCCGGGCTAATCTTCGAAGCGTCTGAACACCACACACGCGTTTTGGCCGCCGAATCCGAAGCTGTTGGAAAGGGCGGTATCGACCTGCTGGTAGCGCGCCTCGTTGGCGACGTAGTCGAGGTCGCACTCCGGGTCGGGGTTCTCGTAGTTGATGGTCGGGTGGATCTGACCGGTGAGAATCGTCTTGACGCAGGCCACCGCCTCCAGCGCTCCCGCGGCACCCAGGGCGTGGCCGATCATCGACTTGGTGGAGCTTATCGGCGTCTTGTACGCCCGCTCTCCGAACGCCAGCTTGATGGCCAGGGTTTCGGACAGATCGTTTAGCGGAGTCGATGTGCCGTGGGCGTTAACGTAGTCCACCTCGTCCGGGCCAATGGAGGCGTTATCCAGGGCCCAGCGCACCGCGCGCGCGGCGCCCGCGCCATCCTCGTCGGGTGCGACGGCGTGAAGGGCATCCGACGATACGCCGTACCCGATGACCTCCGCCAGTACGTTGGCGCCTCTGCTGGCGGCGTGCTCCAGGCTCTCGAGTACCAGCACACCAGCGCCCTCGGCGGGCACGAAGCCGTCGCGCTTGGCGTCGAAGGGACGGCTGGCATGCTCGGGCTTGTCATTCCGTCTGGTCAGGGCCTTCATCACGTTGAAGCCGCCGAGGCCTAGCTGGCAGATTCCGGCCTCGCAACCCCCACTCAACACCACGTCCGCCACCCCCCGTCGGATGGCCTCGGCGCCCTCCCCAATGGCCTGGTTGCCCGCCGCGCACGCCGTTATGACAGTCGACGTATAGCCTCGCAGGGAGAAGATGCGGCTTACATTGGCCGCGGCCATGTTCGGCAGGATCATGGGGATGAAATAGGGGCTAATCCGCATTCCGCCCCGGTCGATCAGAGTCCTGGCATTTTCCTCGGTCTCGGGGAATCCTCCGACGCCGGTGCCCATCACTACCCCAAGCCGATCCGGGTCCTCTTTGCCGAGGTTCAGGCCGGAATCCTCCAGCGCAACGGCGGCGGCGGATACCGCGAACTGCGAGAACCGCGCCATCCGACGCGCCTCTCTTTTGTCGATGTACTGCGCAGCGTCGAACCCGGTGACCTCGCCGGCGATCTTGCACGGGTAGGGGGTCGGATCGGCCAGGGTCATGGGCCCTATGCCCGAGCGCCCCTGGACAAGTCCGTTCCAGTACTCCTCCACCGACTGACCTAAGGGTGACATCACTCCCATGCCAGTGATGACCACTCGTTTTCGATTGGCCAGCGCGCCGCCGTTGGAACTGCTCATGCTCGCCTCATACGGCCGACATCGCGCCCGTGTCAGCGGGGCGCTTGATGTACGGATATAGCTCAGGTTCGATTCCGCGTATCTCCTCGATCACCTCCGCGGCAACGGACAGCGACCCGGTGCCCAAGACGAGGTCGCCGTCTCCCGCCAGCTCGAGCGCGCGCCGCGTGCCGTGTGCCACACTTGCTGTCTCGCCCACCACCCTCAAGCCGAGATCGGAAGCGACCGCGGCCATCAGCGCGCTGGGCGCCGACCTGGGATGTCGAGATCGCACAGGGATGATGGTTGGGCCCAGTGCTGCCAGCTCGGCCAGCATGCCCCTGCCGCTATGGCCTCCCAGGGCCCCGAAGACGACGAACACGCGGTCGAAATCGAAGTATTGGCGCACGGACTCCACCAGGCGTTTCATGGAGTACGGATTGTGGGCGCCGTCGACCACCAGTACCGGGGCCTCTCTCGACAGCGTCTCCAGCCTGGCCGGCCAGCGGACGTCGCGGACCCCCCGGACGACGCTCTCATCGGACACCGCAAAACCGCTGTCGACCAGCGACTCGATGGCGGCGACGGCGGTGGACGCATTCTCGATCTGAGTGTCTCCGAGGAGCCGCGTCGCTAGCTCGTAGCGGCCGTGTGCGCCCTCGACGGCGAAGGTCTGCCCGTCGAGGTTCGCCTCGCCCTTCTCCCAAGACATATTGTCGGCCACCGATATCAGAGGCGCACTCTTCTCCGCCGCGACCTCGCGAAAGACGGCCATCGCCTCGTCGCGCTGAGGCGCGACCACAACCGGGGCCCCGGGCTTAATGATGCCGGCCTTCTCCCGGGCGATGAGCTCCAGCGTGCCCCCCAGGGTCGCGACGTGGTCGAGGCTGATGGAGGTGATGATGGAGACCGCCGGGGTCACGATGTTGGTAGAGTCGAGTCTTCCCCCCAGGCCCACCTCCATCACCTGGAAGTCGGCGCCAACCTGCTTGAAGTGGAGGAAGGCCATCGCCGTGAGCATCTCGAAGGTGGTCACGGCGCCGAGGCCGCCCTCTTTGCCAACCCACTCGACGTCGGGCCAGACCTGCTCGACGAGCGACGCGAAGCTACCCTTGGCCACCGGCGTCAGGCCGACCCTAATCCGCTCCACCGCGCTGTGCAGATGAGGCGACGTGTACAGGCCCACCGTATAGCCTTCAGCCGTCAGGATCGACGTCACCATCGCCGCCGTGCTGCCCTTGCCCTTGGTGCCCGCCACGTGGACAGTCGGAATGTCCAGGTGACAGTTACCGAGGCGCTCCATCAAGAGACTCATGCGCTCGATGTGGAATGCCGAGTGGCCCGGGCTGTGCGTGGAACGCTCGAAGTCGGCCAGTCCCATGACCTTCCGAAGGGCCGAATCGTAGTCGAGCCGGGCCTCGACCTCGACCGGCTCGAGACGTGTGGTGGGCGCGTCAGACATGACTCTCTTGCGTGCTATCGTGCGATGCGGGAGCTACCCGGGGCTGGCTAGATTCGAGCTGGTCGTCAAGCCCCGGCCTTCAACCCCAGGAGCCCCATGAAAAGCTCCGATACAACTGTACCGCAAATCGGCGGTGGCGTACATGGGAAATCAGCGACGGCTGGACACATTTGGACCTACCAAAGGGGGAGCCCCGATGTTGAGTGGGCGAGCATCGCCCACCCCCTCACCGGCAGGGCCGTGATCTCTCACGGATAGTGTTGTAGCCACCAGCGTGCGATGTCCGTGCGTCGAGCGAACCAAACCTTTGGGAGGCTCCGGGCGTATTCGAGGAACTCCTGAAGCGCCACGGCGCGCGACGGACGGCCCGCTATGCGGCAGTGCAGGCCGATGTTCATCATCTTCGGGTGGGTCGCCCCCTCATAGTACAGCCGATCAAATGTGTTCCGCATAGTCTCATAAAAATCGCCGGGACT
>JADFIF010000164.1 GCA_022566795.1 Chloroflexota bacterium
GAGGGGATGTGAGGGGGTGGTCTCATCGTTGCTGAGACCGTGCCACGGTTCGTCGGTGGCGCGATTCTCGCCACCGGGGGCTGGCGGCTAGGAGAGTATATCAGCGACACCTGGGGACCTGAGCTCTACGTCCCTTGGGTCTTTGGGTTGAGCAGCGCCGGCGTGGTCTTGGGACTCCTGGCCACGCCGTACGTGGCTACGTGGGCGGTTGGAGCGCTCGTTCGCCGGCTCGAGAGCGTGTCCACGTCCCGGCTGCTGTCATCGACCCTTGGCCTCTTGCTCGGCCTCCTCGTCGCCGTACTCATATCTATCCCCATGTTTCGCCTGACCGGCTGGCTGGGAGTCGGCCTACCGATCGCCCTGAGCATCTTCCTTGCCTACGTGGGGGCGACCCTCTTTGCCTCGCCTAGAAGAGATGTTTTTCAGAAGGGTATTTCCGACGAAATCCGTGGGCGCAAGGGGCCACGTGAGGCGGCGACTAACGGCGGGATGCTCGTGGATACCAGCGCCATCATAGATGGGCGAATCGCCGATATCAGCCACACGGGCTTCCTGCGGGGGACGCTCGTGGTCCCAACGTTCGTGCTGGACGAGCTGCGCCACATCGCCGACTCCAGCGACTCCCTCCGGCGGAATCGGGGCCGGAGAGGCCTGGAGCTTTTGAACAAGCTACGACAGGAGGAGAACGTCCCCGTCGAGATCCTCGATGTTGATCGCCTCGACGGGGAAGAGGTTGACTCCAGGCTCGTCTCACTAGCCACCGAGCTCAAGGTACCCATAGTGACGACCGACTACAACCTGAACAGGGTTGCCCAGATTCAGGGGGTCCTAGTGCTCAACGTAAACGAGCTGGCCAACTCGCTGACGCCGGTCCTCCTTCCGGGCGAGGGCATGATCATCAGAATCGTGCAAGAGGGCAAGGAGCCACGCCAGGGGGTAGGCTTCCTCGATGACGGCACGATGGTCGTCGTGGAAGGAGGCGCTTCTCACCTGGACGAAGATGTGGATGTGACTGTCACCCGCGTCCTTCAAAGCGCTGCCGGTTGCATTATCTTCGCTCAACCCAAACGGGGGTAGCCCGTGCCAGACTCGTCTGAGGCGCCGAGCGGTCCGAGCCCCCATGCAAGCGTGGGGGCTATTGTTGTGGCCGCCGGCGCAAGCCGCCGCATGGAGGGGGTCGACAAGACCTTCGCCACCCTTGGGGGCAAGCCTCTCATCGCACACAGCCTCGATGCGCTCCACGCCAGCGACCGTGTCGGTTCCGTCGTTGTCGTGCTCTCCGATGCCAACATCGAACAGGCGAGCCGCCTGGTTGCGGAAGGGCGCTACCACAAGGTCACGGCGATCTGCCTCGGGGGCAAGCGAAGGCAGGACTCTGTCCGCAAGGGGTTGGACAGCCTCCCTGATGCCGAATGGATCGTCGTTCACGATGGCGCGCGCCCACTCGTCGACGCCAGGCTGATTGAGCGAGGCCTTACCGAAGCGCTCCTCACCGGCGTCGCTGTGGCCGCGGTTCCAGTCAAGGATACGATTAAGGCCGCCAACGCCGACATGGTCGTGACGCAGACCCTAGGCCGCGACACACTATGGATCGTCCAGACGCCCCAGGTCTTTCGCAGCGACATCCTGTTGGAGGCACACGAGACCGTCGACGATGACGTGACGGACGACGCCTCGATGGTAGAGCGTGTGGGTGGCAAGGTGCGGCTCTTCATGGGCTCCTACGAGAACATCAAGGTCACGACGTCGGAGGACCTCTCTGTGGCCGAGGCCCTCTTAATGAGACGGGCGAGACTGGTTTCGCAAGGCAGCGTTTGACCGCGAGAACGGGCATCGGCATCGACGTTCACCCGCTGGTGGAGGGGCGGCCGCTGGTACTCGGCGGCGTCACGGTCCCGTTCGCGCGGGGCCTCGACGGACATAGCGATGGCGACGTCCTGATTCACGCGGTAATCGACGCGATGCTCGGAGGAGCGGGCCTGGGAGACATCGGAACCCACTTTCCGTCCAGCGACTCCGAAACCAAGGGTATCGCCAGCTCGGAGTTGCTAACGCGAACGGTTGACACCCTCGCCGTCAGCGGATGGCAGACCCTCTACGTTGATGCTACAATACTCGCCGAGCTCCCGGTGCTCAGACCCTACATGGCGCAGATGAAGCAGTCTCTCGCCGCCCTCCTGAGGCTGGACGCCGACTCGGTGAACGTGAAGGCCACCACATCAGACCGGCTCGGGTTCATCGGCAGAGGCGAGGGGATAGCTGCCCTGGTGGTCGCCACTGTCGACAGAGCCGAATGAAGCTACATAACACCCTTTCGGGCAAAAAAGAGCCCTTCTCCAGCCCAGACGGCAAGGTCCGCATGTACGTCTGCGGCATCACCCCCTACTCGGCATCGCACATCGGCCATGCCATGTTCGCGATCGTTTTCGACGTAGTACGCCGCTACCTCGAGTTCAAGGGTTTCGAGGTCAGACACGTGCAGAACTTCACCGACATCGACGACAAGATGATTCAGGCCGCCGCTGGATTGGGCATCTCCACCCGAGAGCTGGCCGAGCAGAACATCCAGCAGTACCTGGACGAGATGGACCAACTCAACGCCCTTCGTGCCCACGTCTACCCCAGAGCCACCGAGGAGATACCCAAGATCATCGAGATGATCGAACGGCTGGTGGCCACCGACTTCGCCTACCCCAAGGATGGCGACGTCTACTTCCGAGTAAGGGCCGACAAGGACTATGGCAGGCTCAGCCACAGGGCCCTCGACAGCATGATGGCCGGCGCTCGGGTGGAGATCGACGAGAGCAAGGAGTACGAGAGAGATTTCGCGCTATGGAAGGGACAGAAGCCCGGAGAGCCCGCGTGGGACAGCCCGTGGGGCCCGGGCAGGCCCGGATGGCACATCGAGTGCAGCGCCATGGCCAGCGCATATCTCGGGGAAACCATCGACATCCACGGCGGGGGACAGGACCTGATCTTTCCTCACCACGAGAACGAGCTGGCTCAGAGCGAGTCCTACTCCAACAACAAGCCCTTCGTCAGATTCTGGATGCACAACGGCCTGCTCAGATTCGGCGAGGACAAGATGAGCAAGTCCCTCGGCAACATCATCTCTGTCAAGGAAGCCCTCGAAAGGTTCTCGCCAGACGCGCTCCGCCTGTTCTTCCTGAGCTCCCACTATCGCAGCCCGCTGGTCTACAGCGAGCACAACGTAGAGGCTCAAGAACGCGCCTCGGAGCGGCTCATGGCTGCCTTGAGGCCCTTCGGCACTGCCAATGGCGACCAGCGTCTTGAGGCAGAACAATTTCGAGAGCGCTTCGTGGAGGCCATGGACGATGACCTCAACACGCCGCGAGCCCTGGCGGCGATTTTCGATCTCGCCAGAGAGATCAATCGGGGCCGGGAGAAGCGCTACGATGTCTCGAACGCCCAGGCGGTCCTGCGGGAGCTTGCCGACGTCCTTGGTCTCAGGCTGGCGGAGCCCGAGGGGCACCCAAGCGCCGACATCGCGCCATTCGTCGATCTGCTAATCGACGTTCGGGCGGACCTTCGCCAGGCGGGGCAATACGACCTGGCAGACAAGATCAGGGACCAGCTCCATAGCCTCGGCGTGATCATAGAGGACTCCTCCGAGGGCACCCAATGGAGAGGTGGACAGGGATAGACGCTGTGCTTGCTCATGCATCGAAGCGGCCTGCCCGCCTTCCGCATCGCGAACGAGTGGCGGATCCCGTGTGTGACCGTCGCGCGCAAGCGCTCGCCGCTTCGACCCCGAGGTGCCAGACCCCACGCACATGAACAGCAGCCTCGTCTCCGACCTCGGGCGGATCGTTGGGCCCGGCGCGGTCTCGACCGACACGGGCCTGCTCGAACGGTTTGGCGGCGATGCCCTCGGCGTGTATCGGGCCTTCTCCGCCGCGCCTCGTCTGGATGCCACGGCGGGCGTTTTGGTCTGGCCCTCCAAGACAGCCGAGGTCTCGCGAGTTCTTCGGTTCGCGCAGCGACATTCGGTACCGGTCGTTCCATACGGCGGTGGCACGGGCGTCATGGGCGCGGCGACTCCGGTACAGGACTGCATTGTCCTGAACTTGCAGCGAATGAACTCCATCCTCGACATCAGCAAGGCGGACCTGACCGCGCGCCTGCAGCCGGGAGTCGTTCTCGAGAGCGCCGCGCAGTCCCTCAGCGACGCCGGCCTCGTCCTGGGCCACGACCCGTGGAGCAGGCCCGTCGCCACCGTCGGCGGCGCCATCTCGACGGACGGCGTCGGGTACACCGCCGCCAAGCACGGCTCAATGGGGGAGCAGGTGCTGGGTCTCGAAGCCGTTCTTCCCGACGGTGAGGTTGTCAGAACCAAGGGCGTGCCGAAGCAAGCGTCCGGTCCATCACTCAATGGCCTCTTCATCGGCTCCGAGGGCACCCTGGGCGTGGTCACCGAGGCCACCATCCGCGTATTCCCATCGCCTGAGAAGCATATCCTGCGCTCCATAGTGTTCTCCGACTTCGAGTCGGGGTTCCAGGCCGTCGCCCATATCTACTCCGAGGGCGTGCGACCCACGATGGTCGACTACGGCGTGGAGCTCTGGAACGGCGACAGGGCATCCTCCAGAGACACAACGCTCTTCCTGGCCTTCGACGGATTCGCCGAGGACGTCGAAGCCCACGACCGTCGAGCGGCCCAGATCGGCGACAGATTTGGAGGCCGCCGGGGAGACCCCGAGGAGGTCGACCGCTTCTGGAGCACACGGCACGCGTCGGGAGAGCGCTACCGCCGGGAGGTGCTCGAAAGCTCCGATCCCGGCGAGGCGCGCAGGCGGCGGTCAAGCTATCGCATGGACTACCTTCACGTCGCGTTGCCGGTTTC